>NZ_JBHIRY010000061.1:0-12564 GCF_042138635.1 Paenibacillus medicaginis | reverse complement strand
TTGTGCGAAGCGCAAGCACTGTCTACGAAGTAGGCAGAGACAAGCTCGTGACTTTAGTCATGAGTTGTTGACAACCATGCCTATTATTAAGGCAGTCAGTAGGTTTTTAGGTTTGAAGAAACATAGAACTGTTTTGATACAAAACGTATCTCTGCGTGTCCCCATATTCCTGCAATTTTGTATGATTTACGTAAGCAGCTTCAGCTTAATGATTGAAGTAAGAGAGCTTTCGATCATATTTTGAAAACGATTACAAAATCACAAAAACCCGCGTCAGATCAAGGGATTCCGGTCTTCGTACATCCCACACGTCAAATAAGAAGCCACGATTTCCCGACTGGCGCAACAGGCGTCACGGGCGTGACCGGACTGACTGGCAGGACTGGTGCCACGGGGGTGACAGGCCCTACGGCTCCGAGCGTGACGGAGAATTATTACATGGGGAGGGGAGTTGGAGGTGCGGGAATAATTCCAAATGCCACTGTTCCAGTTACGATCGAGGTGAACTCAAATGGGAACGCCATTCAGCAGGGTACACTAGGGAGAATCAATCTGGCCGCGAATCAGACGTATTATGTGGACTACAGGACGAATGCCAATGCACCAGGCGCAAATAGCCTCGTAGCTGCTTCTTTGGAGCTTAATAATACTGCTGTAGCAGGAAGTAATGCCGTAGCTACGAGTGGTGGTATAACGCAGGTTCTAGCAGGGAGTGCCATTATTTCGACGGGTGTATTAGGAGGTGTCTTACGTTTGCGGAATGATGCACCTACAGCAGGTAACTTTGGCTCAACAGCTATGAACATCATTAAACTGATGTAAGCTGGTTTAACTTGGTTCATCTCGCTGTTTACGGGCAGTGTGATTTCGAGGGTCACTCTTCAGACATTCACAGGTCTCAAGAGTGGCCTGATTTCAATTCATTCGAATCATAAGCCCGCAGCTTTGCAGAAGAAATCCGGCAGAGAAACGATCGCTTCCGGTATAGCGCCATATTCGAGGAGGTGAAGGATGGACACCCCCAGCATTTCGTTATGTATGATCGTCAAGAATGAAGAACCGTATCTGGCGCAATGCTTAAGCAGCGCCCGAAGTATTGTAGACGAAATTATTGTAGTGGACACAGGCTCGACGGATCGATCCGCAGCGATTGCGAGCGATTATGGAGCCAAAGTCATTCATCAGCCCTGGGATGATAGCTTCTCGAATGCCCGGAACCGGGGGCTTGCGGAGGCTACGTGCGAGTGGGTTCTGTGGCTGGACGCGGATGAAGTGTTGGACAGGAACGAGGCCATTAAATGGAAAAGATCATACATGTACCCGAGCTATGCGAGCCATTACGGGCAGGCATGGCTTTTTGTTGTGCCGCCATGTTCTTATTTTTCTGCGCGGTGCATAGATTATAGCGGGGATAACTTGACAAGCCCATCGGATTCGTATGATTCCCCACCCATAAACCTCCATTATTAACACAAACGGCAAAATAGCATAGTCGCAGATCAGAAGAGCCCCAGAAGAGCCTCCACGTGATGAGGACATTTTTATTGAAAGAGTGAGCATATTGGCGGAGATGGAGCCCATTTTGGATAACGATACATCCCAAGAGGCGTATCCGAAGATCGACCGCAACTTTACTCGCTTGAACCAGGAGATCGCCGGGATCAAAGGCAGCATGGTGATTGCAAGTTACTATGGCTTAAATGCCAGCGTGGGGGACAACGATGCGACCGCCCTGCTCAACGATTTGTTTGCCGAAGCCAAAATCCAGGGCAAAAAATACGTGTACTTCGATGTGCCTCATACGTATCATGTCAGCGGTCCATTAACCAACGCACGGGATTTGATTTTGCTCGGGGACGGGGCCAGCATCAAGAGCAGCAATCTGAATAACTACTATATTCAAATCTGCAATACCTTGCAGGTATATACGGGAAAATATAACACAATGGTTCACGATGAGGATATGTTCGCTATAGTTTGGAGAGCCATTCAGAACACCAAAGTAGTGAACGTCTGTATTTGGGGTGACAGCATCAGCACCGGAAGCGAGGATAATATTGGGATCAACTACAACACAGGCCCGCGTGTTGGGGAGGGATCACCGCATGGGCTGACGGCTGGGGATGCGTACGTTCACCGGCTGATCGATATGCTGGTCACGAAGTTCAAAGATGTCACCTTTAACTTCTATAACCGGGCGATCGGAGGGTCCATGATCCAGCAATGGCAGGATGCCAAAACCTTTAGTACCGTTACGAAGCCTTGGATTGATCATATCCAGGACACAAATGCGGATCTGTTCATCACCGCTTGGGGCATGAACAACGAAACCATAAGCAGTGCCAAAGAGTTCATATATTACATGGATCAAATCACGAATCATATCCACGCCAATTTCACCAAGCAGCCCTCAATGGTCTGGTTGACGACCCCACGTCCTGTCATGGCTTTGGAAGACAGCAGATTTGGTACGTATGATGCACAATTTGCCCGGGATTTGGCGGCGTATGCAGCCAGAATGCACGGGAAATCCAAGGGGCACTACATTATCGATGTGAACAAAGTTTCGAATCTGAAGCGAGCCGGGAAGGATTTTGAGCATCCGATCATGCGGGAGCTTGCGGTTACCAATACACAAGTTGATGGACTTCTATCCGGAAACTATACGAAGACCGGAACGGACTACATGCTCGCCACGATAGGCCAGTACCTCCAGTTCAATGTACAGCTCAAGGACTTTGTATTGGAATTTGAGGTGCGGTTTGGGTTAAATCTCCCGGCCGGTAATGAAAGCCTGTGGCTCGCTTACAATTTAATCGGTGATATCGCTGATCAAGGAAGTGTGATTCTCTTTTATCCTAAAGAGCCGTCCGGTGTGGGAGCGATCGGTGATTACAGCCGGTATCTGGATCATGCGCACTGGGGACGGCAGGGGTTGTACACGGATTCCGTTTTCTGGGACGATAATACTTTCAAAAGAATCAGGGTAGAGAAGCGTGGTGACATCCTGGATATCTTCCTGAACCGCATACGTGTCATGAGGACACGAACGAAGCTGAACAACTTCAATCATCCGGCAACCGTCGGAATTGAGGAAGTTTATGAAGTGGCGCTAAGGGAATTTGTTGACGATCTGGCGGATATTCATATAGGGATACCGGGTCCTGCCGGTCCGACCGTGACGGAGAATTACTTGAATGTAGTAAGCCAGGGTCATGCTGTTCCGTCCGGAGCGGCCGTACCTCTTGGGGCCCACACCGCAGCTAACGGCACCGCCATCACGCACGTGTTTGGTTCGCCTCAGATTGTGCTGGAAGCGAATCAAACGTATCAGGCGACATATTCAGGCACAGTCAGGGTGGCCAATGGGGGCGCGATTATCGCTTTTAAACTGAATGGGGTGCGGATCGGTTTCACAAGCAGCTTTTCCAGCCTAACCAATGGCACAAATCTGAGTTTCAGCAATACCGTGATTTTTAGTACCACCGGAGAAAGTATATTGACCGTTAACAATATGAATGCCGTTGATCAAACATTTGTAACACTGAACGTAAGTGTGGTTAAGCTGGCTTAATCGTAAAGAACCGCGTCCACTCTTCAAGCGTTGCTTTCATTTCTGAAAATATAGCAACAGAGGGCCTATGATTGCTCATGTAGCCCCCTCCTGGAAACATCTCTTGTACTGGCTGACATTTGAAGGTGTAATACCACGTTCTATTCCTCAACATCCACCAAATCGATGATCTCACGAATATCCTGAATATTCAGGGCTGCTGCGATTTTTTCGATATGGCTGAAGCTCATGCTTTCTCTTTTGCCATTCGCTAATTCACTTAATGAAGCTTTTCTTACATTTGAAATTCTGGATAATTCCCTTAATGAAATCTGATTAGCTTTGGTTAGTTCCTTTATTTTTACAACTACTTTCTTTCCCATTCGAATCTCCTCACTTTTCTGAATATCCACTTGACGTCCCGCATATGCGGGACATATAATGATTTTATAAACGGTCCTAGTACTAGTACCATTACTTCTGTAATTCGCCCATCCGATCCTCAACGTATGAATGTGCATAAGTGCCAAAAACCTCTGTGCTTTTCTTAAGAAAAATACATAGAAAGGTGGAGCAACATGCAAAATGTATTGGAATCACTCTATTATGGCGATCTGGCTCCCCATGAGCAAAGCGCTTCCCAAAGCCCGGAATATAGATTGCTGAACGAACAAATTACCGAGTCCCTGAATCACTGGAAAAAGAAGCTTGCCGAAGAAGATTTCAACGAGCTTGAAGCTTTAACCGATCTGTATCATCAAGTTCAGGGAATCGATATGGCCTCCTCGTTTACAACCGGCTTTAAACTTGGCGCAGCCATGATGATTGAAGTGCTTTCCAGTATGAGCCCACCTGTTCCACAGCAGGATACCTGACAGCAAAACATCTTCTGACTATTAATGATATAGCAAATGTTGGTGCAGGCGCTAGTACCACTCCGGGGCTGGCAATCTGTTGAATGCAAAGGCCAGGACACCTGCTATCCAAATGATCTGATCCGGTGCATTTACATCGGATTTTTTTGCTGTGCGACGGGCAACTTCTTTTTATATGGACAAGCGGTGAGCCTGAGCTTTTGGCGATGATGGGGACCTCCATGCCCAAAGCGAGCATATTTCTGGCAATTTCTATGGCTTTCTTTTGTCCTCCTTCGGCCACCCCCTCAGCCCGTCCCTCAGTCCGGCCTTCAGTCATGCCTTTTCTCGTCGCCCATTCATGATGGTGTTTCTCTTATACTGCTGCTCTATGTCATAATCCACAACTCATTTCATAGAGTAGAGTAATACAGCACTCAGACAGAGGTGTGAGTGGGCGATGGGAGTGATGTACACACGATGGAGGGGAATACCGGAATATTCGGCGCACTCTACCTGCGCATATCACGGTCCAAAGGAGAGAATGAAGACACGCTTCGCAATCACCGTGAGCTGATGGAGGAATTTTGCCGCGAGCATGATTACACCTTTGAGGTGTACGAAGAAATCGTGAGCGGGGGAAAGCATCAGTTGGAGGCCCGCCCTCAGTTACAGAAACTGCTCCGCAACCTTGGGCGCTACCAGGCCATTTTTGCCGTATCGCTGGACCGCCTGTCCCGCAATGGGCTGATCTCCCAGATCATTAAAAAAGAATGTATCGAGCATGATGTGAAAATCATTACGCCGACGCAAGTCTTTGACCTGGCCGGTTCAGAGGCCTCCCGTCATTTATATGATATCAGTTCGTTATATGCCTCGATGGAATATGAGATGATCGGCCGCCGGACGAAAATCAATAAAATGCAGCGGGCCCGTCGAGTAGAGCATGTCAGCGGCAGGGCGGCTTACGGTTACTGGCGCAACCCGGACACCCGGAAGCTGGAAATCTATGAGCCAGAGGCCGGGATAGTTCGTTATATATTTAAGCTGTACCTCCGAGGTTTGAACTGCCGCAAGATTGCCGACAGGCTCAACGGGGATGGCCTCAAAACCCAACAGCTACATGACTTCCTGCCCATAACCATTCAGCAGATCCTGCGCAATCCGGTGTACAAGGGAACCCTGGTGTTCCAGAGTCGCAAGCGAATCAAGAAAGGCCAAGTGTACCACTACAAGATCGTGGAGACGATCGTCACGGAAGATGCTCATCCCGCGATCATTCCAGTAGAAGAGTGGGAACGAGCTAACTGGTATAAAATGGAACGGGGGGGCAGACCCTTTCACCCGCGAGAGACCAGCAGATAAAACGGGAGCCACCCTGTTCAAAGACCTGTTATTCTGCGGGATTTGCGGAAGAAAGCTTAATATCCATAAGAAGAGCAACGGCACGTTACTCCTCATGCCTTGTCGGAAAGAGCTGCCCGATAGCGATATAAAATGCAATAATCAGGGAATGAAGCTGCGATTGCTGGAAGAAGAGGTACTGCAACAGCTTCAGAACGATAAAAGGCTGCAATGGGATCAACATCTGCAGCCGCAAGAGCAGACAAGCATCCTGATGGATTTACACGAACGTCTGATGCTGATCGAACAGCAACTGCGGGAGAACGAGGAGGAGCAGGCAGAGCTCGTTGAGCCCGCACTGGCAAGGAAGTTGCCGTACAAACTACTCAAAAGGGTGCATACCCGGGTGAAACAACACCCCGTACTACAGGAGTCCAGAGACAAGATCCGAAAGCAAGTCCGGGACATCGCAACAGGCCCGCAACGGGATGTGAAGGCACCCCGCATCGGATCGTTTGAGCATTTCAAATCCCTTCCGGCCGAGCAGCAAAACGAAATTCTGAAGCAAAGGGTCAAACGAATCCACTATGTACGAGTTATGCCGAAGGAGATCCGGAAACTGCCTGCCAGAAGCCCGGAACGTGAAGCCTATCCCTTTCACTATACCATTGAATATTTCTAAGCCCCTGGATAATGCCCCATCACTGCGGCATGCTTAAACACGAGTTATAACACCTTTTAACGCTGGGGACATTCGACATGTGTCCGGCTGCGAATGGAAATTAAGAATGATGTAAACCCCCGCTCGCCGCGAGCGGCGAAGAGGAGGAAATACCACTCTCAAGGGATTGAAAAAGCCCAGTAAATACGCGGTTATCTAGACTATACGTAAAAATTACGCATGATGAATTTAGTTAGGATAAGAAATGACGTCCCGACTGGCGCAACAGGCGTCACGGGCGTGACCGGATTGACCGGAATGACCGGTGCTACGGGGGTGACAGGCCCTACAGCTCCGAACGTGACGGCGAATAATTATTATGCTTTTGGGGTTCCAGGTGATGTAGCCGGTGGAGGGTTTATTCCAGTACCGGCTGTTTTGGAGCAGAATGGGACCGCCATTACGCCAGGTGTCAACGGGACCATCACGCTGGCGGCTAATCAGACGTATGCTGTGGACTACAGGACGAACGCCCGGTCTTTAACTACAACTCCGTTCAGTTCGGTAAGTGCTGCGTTGTACCTTGGTGCAACCCTGGTAACAGGAAGCAATAGTGTCGCTACAAGCGAAGGTAAGGTGCAAGTATTGGCAGGAAGCGCCATTATTACAACGGATCAAGTAAGGAACCTATCATTGAGAAATCCTGTAGGAACTGATGCTAACTATGGTTCAACAAGTATAAGCGTCATTAAGCTGGCTTAACCGATACTAGCCCGGCTATCTGTGGACACTAAAATGGCCGTCAAGCTATAACGGAACATAGGAAGCCAATTTAAACCTGGCCACTCTTCAGGCATTCACAGGTCTGGAGAGTGGCCAGGTTCCAATTCATTCGAATCATTTTCTAATCAATGGAAATTTATCGTTTAAGCATTAATACTCTGGCAGGTAACATCATTATTGCGACTTCTCAAACAAGCAGCTCGCATGAATATAAATAACTCGCAGAGGTGAGGGATGGACACCCCCAGCATTTCGTTATGTATGATCGTCAAGAATGAGGAACCGTGCCTGGCGCAATGCTTAAGCAGCGCCCGAAGTATTGTAGACGAGATGATTGTGGTGGACACGGGCTCGACGGATCGCTCCGCAGCGATTGCGAGCGATTATGGAGCCAAAGTCATTCATCGGCCCTGGGATGACAGCTTCTCGAATGCCCGGAATCGGGGATTGGAGGAGGCGACGTGTGAGTGGATTCTGTGGCTGGACGCGGATGAAGCGCTGGACAGGAACGAGGCATTCAAGCTGAAGGAGCTGTTAACCCGGGATTCGATTCGGGAGCAGCAGATTGAAGGGATTGAGCTGCTGTTTCATAATTACCTGGATGACGGCTATATGGAACGTTCTTATCTGCTCCGGCTGGTGCGGAATCGGCCGGCATACCGTTTCGAAGGCCGAGTCCATGAGCAGATCTATGCGGTGATGCTGCAGCACATGCCGAATGGCCGGCTGGGAAGGGCTGACGTGACGGTTCACCATTACGGATATCTGATCCGCAATAGGATCCGCCAGGATAAGGTGAAACGGAATACATCGCTGCTGCGGAAGGCACTTGAGGAGTACCCGCAGAATGGGGTGTATCACTATTACCTGGGGACGGAGCTCCTTAAAGCGAATGAACCGGAGGAGGGGCTTGCCCATTTAAACATCGCGCTGGCTCATCCAGCGGGGTTAACGCCAGCTGTGATCATGAACGCGCATCGGTATCGGATCCTTGCGCTGGGGCTGATGAAGCGTTACGAAGATATGGTGGAGCAATGCAGCGAAAGCATGACCGAGTTTCCGGCGTACACGGACCTGTATCATTACAAAGCCGAAGGGCTGATGGCCTTGGGCAGGATGGACCAGGCGGCTCAAGTGCTTCAGGAAGCATTGAACGTCGGCCCGGCTTCGGAGGATTACCCCAGTATGGCTGGTTACGGCTCCTACTTGACTTGTCTTGAGCTTGGCCAATGTTTGGCTGCTTGCGGGAACGAGCCGGAGGCAGATTGGTATTTTACCCTGGCCAGTCTGATGGACAGCAGTACAATTGCTATAGTAATGCACGATGTCAAGACAGGAAATTGAATATAGTTAGGTGTGAACATGGAGGATCGTACGGAGGAATTGGTCCATTATTGATTCGCGTTAAAGAACAGCCTGTATGTGCAAGACTGCTCTTCGTTGATCATTATGGCTGGATCGACAGGTGATGATTTAATTATACAAAATAGTTCATTAACGGACAATTAAATATTTTCGTTGTCTGTGTATATACCTGAATTATTTGTCTCCAGTTGTCTACACTTTAGTTAATAAAAGAGACAGTGGAGCGTAAACATGGAGCAAACGTTAACAAGGATTGGCCGTAAAATCCGGCAATATCGGAAGTTAAAAGGATTGACACAGGAGCAGCTCGCGGAACGGGTCGGTACCAATTTTTCCTATATCGGCAAAATCGAACGGGGAGAATATAATGTCAAAATACACACGCTTGAAAAAATAGCGAATGCGCTGGAAGTGAGCTTATCCGCACTGTTATCTGATGGTGACCATAAGGGGATTGAGATGAGCGGCGCGATTCTGGAGGCCGCAGCGCTGCTACAGAACCAGAGCGAGGCCGATCAACAGAAGGTGGTTGAAATTCTCAAAGTTATGTTCCGTACGTAGCAGGAGCATATCGCACAAAAATAGCCCGCTCATTACGAGCGGACCGGGTAGTCGATGATTAGCCCGATGCTACATCCTGAAGCCATTCCTCGTGTTTGCTTGAGACTTCGATCATCAAGTTGGCTCCAAGCCTGAACCCATGCAGAAAAGCAGCCTCAACATGCATGCTATGGACGCTGTCACACAGGTCAAAATATTCCTCAAGCTCACGAAATGCGTCTTCACCTAATCGGTCTCGCCATTGATCCGTCTGCACCACCATTTGTTGGCTTAAGCGTCGGTATTCAGGATGAGACGGCACAATCGCCTCATCGGGATGAAGCTGCCCGTGGTACAAGGCTTCCAGAATCGTTTTCATAGTCATCCTCCCATAAAAGGTCATCGCAGCGCTTGAATGAGGTTCCTGCACATGGTAGGATATTTATGCAGTCTGCTTATTCAAGCGGTTGCGTGGTAGGAAGTAGCGAGTATCTTTTCGGGACTCACGCTGCTTCCTTCTTTATTTTTGGAGATCGTCATAGATCTTCTCAATCCCTTGGCGCACGATATGCGAACGTGACGTATTGAGCTTCTCGGCAGAAGCCTCGAGCTTGCTCATGACTTCCTGATCGATACGTATCTTGATCGTTATGCTTTTGGGATTGTCAGATAGAGGACGCCCCATCTTTTTGGACGACATCGCTTCACCCCACTTATCGGTCCAACAATAATATATTATTGTTGGACCGATAAGTCAACTGACATTATTCTGACATTATTCAGCTGCTCCCTATTTTTTTGGCAGGTTGAACGAGGATGGTCAGAATGAAGGATCACAATGAGCATAAAGGCTACTTGGAGCAGCTGAATAGAATCCAGAATCCAGAGCGCGGTGCGCGGTGGAAGGCATGCTGATGCAAATGAAGAAAAATGAAGCGGGAGCCATGGAGGATCGAACGGAGGAATTGGCCTATAAGTTAATGAGAGAATACGCTTTGGAATATTATGTTCTATAATGGGTAAAAGGAGCGTGATACCATGAGCGTTCAGAAATGTGTGGCTTGCGAAAGCGAGGACATGAGAAAAGGCGAAGTCGAAATGCCCTTACCAAAGATAGGGAATGTGAAGGTGCCAGCAACCATCTGTAACCATTGCGGTGAATCTTATATAAACGAACGTGAGATCAGGGTATTGGAAAATGTCATGAAAGCAGTCAAAGAACAAGCAGTAGGAGCCTAATTAGGCTCCTTTTTTTGATATACTAGAACTTATAAGATTTCGGGGTAGGAGAGTGCTTCCGCCAACGTCTGGAAAACTGCTCTTTCGCGTCACAAACGTTAACCATATCAAAAAGAAAAACCGCTCCAAAGGAACGGAAATTAATAGGCTTGCTTTCGCCACTCTTCTATGGGGAGAATCATAGATTCAGATAGTTTGTGCTGCATGGGATGGAAATTATAGGTTGGATTTGAGCGATTGTACCACGGCTTCGGAGAGTCCGCTGGCTTTGGCGATGATGGGGACCTCCAAGCCTAAAGCGAGCATATTTCTGGCAATTTCCATGGCTCCTTCAGCCTTGCCTTTTTTCGTAGCCCATTCGATCATGGAGGCTTCATCATGCAAGTACTTCTGCCGTTCCTCATAACGTCGGCGTGCCTCCCGGTCCTGGCTGAGAAATTCAAGCGTATCCATGGCTTTTTTCAAGGTGGGTTCATTCATCGTAAGCACCTCCCAATTCGACTTGTCAATCCCTTTCAGGAACAACAGCCAATTGACCAACCCTTCCCCCGTGGGAACAGACTGATCATCCAGCTTGGACAATTCCACGACATGCACTTCAATATCGTCGCTGAGCTCGATTCCAGTATGGTCTTCCCGCAAATGAAACACATTATGATAACGGTCGTTCTTGATGAACGAGAAATTTAAAATATTGATGGTGACACATTTCTTGAGCTCCGTGTAGGGTTGTCCTTCCTGCAATTGGCTGGAGTAGCGTTTGCTCCAGTAAAAGAGCGTGCGTTTCTCGATGTCGTATTTATTGAACAACTGCATTTCCACGTTAATTAATTTACCCTCGTCTGTCTTGGCCCAAATGTCAAAAATGGATTGTTTATCGCGCGGAGCATCTTTATCGGTGTAAGGATTGAGCAGCACGATTTCTGTCAGCGGGGGATCACCAGATTCGGCAAAGGTTCGATTCAAGAAAGCGAGCAGCACATCTTTATTTTCCTCACTGCCAAAAATCCGTTTAAAGACGAAATCATTCCTGGGATTCAGCAAGTCCGGCATCTGACCATCAGCTCCATTTCTTTATTTTGTTATCGGGGAGGGGATTGTATCCATGCTTTTTCACTCGCAGAAAATCCATTCATTGGCGAGATCATGGGGTTATTATATCATAAATGAAGATATCCCCCTTAACCTCTAACCCAACATTGGTTTACGTTTACATAGACGTAGGAGGTAAAACATAGAATGTAAGCGTGGGGCGGGACAAATTCGAGAATCAGGCCCTATAGGATGGAGGATGAGCAGCATGAATGGAATTACCGGGATCTTCGGCGCGCTCTATCTGCGCATATCACGGTCCAAAGGAGAGAATAAAGACACACTTCAGAATCACCGTGAGCTGATGGAGGAATTTTGCCGCGAGCATGATTACACCTTTGAGGTGTACGAAGAGATCGTGAGCGGGGGAAAGCAGCAGTTGGAGGCCCGCCCTCAGTTACAGAAGCTGCTCCGCAACCTGGGGCGTTACCAGGCGATTTTTGCCGTATCCCTGGACCGCCTGTCCCGCAATGGGATGATCTCCCAGATCATTAAAAAAGAATGTATCGAGCATGATGTGAAAATCATTACGCCGACGCAAGTCTTTGACCTGGCCGGTTCAGAGGCCTCCCGTCATTTATATGATATCAGCTCGTTATACGCCTCCATGGAATATGAGATGATCGGCCGCCGGACGAAAGTGAATAAAATGCAGCGGGCCCGGCGGGGAGAGCATGTCAGCGGCAGGGCGGCTTACGGCTACTGGCGCAACCCGGACACCCGGAAGCTGGAAATCTACGAGCCAGAGGCCGGGATGGTTCGTTATATATTTAAGCTGTACCTCCGAGGTTTGAGCTGCCGCAAGATTGCCGACAGGCTCAATGGGGATGGTCTTAAAACCCAACAGCTACATGACTTCCTGCCCATAACCATTCAGCAGATCCTGCGCAATCCGGTGTACAAGGGAACCCTGGTGTTCCACAATCGCCAGCGAATCAAGAAAGGCCAAGTGTACCACTACAAGATCGTGGAGACGATCGTCACGGAAGATGCCCATCCCGCGATCATTCCAGTAGAAGAGTGGGAACGAGCTAACTGGTATAAAATGGAACGGGGGGGGGGGCAGACCCTTTCACCCGCGAGAGACCAGCAGATAAAACGGGAGCCACCCTGTTCAAAGACCTGTTATTCTG
>NZ_JBHIRY010000060.1:0-12872 GCF_042138635.1 Paenibacillus medicaginis | reverse complement strand
GATGGATCGGTGCATACGGACGGATTTAACAAGGATACAGACCCGACCATACCAGCCGGGGGTTATGCCATTGTGACTGTCGTTGCTATCGTAAACGATGTGCCGATTACATTCGATTATACCGATGATTTCTCGGTTGAAGAAAGCAGCGAGCCGGCCTACATACGCATCGTACTAGGGCGGGGCGAGAGCTACGAGTTCGTGAATATCAGCGGGGAGAGCGAGAGTCTCGATAGTGACGCCAAAACATCCAATCCTGCCCGCACCTTTGACTATGTAACCTATTACGAAGACGGCACAGAGCGTTCGCGCGGTGAGAACAGAACGGTAGAGCCGCTTGTGTATCCGAACAATAAAGTGTCCGTAACGGGCGCATCGGATACTCCGGTGTCTATGGGTGCCATTTATACATCCTTTAAAGGCTTGGGTCGTCCCAATGAGTCGATCAGCAAAATTACGATACAGCCGGGTGAATCGTATATTTTCAACAATAACGGTTCCCTGAACAACCCGATTAACAATAATGCCAAAGAAGCTGGCAGCTTGTTTGATTATGTCATGTACAAGGCGGACGGCAGCTTGGGTACGGACGGCATGAACAAGACCACGAATCCGATGGTGCCTGCAGGTGGAGAAGCAGTTGTCACGGTCACCGGAAGTCAGCCGGTCGTGTTCGACTACACGGACGATTTCACGGTTCAGCCAAGCACGGAGCCTGCCTATCTGCGTGTAACCCTTCAGCAGGGAGAGAGCTTCGCTTATACCAACATAAGCGTGGAATCCGAGAGTCTGGATAGTGACGCGACACCATCCTCGGGCCGCAGATTCAGCTATGTCACCTATGATGTGGACGGCAATGTGCGCACGCAAAATCCGGATACCCTCACCGAACCGCTGGTCAGAGCCGGAGAAAGAACGGTAGTCACTGCGGTTTCCGCCAATCCGGTCACCTTCGGAGGCATTTACCGAGTGTTTAAGGGAGATGGAAGTCCGGGTGACGGAATTCAGAAGCTGACCCTCCAACCAGGTGAATCCTACCGCTTTACGAATACCGGGTCCGACACAGCAGGACCTGACCATAATGGGGCGGAGCTGGATGCGGAAATTGATTATGCGACCTATGAGGCGGACGGTTCCCGTTTCTTTGACGGCTTTGGGACCAGCTCTAGCCCGAATATTCCGGCCGGCGGGGAAAGCATCGTCACGAACATATCCGATTCACCGATTACGTTTACGTACGCGGTCAATCTGAAGCCGGAGCCGAGCACAGAGCCTGCCTTCCATCGGATTACATTGAATCCGGGAGAGAGCTATCAATTTACGAATATCAGTGGAGCAGCCAAGGCGCTGGAACGCGGGGAGATGGCGTCCGGGGCACGCTGGAGCTATGTCAATTACCGTGCGGACGGTTCCGAGTACAGCAGCGGCGCGGATACAACGCAGCTCCCGTTAGTACAGGCTGGCGGCAAAGCCGTCATGACGAACTCCTCGGATGTGCCGATTGCCATTGGCGCGGTCTACCGTCTGTTCCAGGTTGGACCTGTTGAAGCAGGCGAGACGACACAAGTCACGGTAAACCAGGGCGAAAGCTATAAATTCACGCTGACCGGCACTGCGGCGGCAGCAGTGACCATGAACGGGGCAACGGGAGAGCGGTATTTTGATTATGCGACCTACGGGACGAACACCGGAGGAGTTGAGCAAGCTGACCTTGCGCAGCTGGATGCGGCTCAGACCAGCATTTCTCTTGCTGTGGGACAGGTTCTGATCGTAACGGTAACGTCTTCTTCAGCAGTTACTTTCAGCTTTAATCAGCAGGTAACAGCTGAACCGAGCACGGAGCCTGCGTTGCTGAAAGCCTCTCTGTCTCAAGGCGGACAGGTGATCTATACAAGTAAGAGCGAGCATCCTGCACCGCTTGTGAACAATGCAGCCGCAACCGGTGGGCTGTACCAATATGTGTTGAAGGATGCCGCCGGGCAGGTGATCCGCGAGGAAAACGGCGTCAGCGCCGAACAGACCATTCCGGGAAAAGCGTCCATCCAGCTTACGGCTGCCGGAACAGGAATTACATTTGGCGCTCCGTATCGTGTCTTTACACTGCAGGAAGTGATCGGCGGGGATTGGGAAGAGCTGATTGAGCAGGTGGAGAAGGTGGCAGATTTCCCAGCTGGCGAAAAAGGTCTGTACAGATTTACAGCCCAGGCTGCCGGAAAATACCGCTTCACAGTCAAGGAGAGCGCCAATTATGATCAGGTGCCAGTATTGTCCCTCTATTCCAATGCGGACATGACGGAGCTGCTTGTCACTTCATCTTCTGTAGAGCAGATTTACGGCTGGGACTATACGGTTGTTGAGCAGGAGCTTACAGCCGGACAGACCATCTATGTGAAGCTCGAAGAGCAGAACGGAAAAGCCCTGCAGACGGTCATTAAAGCGGCGTTGATGCCGACAGGGACCGATACTTCTTACGAATATGGCAAAGGGAATCAGCTCCTGAAAACCATTTTGTACACAGGTGATGAAATCTGGTTTGAGTACGACAGGAACGGCAATGTCAGCAAACGGACGAAGAAGGTCTTTCCTTTTATCGATTAGGCTGATAGTTGAGGATGTTTACTTAGCGGCTTAAAAATACGGTTTGAGGTGATTCTGTGTTGAAAAGAAGTCTGATTGTGATTCTGTGTATGGCTGTGCTGCTCGGCAATTTTGGAGCATTGGCCTATGCAGACAATGAGCGGGAGGAAGCTGCGGCTTCTTCTCCGCAGATTATTACGCTGTCCTGGCTTAAGGAGCAGACCGGTAAGGATGACGCCTGGCTGAACAAGCAGTTGGATAAAGGCTATACCTTGTATGAAATCTACAAGGCGGTACAAAGCGGCAGCGCCGATTCGGCACTGGCTGACGATCTGAACGCAGCACGGGTCATGGTGGCTGAACCGGCGGAAGACACTGGGGCAGCTATGGCGGCGGAAGAGGCTGCGACAGCACCAGCAGCCACAGAGGAAGCTTCGGGCGGGAAAGTACCAGTAGAGAAGGCTTCGGGTGAGGAAATACCTGTAGAGAAAGGCACTTCCCCGGTGGTCGGCGCTACGGAAGGGAACACTTCAAAAGAGGAAGCTTTGAAAGAGGGAATGAATGTAAGTAATCCCCCAACGGATACTGTTAAAGAAGAAGCGCCTATCGGCGATTCAGTAACAGATGTGGTATACAGCCCGCAGGCCGGGGCAGGCCTGCTTCCCGGGCAGTCTCTGGCCGTGCTGGATGCCGTCTACAGTCCGGCGGATTTGGCGGGTGTAACACACAGCCGTTTGCGGGATGAGTCAGGTCTGTATACGCAGAACTACGGAGATAACGGAGTGTCGGCATCCGCAGGCAGCCTGTTTGTGCAAAGCACTGATTTTGTGCTGCCTGGCTCGTTGCCGTTTGCCCTCACGCGTGTGTATGACAGCGGCAGCGCCGGCGGCCAGCCAGGGGTTGTCCAGCAGGCGGACGGCACATACATCAATGCGGCAAGCGAACGCCGGGAAAGTGCCTCTTCCGGTCTCGGCCGTGGCTGGGGCTGGGACCTGCCTTACATTCAGGAGCAGGATGGACAGCGGCATATCTATTTTCCGGGTACAGGCACCTATGAATTAACAGAAGATAACGAGCTTGCCGGTTATGTCTGGAATGACCTGAAGGTATCCGACGATTCCAGCGAAACAGTCAATGGTGTGAACAGCGCCTATCTGGTGCAGGAATTAAACGGATATCACTATTTTCTGGATGGGCAGGGCTTCCTGATCCTGATTGCGGACAATTACGGCAATCGGGTTGAATTCAGCTATTCAGGGGCGGAATCAGACAAAAAAATTAGCTCGATCCGCAACAACGACGGACGTGAACTGTCCTTTACCTACGGCAGCGACCGGGTAACGGTGCAGGAGACGGGGACAGAGCATGTATACACATATGTGACGGTTGGCGCTGCTGAGGAGAAGGTGCTTTCCGAGGTTATGGACCCGCTGTCCCGCAGTACGCGCTACACATACAACATCATTGTAGCACCATTTCATCTGGTTGCGGATGCGGCAGGTAATTTGGGAGAAGCGGGAGTCAACACAACTGCGTTGTTAACCCGGATCGTGCGGCCGACTTCTTCCATGACGGATATCCAGTACCAGTCAGATGTGAAGCAGGCAGGGGAATACGGTACCGCGACGGTGTATAAAGTCAGCTCACGGGCGGATTTGTACAGCACAACCGCCGGGGACAGAACCCTGAATCAGGTGAACTACACGTATTCCGGCGAGGATCTGAACAGCTATGGCACCGACACAGGATGGACAACCACCGCAGCCGGAGCGCAGGTGACGGAGACCTTCCGTTTTGAGCAAACCTTCGCAGCAGACAACATCCCGGATCGGGTATATCTGTCTTCCTATAGCCAGCAGGGCGGTTCAACCAGCTACAAAGTTAACTATACCTATGCTGCGGATGCAGCATGGAACCTGCCGGTACAGATTGATGAAACCCAAAGCGGGAACGGAGCATCCGGCGGGACGCTTACGACAGGTTATACTTATAATGAATACGGCATGCCTTTAAGCCAGACGCTCAGTACGGGGCAAAGAATCGAATATGCCTATGAACCATCCAGCGGCGGGCATTTCTGGGTGCTGCCGGAACGGATGACGGCGAAGGTCAGCGACAGCCAGTCTCTCACCACTGTGAATGGCTATAATACGCAAGGCAGCCTGACCGATGTCAGCCAATATGAGGGCTCCAGCGGCGGAAAACTGCTGTCTGATGTGAACTATCTGTATAACAGCCAGGGCAATATGTCCGGTCAGCAAATCAAAATGGATGAGTTTACAACTTCGTATATTACCAACAAATTCGGTTCCTCCTACGGCTCCCAGCTCGTTACGAGCCAGACGCTGGCAGAGGGTGTATCCTATACCTACGATTATTATCCTACAGGGGAGCTGAAATCGAAAAAGGATGCTTCCGGACGGGCTGAATCCTATGTATACGATGCGCTTGGACGGATTACAAGCATCACGCACAGCGACGGAACCCAGACTACGGTCACGTATCACGACGCTACGAATGACGTCACGATGATCGGACCAGACGGTATCCGTACGGAAAGACTGTACAACCCGCTCGGCCAGCTTGTCCAGGAACAGACAGCGGATGCCATCTACGGCTACAGTTACGATGAGTACGGCAATCTTGCGGAAAGCATCGACGCCGAGCACGCGGTCACCCGCTACAGCTACGACGCTTTTGGCCGTCAGATCAAGAGCAGCTATCCGGATGGCACCAGCGACAGCACGGTGTACGACGATGCCGGACGTAACGTGACCTACACGGACCCGGCAGGCAACCGTCAGCGCCAGGTTACAGACTTGCTTGGACAGGTCACATCGGTACAGGAGTACAGAGACGGTTCATTCCAGCCGCTGGAATCTGTAACCTATAATCTGGCGGGCATGGTCACAAGCCGGACGGACGGCAATGGACAGCGCACTGCATATCAATATGATACGCTCGGCCAGGTGACTTCCGTTACCGATCCGGGCAGTCAGACCACCCGTTATGAATACAACCTGGGCGGCAATCTGACGATGGTGACCTATGCGGACGGCCAGCAAAGCCTGTATAACTATGATGATTTGGGTCGCCGCACGTATAACCGCAAGGCTTCCGGCACCTCAACGACGAATTCTTATGATACGCGCGGTAACGTCACGAGCATGTATACAAGTAATTCGCAGAACATCCGGTTTGAGTATAACGATGACAACATGCTGACGAAGATGACTGGTCCGGACTTTACGACAGGTTATACGTACGACAGCGCAGGCCGTCGAACCAGCATGACGGATGCTCATGGGACGACAGCGTATTCGTACAATGAAGACAACGGCTTCTTGACCGGTTTAACGTATCCAGATGGAACGGAGATCAGCTACACGTATAACACTCAGTCCCGGACCGGTTACACCCTGACCGATCCACAAGGTGGTTCGACTACCGTAGAGGCGGAGCTGGACAGCATGAACCGGGTTACGGAGATGGAGGTCAGCACGGGTGGAGGCGGGATGAGCCTGCAGGCTGCTTCTGGTCCACTTGATCGCATGACCTTTGATTACACTCCGAACAGTCTGCTGAAACGCCAGACGAGCAGCAGCGGATTGAGCACCAGCTTCAACTATGACGGCTACGATCTGTCCGGCGTATCCGTGGAGCAAAACGGCTCGGCACTGCAGCAGTTCGGCTACGAGTACGACGCAAGCAAGAATATGATTGAGCGTACCCAGAACGGCAGCGCCGATCAATTCGGTTACGATCCGCTGAACCGGGTAGCAAGCGAAATGGCAGCGGAAGAAAGTAAAATCTACAACTACGACGCCAACGGCAACCGCGACAAGATGGGCAGCGGTAAAATCTTCGGCATGAAAAACGCCGAGTACACCTACGACTCCATCAACCGCTTGACCAAGGTAAACGGCGAGGGCAAGGAAGTCGCCTACTCATATAACGGAGACGGCCTGCTGTACGAACGCACGGTGGAAGGCAAAACGACCCGCTACTACTATGACGAAGAAGCGAAGCTGATGGCCGAAGCGGACGTCACAGGCGGCGCCCCGACGCTGACGTACGTGTACATCTACGACCTGTCTGGCCAAATCTGGGCCAGACAGGACAAGGCAATCGGCGCGTTGCAGTACTATCAACTGAACGGCCACGGCGATGTAGTAGGCCTGAACGACAGCGAAGGCAATGTGTTGAACAGCTACAGCTACGACATCTGGGGCGGACCGCTGACGAAGCAGGAGACCGTGCCGAACGTGCTGCGCTACTCCGGCGAGTATTGGGATGATACGACAGGTCTGCAATACCTGCGTGCCCGCTGGTACGACCCAGGTGTAGGCCGCTTCATGGGTGAGGATACGTATCAGGGAGAGGTAACCGATCCACTGAGTTTGAATTTGTATACGTATGTGGGCAATAACCCTCTAATTTATGTGGACCCGAGCGGACATTCTTTTGAAACGCTTGATTATCAAGAACTTAGGATCTTATTGAATGAAGCCAGTGTTAAATCGAATTCGACCAAAAATAAGGATTATCAGGTATATAAGGACTTCATACGGAACCGATACGACTTTGCATCGATTTTTGGAGGAGCCAACCAGTACAATTATCTATATGACTTGTTAACAGGAACGAGTGCTTATAATAATAGTGCTGGCAAATCTGATTGGGCAAGAGAACAACTGTTAAGTGCTTATCAGAGTTGGACAGATGCTGAAGTACTTGCCTTAGCTGCTGGTACAATGGTTGGTGGAGGAACTGGAAAGTCTGCTGGTAGAGGAAGAACAACAGCAGGGTGTAATTGTTTCACTGCAGGAACGAAAGTGCAAACAGATGATGGGGAGAAGAATATTGAGGACATTGAGATCGGAGATATAGTTCTTTCCAAGAATGAAGTGACTGGTGAAATTGCTTACAAAGAGGTCACGCATCTATATCGAAATGATAAGGAAATCATTTACGAACTGACTGTCGGCGATCAAATCATTGAGACTACTGATAATCATCCGTTTTGGGTAGAAGGTAGAGGTTGGGTGCTAGCGGTAGATCTACAGAAGGGGGATAGGTTACAGCAGAGCAACGGAAATACTTTGCAGATTGACAACATTAAGATTGTTAAGCATGAAGAAAAGATTAAGGTTTATAATTTTACTGTCGCTGATTTCCATACCTATTTTGTAAGTGACTTGGGCATTTGGGTTCATAATATTGGACCATGCGACAGATTACCAGGCCAAGGAAAAGTATCTATTGTGACCGGAGCACCATCTGTTGATGCAGGGAAGCAAGGAAAACATGTGCCTGGGCATCCTAACAATGTATCTAGTAAGTCACAGTGGGCTGAAGGACAGAATGGAATTGAACTGACTCAAAAGGCATGGCTGAATGGTACAATAGTCAAGCCAGACGGTACAGTTAAAATTTGGGATAACGGTTCAGTGAGAATAAAGGTTCATATGGACGGTAAGGGCAATATTCACGGTTATCCGGTTGAATAGGGAGGGGAGACTATTGGAGAGTGTATTAAAAGTCATAGAGAACATCTATAAAAATAGTGATCTATCGTTTCTTTTATCATCCTATGTTGCTAGAGATTATTATTTACAGGACTTTAGAGAACTATTTGCGGGTAATAAAATAGAGAATATGACAGATTTTAACTATTCAAAGTGCTTTAGTATTTGCGTAAATTTATCCGACCTTGACTCTCCTTTCGGTAGTCAAGGATTTGATCAATTTATTTCTGAAAATGGGAATGTTTATAGAGTGGATGTACTGATGTCAGTGATTGCACCATATGCGGTGGTAAAGTATTTGAAATATGAAAAAAAGGAGAATAAGGTCGTTGTACTAAGTAGTAATATACCGTTTCTTACGAATCATAATTATTTTGACGAAAAGTTGAGACAACTCCTAAGTAACAAAAATTATAAGTTATTGGATGATGATGTATTGACTAAATCTGTTCCTGGAATAGTGTTAGAATTACAGGAATTCACACCTAGTGTTTATAATTGTCTGTTTGAAGATTCATCGTCTTTCTATCCTTACAACAGATAAAATTTCAATTTAATTTAACGCCCACCGTTTATTTGGTGGGTATCTTTTTTTACTACAGTGGACTTTAAGTCATACCACTACCGAACGTTTTTAAATCCCTAAAATAGTAAATTTTATACATGTGTTGGTAATAACCCTTTAATCTATGTGGACCCGAGTGGACATTCTTTTGAAACGCTTGATTATCAAGAACTTAGGGTCTTATTGAATGAAGCCAGGGTTAAATCGAATTCGACCAAAAATAAGGATTATCAGGTATATAAGGACTTCATACGGAACCGATACGACTTTGCATCGATCTTTGGGGGAGCCAACCAGTACAATTATCTATATGACCTATTAACGGGAACGAGTGCTTATAATAATAGTGCTGGTAAATCCGATTGGGCTAGAGAACAGCTCTTAAGCGCGTATCAGAAGTGGACAGATGTTGAAGTTCTTGCTATAGCTGCAGGCGGCATGATCGGTGGCAATGGTGGTACGAAGGGGAAATCTAAGGGAACGGGAAAATTTGATGATGGACTTACTCAAATGTATAAAGATGTTGCATTGGGTAGGGGATCAACGGGGAGAACAGTACCCAATAATCTGAATGAACAGCTAGCAATGAAAGAGGTGCTATCAGTTCCTCTTAACAGTGCAAAGGAGTTGAAATCAATTACTATGACTGATTCTAGGTGGCTTTCGAAAGATGGTTGGGTTAAGATGAGCAAAAATGTCAATGGCATAGAAATCCACTTTGTTTATAATGCCAAGACAGGGGCTTTTGACGACTTTAAATTCAAATAAATGGAGTAAAGAAAAATGCTGAATAAAAATTCCTTTATTAGTTCGGAAAACCAAGAATTGAAAGTTACACATCTATACACTGTTGAGGGTTATTTCACATTTAATATTAAGGTACGTTCTGGTGAGTTTGCAGGTGCCTCTAACTTCTGTATGCCAAAGGAGCATATCATCTGCATAGTCGAAACATTTTCCCAAATGTTAAAATCGTTAGAGGGTTCGTGCATTGTAAAAGATTATGATTCGGATGCACATGTTGTTTTTGAAATTGGTAAGTTAGGGCATATATGTATTTTAGGGCGAATTGGAGGAAGTCACGAGGATCAGAGTATGAAATTTAAATATACTACTGACCAAACGGTATTGGCTAATATCTTACAGATGTTCAAATCGTTACTGTAACCAGGCGTCCTTCTCATACTATGCTTGAGCGTAACAAGGATGAAACCGTTGTAGAGTTTACTACAGTTACAATTGCAGTACTTTAGTAATAGCAGATTAGAGGCTTTATGGTTGAAATCTGATTTTATCTAAAACCGGGGACCTTGAGGATGATAATTCCTCGGGTCTTTCTTTTAGCGGCAGGATGAGCATCCAGGCTGAGTCAGGTCCACTCGACCGCATGATCTTTGTCTACACCCCGAACAGCCTGCTGAAGCGTCAAACGAGAGCAGAAGCTACGACGCCAACGGCAACCGCGACAAGATGGGCAGCGGCAAAATCTTCGGTATGAAGAACGCCGAGTACACCTATGACTCCATCAACCGCTTGACCAAAGTAAACGGCGAGGGCAAGGAAGTCGCATACTCATATAACGGAGACGGCCTGCTGTACGAACGCACGGCAGACGGCAAAACGACCCGCTACTACTATGACGAAGAAGCGAAGCTGATGGCCGAAGCGGACGTCACAGGCGGCACACCGGCGCTGACGTACGTGTACATCTACGATCTGTCCGGCCAAATCTGGGCCAGACAGGACAAGGCGACCGGAGCGCTGCAGTACTACCAGCTGAACGGCCACGGCGATGTGGTGGGTCTGAATGACAGCGAAGGCAATGTGCTGAACAGCTACAGCTACGATATCTGGGGCGGTCCGCTGACGGAGCAGGAGACCGTACCAAACGTGCTGCGCTACTCCGGCTGGGACGACACGACAGGGCTACAGTACCTGCGCGCCCGTTGGTACGATCCAGGTGTAGGCCGCTTTATGGGCGAGGATACGTATCAAGGAGAGGTTACCGATCCGTTAACGTTGAATCTGTATACCTATGTGCATAATAATCCGTTGATTTACACGGACCCGTCGGGGCATAAAATATGGCTAATACATGGAACAAAACTTGTTAAAAGTGTAACAGATCCAGAAAATACATGGACGCCTGAGTTTAAGAAATATATAGGTGAGTTATATGATGAGGAGGTAGAAAACCCACGTTGGACGGGCGGGAATAGTAAACCAGCTAGGAACGAAGCGGCAGAGGATATCATTAATTCAATAGTCAAATGGAAGAAACAGAATCCAGACGAGCCAATCAGGTTGATAGGTCATAGCCATGGCGGGAATGTTGCTATACTAGTTGCTAATGGGCTTCATGAGAAAGGCATTGATGTAGAGACACTTGTGACCATTGCCACTCCGGTCAGAGAATTTGATTATTATTTAAAATATGGAGTGGGTCAACATCTGCATGTTTATAATGAGCAAGATGGTATACAAATAAATGGAGGAAGTGCATGGTTATTAGGACACGCTAGACGAGCGTTTACAAATGCAGCAAACATAAAGATTGATTTTAAGGAGAATTATGGACCGATTAAATCGCATTCTGTAATGCATTCAAATGTTGATGTCTGGAAGAAATATATTACACCGTATCTAGCTGATTTTTATGAACGTCCTTAAAGATTATGATTATATTTTGACTGAAAAATATAAGATTTAAAACTTCAGCACTTCTGGCTTGCGGGCTACAGTATGTGGCTCGCAAGTTAGAAACTTAAGAAGGTGAATTTTTGATGAAATTAATAAAGGTAATTTGGATAGTAGCGATGTTTGTCAATTTGTCAGCTGTAATATGGTATATACTAGGGTCTACTGCTGGTTTTCAAAGGGGAATGGACCTTATATCAACGTTAATTTTGGTATACATCGGGATACCATCATTATTATTAGTAGTTTTATCGGCTGTTCTTCTTCTAAAGGGTTGGTCGCCTTCATCAGGACGGGGAATACTTTTTATTTTGCTTATAAGTGCCTGCATGATATTTCTAAGTCCTATACTATACAAAAATGTAAACGTCATTGGCTGGTTAGTTGAACACGTAACGGCTGATAACCTGCAAGTTACCTCAGATGGTGATTATGAATATAAGCTCGAACTAATTAATGCCCTTCAAAAAAATAGCTACGCTCGGCTCTATTTAAAAAATATCTCTACAGCAAAAGAGACACGTATTCCTCTAGAAATGCCAATAAATAAAATAAAGGTACTTTTTTTGGGCGATAACCGCTATTGGGTTAATCTTGAATCAACTTCTAAAAAAGATATATACATGCTAACTACCACTACAGACTTCCCCTTACCGAATGAGAGATTTGAGATCAATGTTAGTACAGGTAAAGCAATAGGGTTGAAATGAAGGAAGATGTCACTGATTAAAATCTAAAGTTAATGGAAGCTAAATTGAACGAAATATTAATTTCTAGTTTCATTAAAGGGAATAAAGAAGAATGTTAAGCGTATTGTAATATTGCTAATGAATGTACCCATTAGATGGTGAGCCGGATTGAATTGGAGGTAGGGGAAATACAATTCTCATACATTAGACGATACGATAAAATCATTTTTTGAAATACTTATTCTGATTTTATCTAAAGCCAAAGACCTTGAGGGTGAGAACTCCTCAAGGTCTTAGTTTTAGCGTAGGGATGAGCTTGCAGGCTGCTTCTGGTCCACTTGATCGCATGACCTTTGATTACACTCCGAACAGTCTGCTGAAACGCCAGACGAGCAGCAGCGGATTGAGCACCAGCTTCAACTATAACGGTTACGATCTGTCCGGTGTGTCCGTGGAGCAAAACGGCTCGGCACTGCAGCAGTTCGGCTACGAGTACGACGCCAGTAAAAACATTATTGAGCGCACCCAGAACGGCAGCGCCGGCCAGTTCGGCTACGATCCGCTGAACCGGGTAGCAAGCGAAATGGCGGCGGAGGAAAGCAAAGTCTACAACTACGACGCCAACGGTAACCGCGACAAGATGGGCAGCGGTAAAATCTTCGGCATGAAGAACGCCGAGTACACCTATGACTCCATCAACCGCTTGACCAAAGTAAACGGCGAGGGCAAGGAAGTCGCCTACTCATATAACGGAGACGGCCTGCTGTACGAACGCACGGCAGACGGCAAAACGACCCGCTACTACTATGACGAAGA
>NZ_JBHIRY010000005.1:0-263227 GCF_042138635.1 Paenibacillus medicaginis | reverse complement strand
CCAGTTTCCAATGCGATCCGGGGTTGAGCCCCGGGCTTAAACATCAGACTTAAACGGCCGCCTGCGCGCGCTTTACGCCCAATAATTCCGGACAACGCTTGCCCCCTACGTATTACCGCGGCTGCTGGCACGTAGTTAGCCGGGGCTTTCTTCTCAGGTACCGTCACTCCTTAAGCAGTTACTCTTAAGGACGTTCTTCCCTGGCAACAGAGCTTTACGATCCGAAAACCTTCATCACTCACGCGGCGTTGCTCCGTCAGGCTTTCGCCCATTGCGGAAGATTCCCTACTGCTGCCTCCCGTAGGAGTCTGGGCCGTGTCTCAGTCCCAGTGTGGCCGATCACCCTCTCAGGTCGGCTACGCATCGTCGCCTTGGTAGGCCATTACCCCACCAACCAGCTAATGCGCCGCAGGCCCATCCTCAAGTGACAGATTGCTCCGTCTTTCATCGCTCTCCCATGCAGGAAAACGAATTATCCGGTATTAGCTACCGTTTCCGGTAGTTATCCCAGTCTCGAGGGCAGGTTGCCTACGTGTTACTCACCCGTCCGCCGCTAACTCTCGAAGAAGCAAGCTTCTTATCAAGTCCGCTCGACTTGCATGTATTAGGCACGCCGCCAGCGTTCGTCCTGAGCCAGGATCAAACTCTCCAATAAAGATGTTACGCAGTAACATCGACCTCACCGGATTTGGGTTCCACTCGACTGAGTGAATCAAATTGGGTGAGCATATTGCAAAAGCGATTAAGCTCATTTGAATCTGACGAGATTTAATATCTCAATTTCGCTCCGCCATTCATTCTGTCATAGACACGAACCAAATGGCTTTGCGTATCGGTTTTACGATGTAAAACCTACTCACTCGTTGTTCAGTTTTCAAAGATCAAACTTTTTTCCATCGCTTCAGCTCATCGCGTCAGCAACTTTTATATCTTAACACGCCTTATCCAACTTAGCAACCCCCTATTTCAAAAAAATCTTTCTTCTTTTTTTACCCATCCCATAACCGCTACAAACAATGAGGAGCTTTCACAACAAAAGCCCCTCTCTGATCCATATTATGCTTGATAAGCTACCGCACCGTTTACAACCGTCATAAGAACCTTCTGGCTCAGCAGTTCATCCGGAGATGCTTCAAAAATGTTCTGCTTTATAACTGTAAAATCAGCAGCATACCCTTCAGAAATCTTCCCGCGCAGGTCCGCTTCACCCGCTGCAGTCGCGCTCCCCGTTGTAAACAAATGTAATGCTTCCCCTATATTAAGCTTTTCTGCGGGCAGGTAACCGTCATGGGTTTCTTCGGGCTTACAGCGGGTAACTGCTGCATGGATTCCAAGGAACGGATCCAGCGGCTCAATGGGAGCATCGCTCCCCCCTGCACAGGCAATACCGGCATCAAGCAGCTTCCTCCATGCATACAAATGCCCGGTTCTACCAGGGCCGACTCTTTCAAGCACCCACGGAAAATCACTCGCCACAAACCTCGGCTGAATATCGGCGGCTAATCTGAGATGAGACATTCTTGCCACAAGTTGTTCATCCAGCACCTGAGCATGGATAAAGCGGTCAGGCAAACGTGCGGCCGAATCCAGCCGATGCTTTTCCAACGAGTTTAGAACCATATCGGCGGCCCCGTCTCCAATGGCATGTACTGCTATTGGAAATCCGGCCCCTCGTGCACCTGCAGTGATATGCTCCAGCTGCTCCTGTGTTAAAATCGCCATTCCCCTCGTTCCGGGCGCATCATGATATGGCTTGCGAAGCAGAGCGGTTCGACCTCCGATCGCTCCGTCGGCAAAAAGCTTCACCGCCCCAACAGCCAGCCACTCATCAATTACACCAGCCCCAACCCCCAGTTTCTGGGCCTCCTCAAGGAACGGATAATAGATCAATTGATGCGTTCTGAAGGCAAGCCCTTCCTCTCGCAGTTCGCTGTAAATACGAAGCATCGTCTCGATACTGCCGAGAAAGCGAAGATCCTCGGTATGGGCCGCTGTCAGGCCGAGACGCAACGCATCTTCACATGCCCGTTTTATACAGGCTTTTTTGACGGCATATTCAGGCTCCGGCTGAGCCTGGTTAAACGGCTGAGACGCTTCTTCATAAATCCAGCCGTTCAACCTTCCATGCTCATTCCGCCCATAGGCTCCAGACACCGGGTCAGAAGTATTCTCATCTACCCCCGCTCTCCGGAACGCCTCAGAATTACCAAGAAAGGCATGAAAGCAGGTACGGGTAAGAAAAACAGGATGTCTGTCCGTGACCGTGTCCAGTTCGTAGATGCTGGGAGCGACAGCAGGCTGGAAGGCATTTTCGTTCCAGTTCAGCCCCAGAATCCATTCGCCTGGCGGCGTCATTTCCGCCCGCTTGCGCAGCATTTCCAGCATTTCCGCCTTGGATTTTGCTTCGGTAAAATCAAGCATCCCCAACTTCATGCCATGCATGGAGAGATGCATATGCGAATCAACCAGCCCTGGCAACACATAAGCGCCTTCCCAGTCAACAGTACGATAACTCCGGCCGCTGAGCTGCAGCTTTAGGTCGTCTGTTTGTCCTATCGCAATGATTTTGCCGTTCTCAACGATAATCCCGTCTTCTTTGCCAATGCCTGTCGGAGCGGGAAAAGCAAGCTTGCCGTTTTTAAATAAGGTTAGACTCATAATAGCTCACGCTCCGATTCCAACGAACTCAATTGTATAGCTGTACAGGGAATAAAATGTACGGTGTCGGGAAACCGCTCATGGGGAGCAGCGACCGCTGCCTTATAACCCGCTTCGATGCTATATTGTTTAAAATATCGAAAAGGTGACTCCCACCCGTCGGTATGTATGACACCGCCAGTCTGACCGGCAGAGAACGTTACTTTTTTTAATGGAAGGTTAAGTCCGCGGCCATCGGCTTTGGCAAAGCTTTCTTTTAAAGTCCATAATTCATAAAAATAGTCCAGGCGCTCCTTTTCCGGACGCTGCATCAACGCTGCAAACTCCTGCTCCGAAAAGCAAATACGCCCCACCTCCAAATCAATGGACCGTATTTCTTCAATATCCACGCCTAACGGTTCGGTATCCATCGCACACAGTACCCATTTGCCGGCATGGGAAACATTGAACTGCAGCTCCGGATAGCCTTCTATGAAAGGCTTGCCATGCTGTGCTTGGGCAAAAATAATCTGATCGTTCGCCAGATTCAGCCGGCTGCATGCCAGCCAGCGCACCAGTACCTCGCCTCCGAGCCCCCGCAGAGCATCTTCTTTCCGGTGAAATCTTTGAAGACGATTTCTTTTCTCGGCAGGCACCCAGTCCAGCATTTGCTCATACCTTGCAGCCATAGCCTCTTCAGCTATATCCATCGCAAAAATTTCCATATAAGTCCCCCTTCTCTTCCGCTTTGTACATGACTATCTTAACAAAAAAGCCGACTGGGCTTCTATCCCGGCAAGTTTCGGTGTACCTGCAAGCGTATCATTTCTACATCAAGCCCGTATAAAATCTTCCCATCATGTATGTATTTTTGAGCCTGATCCGTGAATTTATATCCCACCCTATCACATATCAGACCGTTCCCTGAATATACTTAATAACCAAAGAATCAGCTTGAATGCAGTGAAATCCATAAGGGGGTGCCTGACATGTCAGAATTACGCCAGCCGTCGTTTGTTGTGTCCCGCGAAGATTGGTCGCTGCATCGCAAAGGGTACCAGGATCAACAGCGCCACCATCAGAAGGTAAAGGAAGTCATCAAACAGAATCTGCCTGATTTGATCACCGAAGAAAATATTATCATGTCCGACGGAAAACAAATCATCAAAGTTCCGATACGCAGTCTCGACGAATACCACATCATCTATAACTTTCAGAAGCAGAAACATGTAGGTCAAGGAGATGGTGACAGCCAGGTCGGCGATGTCATCGCCAGAGATCCCGCTGCCAAGCAGCCGGGTAAAGGGGAGAAGGCCGGCGACCAGCCGGGTTATGATATTACGGAAGCCGAAATCAGTCTGGAGGAGCTCGAGGATATTCTTTTTCAGGACATGGAGCTCCCGAATCTGAAGCGGAAAGATAAAGATGAAATGGAAGTTAAATCAATCGTTTTTAACGACATCCGCAAAAAGGGTATGCAGTCCAATATCGACAAAAAACGCACCATCATGGAAAATCTGCGCCGCAATGCACGGCAGGGCACCCCGGGAATTCACCATATCAGCCCCGACGACCTTCGCTACAAAACCTGGGAGGATAAAATCGTGCATCAGTCCAACGCCGTCATCATTGCCATGATGGACACATCAGGTTCCATGGGCTCATTCGAGAAATATTGTGCGCGCAGCTTCTTTTTCTGGATGACCCGGTTTCTGCGGCGCCAGTATGAAAAAGTGGAGATTGTATTCCTCGCCCATCATACCGAGGCCAAAGAGGTTACCGAAGAAGAATTTTTTACCCGCGGCGAAAGCGGGGGCACGATCTGCTCTTCAGCCTACGTCAAAGCATTGGAAATTATCGACAAGCGCTACCCTTCATCAAGCTATAACATCTACCCTTTTCACTTCTCCGACGGAGATAACCTGACCTCGGATAACGAACGCTGCGTCAAGCTCATCGGCGAACTGGTGAAGCGGAGCAACCTGTTCGGCTACGGAGAAGTCAACCAATATAACCGCAGCAGCACCCTGATGTCCGCCTACCGGCATATTAAAGCTGATCAGTTCATGTATTATGTCATCAAGGAAAAAGGCGAAGTATATCAGGCTCTGAAAGCCTTTTTCCGGAAAAGGGAAGAAAGTCCGGCCTAAAACCTTACGCGAGGAAGGCAGCTGCTCATCGGCAGCTGCCTCTTTGATTCACCTGCACACGGAAATTGTTCAACGTCCTCATATATCGGTTGTCCCCACATACAATGGGAAGAACCGTACTTCGACAAGCGGAGGGATTGCTATGACCCAAGATGAAATGGTCCTGCTGGAACGGTCGATTGCAGAAATTACCGAGATTGCGGCAGGCTTTGGCCTTGATTTTTATCCGATGCGTTATGAAATTTGCCCGGCAGACATTATATATACGTTCGGGGCTTACGGCATGCCGACCCGTTTCAATCATTGGAGCTTCGGTAAAAATTTTCAGAAAATGAAGATGCAATATGACTTCGGACTCAGCAAAATTTATGAGCTTGTGATCAATTCCAACCCCTGCTATGCCTTTCTGCTGGAGGGCAATTCCCTCATTCAAAACAAGCTGATTGTTGCGCACGTGCTGGCCCACTGCGATTTTTTCAAAAATAACGCACGCTTCTCAGCATCCAATCGCAACATGGTGGAAAGCATGTCAGCCACAGCCGAGCGGATCAGCAGCTATGAGCTTGAATATGGCACCGAAACTGTAGAATCGTTCATTGATGCCGTCCTGGCGGTCCAGGAGCATGTCGACCCGCAGCTGTTCAAGCCGCGCCAACTGGATAAGCAGCGTTATCTTGAGCTCAAAATGCAGGAGCAGAAACAGGCGGCCAAGGAATATCGTCCTCCCGGCCAATACGATGACCTCTGGGATTTGGATGACCTGAACGAGCCAGCTTCCAAAACTAAGGAGACGCAGACATTCTCTTTTCCACCCGAGCCCGAAAAGGATGTGGTCTGGTTTATTCAGGAATTCTCGGAAGTGCTTGAAGATTGGCAGCGGGACATCATGACCATGCTGCGCGATGAAATGCTGTACTTCTGGCCGCAAATGGAAACGAAAATCATGAATGAAGGCTGGGCCTCCTACTGGCATCAACGTATTATTCGTGAAATGGACCTTACCAGCGACGAGACGATTGAATTTGCGATGCTGAATGCCTCCGTGGTGCAGCCCTCCCGGCAAAGCCTCAACCCCTATTATCTCGGGCTGAAAATTTTTGAAGATATTGAACGGCGCTGGGACAATCCGACAGCGGAGGAGCAAGAGCGCAGCCGCCGGGTACCCAACCAGGGGCGTGCCAAAATCTTTGAAGTGCGGGAGTTTGATTCTGACATCTCATTTATCCGCAACTATATGACGAAACAGCTGGTGGAGGATCTGGATTTATATGTATTCGAAAAACGGGGGCCGGATTGGAAAATCACGGATAAGTCATGGGAAAATATCCGCGATCAGCTCGTCTTCTCCCGGGTTAACGGCGGAGTTCCCTACCTTGTTGTGCAGGATGGCGATTATATGCGGACTGGCGAGCTCGTTTTAAAGCATCACTATGAAGGTGTTGAGCTTGACCTTAAATATTTGGAGCGCACCCTTCCTCACCTTCATTCTCTATGGGGGAGAACTGTGCATCTGGAAACCATGGTGGAAGACAAAAAGGCCATGTTCTCCTATGATGGCAGCAAGCATCACCGGAAGTTTTTATAGCAGCCTGGTACCGAAAAGAAATCGCAGGCTCATGCTATTTCCAGCTTAAAAAAGGTCAAGAACAGGATGCTCAAATTTCCCCTGTTCTTGACCTTTTGAACTTGCATGTCCCCATACACCATACTGGTTGCGGGCATTTATACCGAATGGTCGGACAAACTGTCGATCGGCAAAGTATATGGCTTCCGCTCACGATAAATCGTTAATTCCTGGTAGCCTGCATCAAAGGCGGCTTGGGCGGCTTCATCCAGCAGCCTTCCGATATCATCGGGGAAGTGGGAATCCGAGGATAAGGTAACAGGAACGCCCAGTTCAGCAAGAACAGATAAAAACAACGGACTTGGGCAGCTTTCCGCCACCGGATATCGATAGGCTAATCCTGTATTGATCTCAGTCCCTACACCACTGCGAAGCATTTCTTCTGCCACCTCGCGGTAATATGGAAGCAGAACAGCTTCATCCGCCGGGCGGAAATTGAATACTTTGAGGTTGTCGGGATGAGCGATAAATTCAAACAGCCCTGATCTGCAGGCTCCCTTCAGAAGCTCAAAATAGCGGCCGTACGTCTCCAGCACGTCCATTTGCGCGAACCGATCCTGAGTATCCGGATTGTCAAACCCCCATCCATCCATATAATGGACAGAGCCAATGACATAATCCCAGTTATAGCCTGACAATAAACGGTCAAGCTCAGCCTCCCCGCCGGCGAAATAATCAGCCTCTATCCCGAGCAGTAGATCAGGACGATCTTTCTTGGCTTCCGTCACAAATGAAACAAACTCATCGAGAGACGCGACGCACACCTGATCCAGCCATTGTCGCTGAAGCAGACCGAGCGGGCTGTCGTCCAGCAGCAAATGCCTTTCATAATAGGATCTGCATTCACGAAACCGATAGAGATGATCCACGACCCCAAATACAGAAATACCCTTGGCTCGTCCAGCAGTCAGGTAACGGTCCAGCCAATCGTTGCTGAAGCAGCCCTGGCGCATTCGGTCACTCAACTGCCTGGTCAATTGCTCAGCCCACTCAATAGAATGATGCTCTTCCTTGCCGGACGAGCGGTTCGTGTTCCTCAGCGCGTCCAATGTTCGTGACAGCCAGCGATGTGAATAAGGCCCTTCTTCCAGATGAAAATGTAAATCTACCTTCAATGCGCTGCACTCCCCGCTTTTAAAGTTACCGCCGCTCGGATACTGTCCATAGAGCGCATAGCCGGTGAAGGTTCCAGACCCAGACATTGACAAATCAGCGGTGCCATGGCAAGCTGGGGCAGCAGCTGCCCTTCCTCAAGCTGAAAGGGAATATCAACGTTCATATACAACGGGACAAGCCGCTCCTCCACTACTGTTCCCCCATGCTGGCCGCTCGCGTTCATCCCGTGGTCGGCTGTGACAATGACCCGGTAGCCCTGCGTTAGCCATTCAGGAACCAGAACCGCCAGCAGTCCGTCAGCCGCTCTGACGGCAGCCTCATATTGCTTGCTGTCACCGCCGTACCGATGACCTGCATCATCTATATTCATCGAATGTATATACAGAAAATCAGGGCTATGGTGGACACGCAAATGCTCCGCATCCGCAAACAAATGGCTGTCCGGATAATGATCCTCGAAATAGAAAATGCCGTGCTGAATCGGCTTGCCCGCATCGTGCTGCTGACGATCCGTCAGCGGATTGAACGGAGCGGAGTTATACAGCTCGCTTACCCAATGATAGGCGGCCGCAGCCGTGATCAAATTCGCCTCTGTTGCCAAATGGAAGACACTTTTCTCCTTGCTCAGCCGGACCACCGAATTCGTAGTTATCCCATTTTGATGAGCCGGAACTCCTGTCAGCAGCACTTCATACAACGGTCGGGACAGACTCGGCAATTCGGACCACATCTGACGGCAGGCCAGTTCGCCCTGCTCGACCAAATGCTCCATGAAGCCCATATACTTTCTGGCTGCATCGTATCGCAAGCCATCGAGCACAACAACGATACATTTATTTTCTGAATACATCACTTTCTCCACCTCTCATTTCGCTTCAATCCATTGCAAATGACGGGACTTAATCAGTTGAAGCCATTCTTTCGGCGGGGGGACATTGCTGACTATGGTATGCACTTTGCGGATCGGCGCAATTTCCACAAATGCCTCCCGGCCGATTTTCGAGTCATCTGCGAGCACAATGGTTTGCCCGGCATTTTCCATCATCAGACGGGACATGCTTGTTTCCCCGATATCGTAGTCGCTGATTCCCCGCTTCACCGATATTCCGCCGATTGAAATAAACGCTTTATCCACACGAAACCGGGACAAGGTATGCTCGGCTACAGAACCCGACATGGATTGTTGCTCAGGATTCAAGTCTCCACCGATCACGATGATTTTCCCTGAAAAACGTCCGGAGTTTAAAGATTCCATTAAGTAATAAGCCACAGCGATGGAATTGGTCAGCACCGTGAGCCGCTCCCGGTCGGAAATAGCCTTGGCCAGCTCCAGCGCAGTCGTTCCAACGTCAACGACAATCGTATCGCCGGATGCAATCAATTCGACAGCCTTGCGGCCTATTCTCTCTTTTGCCTCTGCCTTTACCGTTTGGCGCTGCAAATAAGGAGGCTCATAAGCGCTTGGCTTGACGGTAATCGCCCCACCATACACCCGCTTCACAAGACCCTCCCTTTCCAGCAGAAGCAGATCGCGCCGCACCGTTTCCTCTGAAACCTCACACTGTACAGATATCTCCGCTACCTTTACCTGCCCCTCCAGTTTTAGCTGCTCCTGAATGAATCTCTTTCGCTCCTCCGACAAAATCGACATTCATCAGGCACCTTCCTTCTCCAGCTCCAATAAGTATGAGGGGTCAAGGCCGATGCATACTTGCTCTCCTTCCTCAGCCTGCAGTGAACGCCCGTCGTTTAACTGATCAATCGTCAAACGGATATCCGCCGCATCTACGGTGTAGCGCAAAATACTCCCCAGAATAGCTACGTTGTTTACCCTGCCTTCAACAACCTTCTGCTCTGATTCCGTCTCCCGGTCTGACGGCAGTAATGTGATCGCTTCAGGACGAACAGCGAAGCTATCTCCCGCTGCTTCCACCCCGCCGAAGAGACGGATGGCCTCTGCGCGAGTAAGCAGGTTGTAGCTGCCCATGAAGCGGGCGACAAATTCCGTTCTGGGCCGGGTATACAGGGTTTCCGGTGTTCCTTCCTGCACAATGCGGCCTTGATTCATCACACATACCCGATCCGACATCATCAGCGCTTCTTCCTGATCATGTGTAACGAAGATCGTCGTCATGTTAAAACGCTGCTGAATGTCTCGAATTTCCGTACGCAAGCTTTTGCGGATTTTGGCATCCAAAGCGCTGAGCGGTTCATCAAGCAGCAATACTTTGGGCTGAACAGCCAGGGAACGCGCCAATGCGACACGCTGCTGCTGTCCTCCGGACAACTGCTGGGGATACGAGTCCCGTTTCTCTTCCAGATCAACAACCGCCAGTAGTTCATCAGAACGCTTGCCACGCGTTTCCTTCGAAGCCCCCCGCATCTTCATGCCATATTCAATATTTTCTTTTACCGTAAGGTTCGGAAATAACGCATAGGATTGAAACACCATGCCCACCTCCCGGTTCCGTGGAGGCAGCTTGCCGATGTTTTTGTTGTCCAGGATAATGCTTCCTTCCTCGATCTCGGTAAGACCGGCAATACAGCGCAGCAGGGTGCTTTTGCCACAACCCGACGGACCAAGCAGCGTCACCAGCTCACCTTCACGGATTTGCAAATTCACCTGATCCAGCACCCGGGTTTCTCCAAACATCTTGCGAATCCCCCGCAAATCCAAATATGCACTCATGCCTGTGGCCCTCCATTCATTCGCTTGCCCAGCTTCATAAACACCGTAGACAAGATGAAAATGAAAATAAAATATGAAATTGCAATTGCGCTCGCCAAATGCCCGCTTGAATTCATTCGTTCAACCAAATAAATCTGCACGGTCTTGATATGCCCGCCCACCAGCATGTTGGTCAGCACAAATTCCCCGAACAATACAGAGAACGATAATAGGGTGGAGACAAGTACACCTGGCCAAATATTGGGGATGATCACACTGCGGAACGCATTGACCGTGCTTGCTCCCAGCAATTCGGCCGCATTTAACAGCTCCACCGCCGATACGGTGAGCAGGCTGTTGCGAATACCCTGGTACATATAAGGAAGAATTGCAACAAAATACGCTCCGATGAGCAGATAGACGGTACCTGAAATATTGAACGGCCCGCTGGAGTAAGCACGAATCAAGCCGACCGCCGCCACGACGCCGGGTACAGCATAAGGCAGCACAACGATGCCTTTCATCAGCACTTCCCATTTCGGAAAATAGACTGTAATGATAAAAACCGCCGGCAGCATAATGATCAGACTTAAAGCTACACTGATCAGACATAAATACAGGGAGGTCCACAAAGACTCAAGAAACTGCAAATCCTTGAACATCTCGCTAAACCATGCCAGCGTCCATTGGTCGGGAAGCAGACTGTCCTGCCAATTCAGGGCAAATGCGTACAGTCCGGTTACCGCCAAGGGCAGCAGCAAATAAATCATCAGAAGCAGCATGAGCAGCCGATTGATCCATCCCGCCCCGGAACCCGTCATGATCCCGCCTCCCCCTTTGTATTTTTCCAGAACTGCATTCGCGGGCTTCCGGGTTTTCGCACCGGCTTCTCCGCTCTTGCTGAACTGAACGCTTCCGTGCGTTTAGCCATTCTCGAATTGAGGAAAACGGCCAGAAACGTAGTTAAGGCAAGCACAACAGCCAGGGCGCTCCCTAGCTCCGGCTGATTGACCACATCCCCGGCAATCAGGGAGCTGATGCGGGTCGCCAGCAAATTATAGTTGCCCCCGACAAGTGCATAGGCGGTGGCGTAAGCGCCCATTGAATTTGCGAACAGAATACCCATCGTTCCAAAAATAGACGGCGCCAGCACAGGCAGGCCGATCGTTCTCCAGAACTGCCACGGGCTTGCTCCCAGCAGGGAAGCCGCCTCCTTCCACTGATCGCGGATTCCATAGAAAGACGGATAGAGCAGCAACAGTGAAAGCGGCACTTGAAAGTACACATAGACAAGAGCAAGCCCCGTCCAGCTGTACAAATTGAAATCATCAAATACGCTCCAGCCCCACTGCTGGAATAACAGCGTAAATATTCCGTTATTCCCGAGCAAAATAATATAAGCAAAGGCCAGCGGAATGCCGGAAAAATTGGATGTCATGTTGGAAACCATAAGCAGCCGGTCCCGTATGGCCGGAGCAAAGCGTGTGACCAAATACGCGCTGAATAATCCGATGACGATACCAGCAAGAGTAGAATATACGGAAATAAGAATGCTATTTTTAATAGCCTGCATATAATAGGAGCTTGTAAAAACAGTAACATACTGGGTGATCGTAAAGCCTGACTGGCCTTTCTCCTGCAAGCTTCCTGTCACCATGGACAATAACGGTACAAGTTGAAACGCCGCGATCATCAACGCAAAAGGAAGCAGTCCCAGAGCAAGCCAGCGGATCCTCTGTTTCACACCTTTCACTCTCCTACCTTAAAAATAAAGGGAACGCCTTCAACGGCACCAGAAGACGTTCCCTGAAATCCATAACAGCATGTCCTGAACTAGTTCATGTGCTAGTTCATGTGCACCAGCACACGTTCCTGCCACAACTGAGGAAGGGTCTTCGCGGTCTCTTCCCATACTTTGTAGTCATTTACTGGTTTAACATTTTTGTATTCATCGACAGGCAGGAGCTTGGCAGCCACATCTGCAGGCAGTTGAACATTGTCGCGGATCGGTCTGGCATAACCTTTCGCCAAATTGATCTGCCCTTCATCGCTCAAAATATATTCGCGGGCCATCCTGGCCGCGTTCGGATGGGGAGCCCATTTATTGATAATCGTCGCATAACCGCTCATGACGCTGCCTTCCTTAGGGATTACCACGTCAAATTGGTCCTTGTTAATGGCGTCTCTGTCGTTCAGATTGTTAAAATCCCACGCGATCATCACTTCCACTTCGCCCTTTTCGATATTGGCGCGGGAGCCTTCTGCGTTGGACAAGCGTCCTTGCTTGGCGAGCTCTTCAAAATAGGCGATGCCTGGTTCAATGTTCGACTCATCGCCGCCGTAAGCAATCGCTGCCGCCAATACGGCCATTTGCGCCTGAGCCGCTTTTGTTACGTCTCCAACGATGATTTTATAATCTCCGTTTTTCATGTCCTCCCAGCTTTGCGGAGGGTTCTGTACCTTGTTCTTATTGGTAAGAAAAGAAATCGTGCCTGTGTAACCAATGATCCAATGACCATCCTTGTCCTTGGCCCAGTCAGGGATCTCATCCCAGTACGAGGTTTTGTACGGCTGGGTGACACCTTGTTCAACCGCAACCGGCGCAAAAGCGCTGCCTACATCACCGATATCTGCGGTAGGATTGTTCTTCTCGGCTTCAAATTTGGCAATTTCCTCCGCGCTGGACATGTCCGTATCCGTGTGAGAAATGCCATACTTTGTATTCAGGTCCTCCCAGGTATCCTTCCAGTTCGCCCATGTATCCGGCATGCCAACACTGACGACCGTACCTTCTTTTTTAGCATTTGCCTCAATTTCCTCAAGCGTAAGTTGCTCTGTCTCCGCAGTTGCTTCAGCACCGGACGACTGATCTTGCGCTCCGCTACAAGCAGCAAGCAGCATCAGACATAAACTGAGCATCATTCCGAGAGACAACCATTTCCTGAACACAGATTTCATCGTTTCTCTTCCTCCAGTTTTGTTGGTTTTTGTGGATTATTATCTAATTGTTGTGGTTTTCATGGTTCAACTATAATTCTCTATTATTTAGGCAGCATTATATGAGCTGAACTCTTTTGTAAAAAACGAAAATCATTCTGCCGTGAGACGCAGTTTTGGATTTGGCGGTAAAAAAATAGATCGAGAACAGGGCAAGCTCCCCGTTGTTCTCGACCTATTTTTTCTTGTCTCTGGTGCCTGTTTCGGCATTTTATGGTGCTTTATGGTTAACTAAGTAGGTGCTGATGTGGTAAAATCTTCTACCGTTTAGATACCAGACAGGATTGCGCCACCCTCGACTTGAAGTACGGACCCGGTCGTGTATGTGTTTGTCGCCAAGTACACGTACGCCTCAGCGATCTCTTCGGGCTTTGCAACGTGCTGTATTAACAGTGACTGGGCAACCTTTTGGAACATCGCTGCAAGGCTTTCGGCGTCCATTCCCATTCCACTAAAAACAGGTGTATCCACCATCCCTGGCGACACAACGTTGACTCGTATCGGCGCCAAGTCCATCGCCAAAACGCGGGCAAGGCCCTCAATGGCTGTGTTTAGCGCAACCAGCGTCGAGGCGCCCTTTGTCGGTCGTGCGGCAAGTACACCAGAAGTCAGCGTGATCGACCCGGACTCCCTGATATAAGGAAAGGCGGCTTTCACTGTTGTGTATTGCCCCCAGAACTTGCCGTCAAACTCAGCCCTCGCAACATCGATTCCAAAAGAACCAAAGGGCCCATTGGAAGACCCACCCCCGGCAGCGGTAACGACAAGATGATCGAAGTAACCAATCTTTTCAAAGAACTGTTTCATCCGGCTTTCATCCTGGAAATCCAGGGCGTACCCTTGTGCTGTCCCGAGCTCCTTCACTGCCGCGTCTACTTTCTCTTGTGAGCGGCTGGCAACGATGACCTGAGCACCTCGAGAAAGAAATGATTTCGCGGTCGCCAAACCAATGCCCGAAGTACCGCCCACGATTACGGCTCGATGATTTTGCAATGACATGTTTCATACCTCCAGTATAGAGTGATTTTCCAAAACGGAATTATTACTCCGTTTATTATACGGAACTAAAACTCCGTTTGTCAATTTAGTGTATAATGGGTTTGTGAGAGGGGGGCATTCCTATGCCAAAAAAAGAGGCTTCACACGCTCAAGAAGATAAGGGTTCAAATCCAATCGGTGCAGTTACAACGGGAAAATCATTACGGGCGGACGCTAGACGAAACAAAGAGCGTATACTCGACGTTGCAACAAAAGTCTTCGCCACTGAGGGATTGGAGGTTCCAATAGATGAAATTGCCAATCGTGCGGGAATGGGGATTGGAACGGTATATCGTCACTTTCCGACGAAAGAAGAGTTAATTGAAGCTGTGGTTTTCAGTTTTAAGCAACGTCTCATCGAGAAAGCAAGAGAGATGCTTGAGCATGACGATCCAGGTCAGGCTTTTTTTAACTTTCTGTCACTAATTGTGAGAGAAAGCACGGGCAACAAAGCGCTGATCGCCGCTCTGGCCCGTTCTGGTGCAGACAGCCCTCGTCCGCTCTCTGGCATCTCCCTGGATTTTCAAAATGCGCTAGGGGAACTACTGAATTGCGCGCAGCAAGCGGGTTCAGTTCGCAATGACATTCAAGTAACCGATATCACAGCTATTCTGTTTGGTGTTATGCGGACTTTTGAATACAATAATGATTCCGGTTTAGCGGAGCGCATCCTGTCGGTTGTATGCGACGGGTTACGTGGCCGTTGCTGAACTGACTGATGAAGCAACATTGGTAGGAATGGTTCGTTCCTTGAGCGTCTAAGAACATCCAGCGTCAGATCATTCGTACCGCAGCGCGTCAATCGGCTTCAGCTGTGCCGCTTTCCGGGCCGGATACACCCCGAAAATAATGCCAACCGCCATAGACGACAGGAAGGAATAAAGGGTCGGTTCAAGCGTCAGCTCGATGGACAAATTCGCCACTTTCTCAAGCAGCTTGGCCGTGCCCAGTCCAAACAGCACGCCTGCTACCCCGCCCATCAGGCTCAGAATAACAGCTTCGATCAGGAATTGACGCATGATGTCTCCGCGCTTGGCCCCGATCGCTTTGCGAATGCCGATCTCCCTCGTCCGTTCCGTAACGGATACGAGCATGATGTTCATAATGCCAATTCCGCCAACGACGAGTGAGATGGCGGCAATACCTGAAAGCAAAGTGGTCATGACGCTGCTTACGCTCTCTGCGGTTTCCAGAATTTGCGACTGATTGGTAATCTGGAAATCATCCTCCTCACTGGACATCAGTCCGTGAGAGGTCCGCAATGCCGAGGTAATTTCATTTTGCGCCTGGGTCATCGCTTCGGCCGATACGGCGGAAGCATAGATGGTCCGGATCGTGCTAATGCCCAGCCTGGCCTGTGCCGTGGTTACTGGAACGATGATCCGGTCATCGTTATTGGTCACACCTGAGCTTCCCTGAGACTTCAATACCCCGATCACGGTAAAGGGAACCTGATTCATTTCGATTCTTTCGCCGATCGGGTTCGGATTCGAAGGAAACAGATTGGTTACCACCTCGCTGCCGATGACAGCGACATTTTCGTGATTGTTATATTCATAGTTGTTAAAGAACCTTCCGGATTGCACGGAAGTGCTGCGTACTTCAAGAAAAGACATGCCGGTGCCTTCCACGCTTGTGTTATAGTTCTCCGATCCGGCCACAACCTGCAGATTGGAGGTCGCGCTCGGCACAGCGCCGGCCACGCTGTCCTCCGCCGTAATGGCAACCACATCCTTCAGCTTCAGGGTATTTGAAGAACCAAAACCCATGTTAATCCCTCCTGAGCTGGACTGCCCTGGAGAGATAATGAGCAGATTGCTGCCAAGCCCGCTGATCTGGGAGGTTACGCTTGAGGACGAGCCTTTACCGATCGCAACCATGGCGATCACCGCAGCGACACCGATAATGATGCCCAGCATCGTCAGAAATGAGCGCAGCTTGTTGGACTGTATGCTGCGGATGGATACACGGATGATTTCCAGGAAGCTCATCGCACCCACTCCTTCTGTCCGGCAATGACCCGGTTTGGCACCTGCACGTCCGATACCACCTGACCATCGCGGAAGTGAATGTTGCGCTTGGCATATGCCGCAATTTCCGGTTCATGAGTGACAATGATGACCGTCTTGCCCCTATCGTTCATCCGTTGGAAAATCCCCATGATATCTGCAGTCGTTTTTGTATCCAGCGCACCGGTTGGTTCATCTGCCAGAATGATGACCGGATCATTGACGATGGCCCGTGCAATGGAGACACGCTGCTGCTGACCGCCGGACAGCTCATTAGGTTTGTTGTACAGCCTTTCGCCAAGACCGACGCTGTTCAAAGCCTCAATAGCCCGCCTGCGCCGCTCACGGGCAGGGATGCCCCCATACATCATCGGAAGCTCCACATTGGAGATTGCTGTCGTGCGTGGCAGCAGGTTAAAGCTTTGAAATACAAAGCCGATTTTCTGGTTGCGGATCATAGCAAGCTCATCGTCATGGGCATCCAGGATGGAATATCCATCGAGAAAAAAACGGCCTGATGTCGGCTTATCCAGACAACCAATCATGTTCATCATCGTGGATTTCCCCGACCCGGAGGGGCCCATAATGGTGACGAAATCGCCCTCCTCAATGCTCAGGTTTACACCCCGCAGCGCATGAATTTCCTGATCCGCTATCTTATATATTTTTCTGAGATCGTCGATTTGGATGACTGGTTTTATCATGGTCGGCCACCCGCTCTGCCGCCTGAGAATCCGCCACCACTGCCCTGGAATCCGCCGCCTCCCATACCGCCCCCCATAAAGGTGCGCTGCTGCTGATTATTGCTGGAGGTGGACGAAATGCTGGTCTGGGCCGGGATGGTGACCGTATCGTTTTCGCTCAGGCCGGAAGTGATTTCAATCTTGTCGGCTGTATAATATCCAACCTCCACAGGCGTAAACTGAATGCCGCCGCTGCTGCCTTGAGCAGCCTGCCGTCTGGCGGTACCGCCTCTTTGATTTTCCGCCGTATTTCCCGCTTCACCGTTGTCGGCCGCGCCCGTGGCATTGGGCTGTCCGCCCGTTACCAGCATAACCCCGTCCTGATCTCCACGGGAAATCAGAGCCGTTGCAGGAATGTAGAGCACATCTTCGTGTGTGCCCTGATTGATCGTTACGTCCATGGTCATGCCGGTTTTCAGCTTGCCGTCCTTGTTCGTAATCGATAAATTCACCTCATAGGTCGTTACCCCCGAATCTGTCGTTGCTTCCGGGGAAATGGAGGTTACCTTTCCAGCAAAGGTTTCATCCGGATACGTATCCGTTACGAATGTGGCAGTCTGCCCGACCTCGACGGAGCCGATGTCACTTTCACTCACCGCCGCGCTGACATTGAGCGTAGTTGCATTGGAGTTGTTCATTACAATGAACGGTGATTCAGGAGCCGTGCCCACATCGCCATTGACCTGTAAAATCACCCCGGCCCACGGAGCCGTCAGCAGCAGCTTGTCGAGGTCGCTTTTACTTTGCGCAAGCTTCGTCTCTGCTTGCTGAACAGAGGATTTGGCCTGCACGAGTGACGTCTCCTTCGGCGGGGACAACAGCTCCTTCATTTGAGCCACCGCCGAGTCATAAGATATCTGAGCTTCCTTGATCGCCTGCTCATTCGAGTTTACCGTATTGTTGTGCTGCAGCAGCGCACTGTCATATTCATCCTGCGCACTGTCTACCGCATCCTGGGCTGTTTTCAGCTCCGAGGCCGAGATGGCGTCTGCATCATACAAATACTGCTGATCCTCCAGCTCCTGCTGGGCGGATGCCAGCGCCTTCTCGGTCTTATCCAAGCTCATCTTGGCGGATTGCACATCCGTGGAATTTTTCGCCGACTCAAGCGTCAGTTCCGCCTTGTCTACGCTGGCCTGCTGCTGGTCGATTTCTGCGGCCGTTGCTGTTTCCTGGGCTTCCGCCAGGTTCGCTTTGGCGACTTCCAGATTGGCTTCAGCTTCCCGTACCGCCTGCCCGGCATCAGTGCTGTCGAGCCGCGCAAGCACCTGTCCGGCTTTGACTACATCGCCAACTTTAACATTGACCCCCGTCAGCTTGGTATCCTCCGAAGAGGTGAAATTCAAATTGATCTCCTTGGACGCCTCCACCGTACCGGTAACTTCCAGTGTCTTGCTTACGTCCCCGCGCTGCACCTGAACCGTCTGGTTCACAGGGGTCATGGCCGGCTGCTCATTCATTTTCAGATAACCGTACACTCCTGCTGCTGCAGCGACTACCACAATTCCCGAAATGATAAGCGTTTTTTTCCTGCGTCTTCTTCTTAACCCGCTTAGCGGGTCCGCCACTGCCGATTCTGCCATCCGACTTTCCCTCCATTATTTAAAAACAGCTTGTTTTATTCCGTTATGAAATCCAAGGCTGATCCAATACCCGCTGTGCCTCGTCGATTTGCAATACCATATCTTCCAGCTTCCGCTGTGCCTGGTTTACACTTTGCTCCGCCTTCTTGACCTCCAGCTTGGTGATCAGGCCGCGCGCGTATTTTTTATCGGCCAGCTTCAGCGCGTCCTGTGCTGTCGCCAGAGTAGTCTGCTGCTGATCATACTGATCATGTAAATTTTGCAGATTGTAGTAAGTGCTGCTGGTGGATTCCGCGAGCTCCCTTTTACTTTGTGTCAGTGCCTGATTAGCTTCATCCACACTCATCTCGGTCAGCTCTAAATCTCCATCACTGTTGTAGGAAAAAAACTTAAGATCCAGTTTAGCGGACTCCACATTCTGCTCCTTGTCCCATATGGTCGGGTCCTCACTAATCATTTTTTGTGTGTATGCCTCCAGGTCAAGCTTCTGCAGAGGTATGTATACAGCGCGATCGGTCAGATTATAGACAGTATCCGTCTCCGCGCCAATGGCATGATTCAGAGCCTCGCGTTCCTGAACCAGTGCCGATTGCGCTGCTGCCAGCGCTTGCTCCGCCTCAATACGGGCCTGGATCACAGACTTGTTCTCGGTGACGGAAATTTTGCCTTTCTCCGCCTTGGCAACCGCCGCCTTCTCTTCCGAACGGGCAATATCAAGCGACTCCTCGGCTTCTTTCACGCTGCTTTCCGCCGACAGCACCTTGTAATAAGCCTGCACCATGCTGTATGCGATCTGCTGTTTTACTGTGTCGATATTTTTGGATGCCGCGATATACGACATATTGGACTGCGTATAGCTTTTCCATGCCGAAACAGCCTCAGCGTTTCCTGAGCCATCCGTGGGAATATACTCCAAATTGTCGGCTGCATTTTCGAGAGAAATGCCGTTGCGTTTATATGTATTTAACGCTTGCTGCAGGCTGTAGCTGTTTTCAATCCCGAGCTGAATCGCCTCTGCAAGCGTCAAGTCCGATTCACCCGCGTAGGTCGCCTCTGCCACCGACACGGCTGCAGACGCAGCGGCAACAGAGGCCGAGGTGCCGGAAGCCACAACCTTACTCGTTTCGCCCGCCACAGCCGTCTCCGCATGGGCAGGCAGGACATTTACCGACAAAGTGCACAACAGCACTGCTGCGGCCGCCTGCTTTTTCATAACCTCATCATCTCCTTTGTATTGCTCTTTTCCTGGTCATTCTAGAAATGAAATGTGTCAAACAGATGTCCAACTTAACAAAAAAAGAATGCCCCAACCCGTTCGGTCGAGACATCCTGTTGTTACTCTTCTGTTTTATTGGTGCCGCACAGGACTACACGAAAAACGGTTATCCCGCTGTCGCTTTGCCGCAGCACCAAATCGCCGCCGAGGGATCTGGCCATCATCCGGCTGAACGGAAGGCCAATTCCCAGTCCACGTACGATATTCTTCTTGTCTTTCCCACGATAAAATCTTTCAAATATTAGCGCTTGCTCCACCTGTGGAATACCGGCTCCCCAGTCTGTAACGTCAATTTGTGCCTTCCCGTTCTCATCAGACAAGGCGACTTCAATTCTAGCCGGCTTATGGACGGCTGCCTGCCTTGCATTATTCAGCAAATTGTACAAAATTTGCTGCACCCGTAAAGGATCCGTATCCAGCAGGATTTCCTTGCAGGGCAAGCTCAGCTGAATGTCAACCTCGTCGGCATCCTGTATCATCTGCCATTGCCGGACAAGCTCGCTCAGCAGCTCATTCATGTGGGTATGTTCTTTGTGAACCTTAACGTCTCCGGTTGCAAATGAGTTGAAATCGAGCAGATCCTCCACCATGCTTTGCAGCCTGTCCGTTTCTTTACGGCAGATGGCGAGAAACTCCTTAGCTTCATCGCCTGTGACAATGTCCTCCTGTACCGCCTGAATCAATCCGCTGATGGAGGTGACCGGTGTTTTCAATTCATGGGTTACACCTGCCAGCAGTTCAGTTCTCATATGCTCCAGATGCTTTAAGCGGTCCGCCATTTCCTCAAACGAGGTCATCAGCTCGTAAAATTCACGCTCCCTGACGTCTTTTTGCAGCTTTACGTCATAATTGCCCGCAACAATTTGTTCGGCTGCTTCCGCCAGCACACCGATCGGATGGGACAGCTTGCGGGTCAGCAGATAAATGACTCCCCAGCCCAGCAGCCCAAGACTAAGCAGCAGGATGACCAGCATTCGCAGCTGCCACGGATCGCCGACCAGAACTTTTTCCGGCTGCAGGATGACCACCCAGCCAACAGTTTTGTCGTTATACCGGATTTCTTTTTGCACTGCGTAAAATTTTATTCCGGGACGGGGACCTGCGGCGATCATCTCCACCCTGTTGCTGGTGCCGATAATGCTCTCCACCTTCTCAAGCAAATTGTGAGGCAGTTCGGGAAAGCTGCCGGACAGGATCTGCTTGTCCTTATCCAGAATGAGAAATCTCGGGGCTTCGTTAAACGGAATCATTCGTCGTCTTCGCTCCATATCCCGGAATAACTCCGGTCCAAGCCTCATCTGCCCATAATCGTCCACAATCCGGTCCGCCATCTCGGCAGCGAGCAGCTCCATAAAATCAAGCTGCTTTTGCTGCTCGTAATATCGTAATCCGCCAAATGATAGAATACCGATCGTAAGCAGGCCTATACATAAAGTCAGCAAATAACGTGTAGTCCAATAGCGAAGCAGCGAAGTTTTCTCTCTACGATTCCTGAACACAGAACTGATACCCCAATCCCCGTAATGTGCGGATTTCTCCCTCTTCCGCCGGCCAGCCTTCCAGCGTTTTGCGAATCCGTTTCACCGCCAAATCCACGGCCCGGTCACTGCCGTCATAGTCCATGCTCCATACCTGGTCCAGCAGATGATTACGGGTAAAGGTCTGATTCGGGTGCTTGGCCAAAAATAACAGCAGCGCCAGGTCCCGGGGCGTAAAATGCAGCTCTCCGTCTCCCAAATGCACCGAATGAGCCATAAAGTTCACCTTCAGACTCCCGAAGCTGCGCTGGTCCTGATTCTGTGCGCCGTTGCTGCGTCTCAGAACGGTTCGGACTCTCGCAACAACCTCTTCGCCGACAAAAGGCTTCGTGATATAATCATCTGCTCCAAGATCCAAGCCTTTCAGCTTATGATCCGTCTGCCCGAGCGCCGTAAGCATAATGACCGGGCACTGGCTGTGCCTGCGTATTTCCTCAAGCAGAAACCACCCGTCATAATCCGGAAGCATGACATCCAGTAATATTAAGGCTGGTTTGAGCATTTGCTCCCTGCTTAACGCCTCTCTGCCTGTAAATGCCTGCTCGACAAGGTAACCAGCCTTTTCAAGATACGCCTTTAATACCCGCGAAATGGATAGTTCGTCCTCCACCACCAAGATCACTTCCATCGGTTCAATCACTCCAAGCTCTGCCTGCCTTCGTTTTCGAACATTATACTCTATGACGTTTCAAGGCTTCAAAGCTTATTCGGCATGTCAGGTTATCGCACCTGATTAGGGCTGTTCCACATCACTTCAGGTTTCTAAAAAGAGCGATTATTGGTGGTCGAATTCCCACCAATAATCGCTCTTTTTTCCATATATGCCGTTAAGTAGGGGAATGCACGGAACAGCGTAGAGAACGAAGCCATTCCGGAAAAGCGACAGCGTTCGCCTTTGGCCCGGAGGGTCAACAGCGATGGTAGGAATGCTTCGTTCTCGGAGCGTCTCACAGTGCTCGTTCACCGGTTAAGCAGACTCCCCACATAACGCAGCAGGTCATTGGCACTGGTGGCCGTATAGCCGTGCTCCTCCACGAGTCTTTTAATCACTTCATTCATGCGCTTTAACTGATCTGCATCAGGCGTCTTGGTTGAAGTTGTGATCTTCACAATATCCTTCAAATCCGCAAACAGCTTTTTCTCAATCGCCTCGCGCAGCCTGTCATGATTATGGTACTCGAATTTTCTCCCCTTCCGGGAATACGCCGAGATCCGGATCAGAATTTCCTCACGGAACGCTTTTTTGGCATTTTCGGACACACCGATCTGCTCCTCGATGGAACGCATTAACCGCTCATCCGGGTCCATCTCCTCATCCGTGAGCGGATCGCGGATTTTCGTCCAGTTGCAGAACGCCTCTATATTATCCATATAGTTCTCAAACAAGGTTCTGGCCGATTCCTCGAAAGAATAAACAAACGCCTTCTGCACTTCTTTTTTGGCCAGTTCGTCGTATTCCTTGCGCGCGATGGAGATGAAGTTTAGATAACGCTCCCTCTCCTCCTTGGTGATGGAGGCATGCTGATCCAGCCCATCCTTAATCGCACGCAATATATCAAGCGCATTGATACATTCCAGATCCTGCTTGATCAGGGCGCTAGAAATCCGGTTGATGACATAACGCGGATCGACACCGGACATGCCCTCCTCCAGAAATTCATTCTGCATTTCCTTCAGGTCGGCATCCTTATAACCCTCGACCTCCTGCCCGTCATACATGCGCATTTTCTTGACCAGATCCATGCCCTGCTTTTTACTCTCCTTAAGGCGTGTCAATATGGAGAAGATCGCAGCCGCCCTGAGCGCATGCGGTGCGATGTGCACATGCTTCATATCGCTTTGCTGAATAAGCTTGTGGTAAATCTTCTCTTCGTCGGAGACCTTCAGATTGTACGGGACCGGCATGACAATCATCCGCGACTGCAAAGCCTCGTTTTTCTTGTTTGCGATGAACGATTTGTACTCCGCTTCATTCGTGTGGGCAATGATCAGCTCATCGGCACTGATCAGTGCAAACCGTCCTGCCTTGAAATTGCCCTCCTGGGTCAGGGACAGCAGGTTCCACAGAAATTTCTCGTCACATTTGAGCATCTCCTGGAACTCCATCAGTCCGCGGTTCGCTTTGTTCAATTCTCCGTCAAAACGATAGGCGCGCGGGTCGGATTCCGAGCCATATTCCGTAATGGTGGAAAAGTCGATACTGCCGGTTAGATCGGCAATATCCTGGGATTTCGGATCCGAGGGGCTGAACGTTCCGATGCCGACGCGGTTGTCCTCGGAAATGAGCACTCTTTTGACCTTTACGTTCTCAATGTTGCCGTCATACTCCGTCCGCAGCCTCATTTGACAAGAAGGGCACAGATTCCCCTCGATGCGCACCCCCAATTCTTGCTCCACCTCCGGCCGCAGCTCATGAGGAATGAGATGCAGGGGCTCCTCATGCATGGGGCAGCCATCTATGGCATAAACAGCTCCTTTATCAGTGCGGGAAAACTGCTCAAGCCCGCGTTTCAGCATGGCAACGAGCGTTGATTTGCCACCGCTGACCGGCCCCATAAGCAGCAAAATGCGCTTGCGGACGTCCAGCCGCTTGGCCGCAGAATGAAAATATTCCTCCACCAGCTTTTCAACGGCCCTGTCCAGACCGAAAAGCTCCTGTTCAAAAAACTTGTATCCCTTGTATGGTCCGGAACTGTCCACCCCATAGGATTTGATCATTTCATATACCCGGGCATGGGCGGTCATCGCAGGAGTAGGGTCCTTGCTGAGAATTTCGATGTAATCCCGAAAAGTACCGGCCCAGGCGAGCCGTTCGCTCTCCGCCTGATATTGCGCAACTCGCTCAAAAATCTTCATGTCGTACCTCCCATGGCTTCCTTAATCATGTTCCCGACAACCGGACTGTAAAAGTTCGTATCTTTTTAAGGCAAAAGTGTAATACATACGTATGCACCCGGACAGGAATGTTGACCTTTTTTTTACTTGTTACCCTGATTTATAAACCGGCTGCGGCAGGAACAAACGGCTCCTGTGTTATAATGAACCATTAGTAGACAGCATTAAAGGAGCGGACAGAAATGGCAGTCAGGCAGGAAACGGAATTGTATGCACCGGTTAAAGCATTTTTCGAAGCCAGGGGATATGAGATCAAGGGTGAGGTCAGAAACTGCGATCTGGTAGGGATGAAGCAGGGCCAGCAGGAGCCGCTGATCGTAGAGATGAAAAAAACGTTTAACCTTGCTCTGCTGCTGCAGGGAATACAGCGTTTGAAGCTGAGCAGCGAAGTGTATGTTGCCGTGGAGCGCAACCGCAGCAAGAAAGGCGCGGTGAACCAGCGCTGGAACGAACTTGTTGATTTGTGCCGCAGGCTTGGCATCGGGCTGATTACGGTAACGCATTATAAAACAAAAGCGCCGCTGGTGGAGGTGCTGTGCGCTCCCAATGCAGCGACCGTGAAGCCGGCCCCCAGAATCGGCTCCCGCAGGGATCGGTTGCTGCGGGAGTTCAATGCGCGCAGCGGGGACTATAATGTGGGCGGGAGCACCCGCCAGAAGCTGGTCACCGCTTACCGTGAGAAGGCGCTGCGTGTCGCAGCCTCGCTAGCTGCGCTGGGGGAGGCCTCCCCCGCGCAGCTTGCCCGGGCTTCTGCCGTCAGCAGCGCCGCGTCGATTGTGCAGCAGAATTATTATGGCTGGTTCCAGCGCATCGTGCGCGGAAAATATGCATTGACACCATTCGGGGAAGCGGCCCTTACCGAATATGCCGCTGTCCTCAAGGACCATGCGGCGGCTGTGGACTGGCAGACGGCCGACCGGGTCGCGGAACCGACTGCGGGAATGTCTGAAGAAGCGAGCCCGGACCTAGCGGAGTAAATTTGCAGCCTTCCGGTCAACTGCGGGCTGTGAACTCGGCAATCGTTTCCCCGATCAGATTCATGCCCAGGAAGAGCTCATCGCGGCCGGGATGACTGAAATTCAGGCGGATAAACGACGCCCCCTCTTTGCCGGCCGTACATAGTCCGCCAGGCATAAAGGCCACTCCCTTCGGCAGTGCCGCTTTCAGCAGTATGGCGCTGTCCAGCCCCTCAGGCAGCCGGGCCCACACATACATGCCCCCCTCCGGCACACGCCAGGTCACTTCTTTCCATAGCGGCCGCTTGAGCAGCTCCAGCATCAGCTTTAGCCTTGTCGCATACTCCTTGTTCAACTGGGCAAGGTGATCATGCCAGCTAAAGCCGGGCCCAGTGAGCAGACGATGCAGCAGCCTTTGATTCATCGTGCTGGACTGCATATCAGCAAGCTGCTTCAGCACCGTCATGCCTTCGATAACATGAGACGCTCCTGCGGCCCAGCCTGTTCTCAACGCAGGCGCTATCGTCTTGCTGAATGAGCCGATATAGAGCACCTGTCCCCCTTGTCCTCCATCATCCAACGCAAATAAAGAGGGGTGTACTTCCCCTCTCTTAAGATTCAAATCAAGCTCTCCGTAGGAATCATCCTCCACAAAGAGCACACTGTAGCGCCGGCACAGCTCAAGCACGTCCTGCCGGCGTCCCATATCCCAGACGCCTCCCGTGGGATTGGAGAAAGTAGGCGCCGCAAACAGCAGCTTCGGACGATGAAGCTTCATCTGCTGCTCCAGTTCATGAACGAGCAGCCCGTTCCCGTCAGAGACGGCTGGGATCACCTTGGCTCCCTGCATCGATAACACCTGAAGACAGCCCGGAGATGTAGGATTTTCCACCAGCACCGAATCGCCTTCATCCACCATCAGCCGTACCACCAAATCGATAGCCTGCTGGGTTCCGGTCGTCAGCAGCACCTGCGAAGGAGCTACAAATGCATTCTTTCTGCCCCCCCACTCGGCGGTAAGCCACTCGCGCAAAGGCCCGAAGCCTTCAGGCTCACCATATTGGAGCACATCAGGCCCCGACGCCAGCACGTCCTGAGCAGCCTCTTCAAGCCGCTTGACAGGAAAAAGCTCCTGTGCTGGAAGCTCCTCAGCAAGAGATATGAACGAGTTCAAACGCGCATTCTCCCTGATCTGGCGCAAGGGGGAGGATAAAAGTGAAACTGTACGTGATGCAAAGGAATAACGCATATAGAACCTCCTTGCCTTCATCCGTCGTTTCCCCCATCCGGACCGCACGCCCATGGACGAAGCCGGGAGGAACTGCTACAGCATATTCGGTTCATTCACCGAGTATACCCGGTGCTTAAGCGTATAACTGCTTGTTCTGACGCGCATAAAGCGCAAAATGCTCGATCGCCTGCGCACGGCTGGATACACCGAGCTTCGCGTAAATTTTGCGCAGATAATTGTCGATTGAGCGGCGGCTCACTTCAATTTCGAGCGCAATTTTGTCGTATGTAATCCCCTGAACAATCCGTTCCATAATAAATACTTCCGTTTCCGTAAGCTCGTCAAAAGGTTCATGCGCCACCAATGGCATATTAGGCCAGCTTCCGTTGCGTACCCAATCAAGGGGCACAGACACGATCCCTTCCCTTAAACCGTTAATTAAATGAATAAGCTGACTCGTTGAGGCCTGCTTCGACAGCATGCCGCTGGCTCCCAGGGAAGTCATCTGCTGAAACAGAGCCACATTGTCTTCATCGGTCATCACAACGATATGGCTGCCTGGAGACATGTTCTTCATTTCCGTCAGAAACGGCTCGACCGTTCCTTCCGGCAATTTATAATCAATCAATACCAGATCCGGCTGAATCGAGCGAACCAGCTCAAGCGCTTCCGTTCCGGTGGAAGACATACCTCTTACGAGCAGGTCCTGCTGATCCTCAAGAATCAGCTTGGTCCCCAGCATACTCGTCGGATGAATATCAACAAGCACAACCTGCCATACTTTCTTCATTTCCGAACCTCCCGTTGTTTTCACAAAAAACGACATCCTTCCCCTTTAAATCTGCCTGCCGTGCGCTAGCTGTTTTTTAGGTGAAGTTTTAAATAATAATTGTATTTTTTTCCACAAATAAACCAGTTTTTCTCACGCAGTGCAGGCTATTGTAGTATTTATTGCGTTCGTTTTGTCCCGGTTTCAGAACCTTTTTAAGGAAATAATATCGTAGTCCTTCCCCAGCTTGCAATTCATTTTTTGTATATAAAAATGGACAGAGGATTGCCATCCCGAGCATCGAAATATTTCGATCTCAAGCCTTAAAAATTTTATACAAAGAGCATCACGTGTGAACCACAGCGTGATGCTCTTTGTCATAATATCAGGCGTTCTTCGGCAGTTGAGTCATTTCAGACATGCACTGACCGCAGAGGTAGCGTTCTTTAAATTCGACTACCTCCTCCATAGAACCGCAAAATACACACTTCGGACGATAGCGCTCCAGAATGATATGATCACCCTGCACCAAAATTTCGACAGGATCACCTTCATTCATCTGATATCTTTTTCTCAACGACTTGGGCAAAACGATTCTTCCCAGCTGATCCACTTTTCGGACAACGCCAGCAGGTTTCATATGTTTCACTACACCTCTCTGTTTCAGAAATCTATGTATTTGGGTTTCCACACTATTGATACATTCGCCATTTTTGTGTCGAATCCTGCTGTACATAGCATAATTTGTTATACTCTTTCAGAAGCTCATCGGAAGCAAAATACGAAAAAATTTTTGCGCCTTACATATTTATCGTCCGTAAGCGTCTATATCATTAGACCTAATTGAAAAATATATTTTCAGTACGCTTTTCACTTCATTCCAAGCCTGGAAAACCAAGCTGTCTCAGGGCTTCGTACACGATGATAGCTGCAGAATTGGACAGGTTAAGCGACCGTACATCATCAGTCATGGGCATGCGCATACATGTACTTTTATTGGCTTTGATCAGATCTTCAGGTAGGCCTTTGGTCTCTTTTCCGAACACTAAAAAATCATGATCACGAAAAGAAAAATCAGTATATTTTTTGTCTGATTTTGTAGTTGCATAGAAAAAACGGCTGTCAGGATACAGGCTCTGAACCTCAGCAAATGAATCATGATAATGGATATTCACCGCATGCCAGTAGTCCAGCCCGGCGCGTTTTAAAGCAGCGTCATCCGTCCGGAAGCCAAGCGGTCTGACCAGATGTAAATGCGTGCCGGTCGCGGCACAGGTTCTCGCTATATTACCTGTATTGGCCGGAATCTCCGGCTCTACCAGTACGATGTGTAATGGCATAAATATACACCTCCGTATGCGTGTAAAAAGGGGGCCCAAAAGGTCCGTTTGACCAGGGCACCCCTTCGTATCATTCCTTTTGTAAATGCTCAATAGCATATTAACCGTGCTGTTTCTGGAAAGCCTCCATAAAATCAGCCAGCGCTTGGCAGCTCTCGTAAGGAACCGCATTGTAAATGGATGCTCTGAGCCCTCCCACACTGCGATGTCCCTTCAGTCCGACAAAGCCTTCCTTCTCGGATTCCTTCACGAACAGCTTCTCCAGCTCTTCGGAGGCCAGTCTGAACGTGACGTTCATCAAAGAGCGGTCCTTAGGTTCGGCACAACCTCTGTAAAAGCCTCCGCTTTGATCTATCTGGTCGTACAGGAGCGCTGCCTTATCACGGTTCATTTGCTCAATGGCGCTCAGCCCGCCTTCCTCTTCAATCCAGCGCAGCACCTCATTCACCATATAAACGGAAAAGGACGGAGGTGTATTGTATAGAGAGTTGTTCTTTAGAAATGTACTGTAACGGAGCATGGCAGGGATACGCTCAGCCTGCTCAGCCAGCATCTCTTCCTTGGCAATGACCACAGTGACGCCCGATGGACCAAGATTCTTCTGAGCGCCAGCGTAAATCATATCGAACCTGTCGACATCTACCGGCCGGCACAGAATGTCACTCGACATATCGGCAATGAGCGGTACCTGGCCCGTTGCGGGATATTTCTGATACTGCACACCTTCAATCGTTTCGTTTGAAGTCACATGAAGGTATGCCGTATGTTCAGGAAGCTCAAGGTTATCCAGATCAGGGATCCGCATATACTGATCTTCCTTGGAGGAAGCTGCGATATGGGTTTCACCAAACAGCTTGGCTTCTTTCAGAGCCTTATCAGCCCAACTGCCTGTCATCACATAGCTGCCAACCTGCCCCTGCTTCAAGAAGTTCATCGGAATCATGGCGAACTGAGTGCTGGCTCCTCCTTGCAGAAAGAGTACCTTATATCCCTCCGGGTTGCCCAGCAGGCGAAGCAATCGCTCCTGGGCTTCATTGTGCACCGATTCGTACACAGCCCCTCTGTGCGACATTTCCATAATGGACATTCCCGTTCCGCGGAAATCAACAAACTCGGCCTGAGCCCGCTCCAACACCTTCAAGGGCAGCGCGGCAGGACCTGCGTTAAAATTATAGGCTCTCTTGTTCAACTTTCCCCCGTCCTTTCGTCTGCATACGGCAATCAACCATTACATGTCATGTGAAGTTTTGATATATGGACCTGTTTGCTGCGGTAAAGCAGTGCAAATATTAACGCTTATAATAGCAGTAATCAACAGGCTGATCAAGAGCAAGAAGTCACTTTTTTGTGAAACTGTTCACTTTACATCTTGAAGCCCTGATGCCTCAATTAAAAAGGCCCCCCGACAAACGAGGGACCAGCGTATAAGTGCAATTTTAGCAGTCGAAGTAGAGGCTGAACTCATGTGGATGAACACGAATCGCAACATCCTTAGCTTCATTACGCTTGAACTGGATGTAGTTGTCGATAAAGTCTTTTGTGAAGACTCCGCCTTCTGTAAGGAACTCGTAATCTGCTTCCAAAGCGTCCAGAGCTTCATCGAGTGTTCCAGGAACACTGCGGATTTTCGCTTTTTCGGCATCAGACAGCTCATAGATATTCGTATCCAGAGGACCATAGCCCAGTTCGATTGGATTCAATTTGCGTTTGATACCATCCAGACCAGCCATCAGCATTGCCGAGAATGCCAGATAAGGGTTGGCTGTGGAGTCCGGTGTACGGAACTCGATACGACAGCCTTTAGGTGTTACAGCAGCAACCGGAATACGTACCGCAGCGGAACGGTTGCCTTTGGAGAACACCAGGTTTACCGGCGCTTCATAACCAGGCACCAGGCGTTTGAAAGAGTTGGTGCTTGGGTTTGTCAAAGCGATCAGCGCCGGAGCGTGGTACAGGATACCGCCGATGTAGTTCAATGCCATTTCACTCAGGTTAGCGTATGCGCCCTTTTCATAGAACAAAGGACTGTCGCCGTTGAAAATGGATTGGTGAACATGCATCCCGCTTCCGTTGTCTCCAAACAGCGGTTTTGGCATGAATGTTGCCACTTTGCCGTATTGACGTGCAGTGTTATGCACGATGTATTTATAAACCAGCAGGTTGTCCGCTGTTTTTCGCAGGGTGTCAAAACGGAAGTTGATTTCCGCCTGGCCGGCTGTTGCAACCTCATGGTGATGACGTTCGATGCTCAGGCCGGCTTCTTCGAGCAATCGGCACATTTCACTGCGGATATCCTGCTGTGTATCCACAGGCGCAACCGGAACATAACCGGCTTTTACGCCTATCTTGAAGCCCAGGTTGCCGCCATCTTCCTTGCGGTTCGTGTTCCATACCGCTTCTTCGGAGTCCACCACATAGGAAGAGGTGTTCATGCCGCTCTCATAACGAACGTCGTCGAAAATGAAAAATTCGGACTCTGGTGCGAAGAACGCAGCTGTACCTACACCGCTTTTCTGCAGGAACTCTTCAGCTTTAACCGCGATGCCGCGAGGGTCGCGATCGTATTTTTCGCCGTCAGGTGTTACGATATTACACATCACGTTCAGTGTCGGATGTTGCGTGAATGGGTCTACATAGCAGGCCTCCGGATCAGGCATCATAACCATGTCGGATTCTTCGATACCACGGTAACCGGGAATGGAAGATCCGTCGAAAGCCACACCATTTACAAAAGTCTCTTCATCTACTGCGGAAGCCGGAAGCGAAATATGATGTGTACGACCGGAGAGATCAACAAAACGGAAGTCCACCCACTCAATATTGTTTTCCTGGATCGTTTTTAAAACATTTTCAACGGACATGTCTTCTTCCTCCCAATTTTCCCGAACATTAAACGAATTTCACGCAAAAAATGTTCATGATCAAATTATTTTTCTGTCGTCATTATAAAGCTCAAATGTGACATGGGTCAAGTGCTATGTCAGGTATTTTTTAAAAGCATGTCAGCTATGCTCACGTTTTTGACACGGTTATCGGATGTAAAAAACGCCCAAAAAACGCCGTATTCAGGCGTATTCGGGCGTTTTTTTGCTTTTTACAGCATCGCTTTTATACATTAACGCTGGAAGGGAATAACTCCAATGGTTCTTTGTCCGTTGCGAATGCTTTGCCTACGATAGGGGCAAGCTTCTCCAGATCCCGGAGAAGGCCGGCAAACTGATCGGGGAACAACGACTGAACACCGTCTCCTGTCATGGAATTGTCCGGATCGGTGTGCATTTCAATGATCAAGCCGTCCGCCCCTGCGGCCACCGAGGCCTTGGTCATCGGCTCCACCAGTTCCCTGCGGCCCGTTCCATGGCTTGGATCGGAAATGACCGGCAGATGGCTGAGCTGCTGCAGCACGGGAATAGCCGACAGATCCAAAGTGTTGCGGGTGTAGTTCTCAAAGGTTCGAATTCCGCGCTCGCACAGCATGACATTCGGATTGCCGCCGGCAAGAATATATTCGGCGGCATTCAGAAACTCATCGTATGTAGCGCTGAAGCCGCGTTTAAGCAGAACCGGCTTGCCACACGTTCCCAGCTTGCGCAGCAGGTCAAAATTCTGCATGTTACGGGTACCGACCTGCAAAATATCGGCGTATTCCGCACAGATATCGACATACTCCGGAGTCATGACCTCCGTAATGGTCAGCAGGCCGTGCTTCTCGCCCGCCTCTGCCATCATGATCAGTCCCTCTACGCCAACGCCCTGGAAGCTGTAAGGGCCGGTACGCGGCTTGAATGCCCCTCCACGGAGTACTTGTCCCCCCGCCGCTTTGACCAGCCCGGCAATCTCATCAATTTGCTCTGCAGATTCCACGGCACACGGCCCGCCCATAACCACCAGTTCGCCGCCGCCAATGTTTACACCCTTGATGGAGATGACCGTGTCATCAGGATGAAAGTCACGGCTTGCCAGCTTGTAGGATTTCGAAATTTTAACGACATTTTCGACTCCCTTCATCTGTCGCAAATGCTCGGCCAGCTTCGGCGCCACACTGCCAATCAGGCCGACGACAGTCCGATCCGCTCCATGGGAGACATGAGCCTGCAGCCCTTCCTTTTCAATCACTTCCACAATGTCCTGAATTTGCTCTGCTGGTGTATTCTTGCTTGCAATAACAATCATTTGGTTCCGTCCCTTCAATAGTTAAGGTTGATTTATATATTTTCACACTTAAACGCTTGTTCGCTTTTAAGCTTTTATTCATTAAAGTAATCATATCAGATTGACCCTTGCTCGTCAATTTCTTTCTTAGACTCATTACAAACACGAAAAAGCAGAAGAACAGTCTGTGCTGCTCCTCCGCTTTCATTAAAGCGACCACGTCAGGATGAACTCTTGGTTTTCTCCCTTACAGGCGGTAAAATTTTGCGTTTATCGATCGTGCGTTTGATTTCCCATGTCTCCGGTTTTTCCGGATCATACTGCTCAAGATATTGGATGACTTCCTTCGTGATCAGGGTAGGGGTTGAGGCGCCTGACGTAATACCAACCTTGGACACCCCTTCGAGCCATTCGCGCTTCAGCTCCGTTATATCTGATATGCGGTAAGCCTTAACCCCGGCAATTTCCTCAGCAACCTGTGCAAGCCGGTTGGAGTTGTTGCTGCGCGGATCACCGACCACGAGGACCAAATCTGTCTGTCCCGCCTGCTCGGCTACGGCCTCCTGGCGCACCTGGGTCGCAAGGCAGATTTCATTATGAACCTCGGCTCCCGGGAATTTCTCCAGCAGCTTTTTCATAATATGCTTGATGTCCCATTGGCTCATCGTCGTCTGATTCGTAATAATAATGCGCTCGGACTCCACATTGAGGCTGGCGATTTCCTCTTCCCGCTCAATTAAATGCACATGGTCTGGAGCGATTCCGATCGCGCCTTCAGGCTCGGGATGCCCTTTTTTGCCGATATAAATGATCTCGTATCCATCGGCAGCCTTGTCCCGGATCAGATCGTGGGTCTTCGTTACATCAGGACAGGTGGCGTCCACCGTAGTGAGTCCCTTCTCCCTGGCGAGCTTCCTGACCTCGGGAGAGACACCATGGGCTGTGAATATAACAGTACCGCTGTCTACCTTCTGCAAAATTTCCACCCGGTTGGGTCCGTCCAGCGTAATGATGCCTTCCTCTTCAAACGATTGGGTGACATGGCTGTTGTGCACAATCATGCCAAGTATATATATAGGCCGCGGAAGATCCAGGTTTTTGGCCGCCTGCCGGGCCATCACCATGGCGTCCACTACTCCATAACAGTAGCCGCGCGGCGAGATTTTCAGTACTTCCAAATTTAGCACCTGCTTTCTGTAAGCCTGAATGTGATAGGGCCATTCCCCATTATACCTTATTCAAGCGGGGCGGAAAAGCTCACAGGCAGCCAGATGACAAAGGTCGTTCCTTCACCGCGGCGGGTAACCACCTCCACTGAGCCGTGGTGCTCGTCGATGATCCATTTGGCGATGGACAGTCCGAGCCCGATTCCTTCCGTCACTCCGCGGGATTCGTCAGCCCGGTAGAAGCGTTCGAAAATGTGAGGCACTTCATCTTTATCCATGCCGATTCCCGTATCGCTGATCCGCAGCCCGACCTGGCCCTGATACAGAATCGCGTCAAGGCGCACATTGCCTTCAGGCGTGTATTTAAAAGCATTATCGATAAAAATAAACAGCATCTGCTGCAGATAATCCTTGTTTCCTTCCAGATAAACCCCGTTCAGGAATGAAAAATCCCCCACGATCCAGTCCGCGCTTCTTTCCAAAAATTGCGCCCGCCGCGCCACTTCCGTGACGAGCGGCTGCAGGGCAGTCGGCCTTTTTTCAAAGGTCTGGCCCGTGTCCGCTCTGGCCAGCGACAGCATGTCACCAACCAGCCTGCTCATCCGCTTCCCTTCGTCCGCCATATCCTCAATGGCCTCCAGCGACAGCTTTCGGATCGTCTGTTCGTCCATATCCGGCCGTTCTTCCGGCTGGGCGGTCCACAGCTTTTCCAGGAAGTCCACATTGCCGCGCAGCGTCGTCAGCGGGGTACGCAGCTCATGGGATGCATCCGCCACAAAGCGACGCTGTGCGGCATAAGCATCCTCAAGCTCCTTGTAAAATACCTCCGTCCGCCCCAGCATCTTGTTCACCGTGGCGATCAGCTGTCCAATCTCGTCAGGCGGGCCGTCGTATTCAATACGGACGCTCAGATCATCCCCGGACTGAATCTGATTGGCGCCTTCTATAACCTTCACCAGCGGGCTCATGGACTTGCGGGCCAGGAACAGCCCGGACGTCGCCGCAGCAAACAAGGCGACCAGCGAGCCGTACACGAGCACATTCTCCAGTCTTTGCAGCAGCCTGTCCTGGGAATTGGTCAGCTGCGCAACCTGCAGCAGTCCGACCACCTTATTGTTGTCCTCAAGGATCAGGGGCTGGTAATAAATCAGGAATGAGTTCCCCTTTTCGCTTACTTTCTTGAAGCCCTTGCTGGCATACGCCCCCTTCGGTGTCGAAGGCACGGGCAGCTGTATGCCTTGCAGATTCGCTGACGTCTTCAGCACACCTGAGGTGTAGTTGTAAATCTGAACGTAGACCTCCGTGTCGTCCAGTCTTCTATCCAGGTTAAAGTCAAGATTGGGCTCTGTACCCCCGAAAAAGTCCCCGTTAATCGTCACCTTCAATTGCTGCTGGATACGCAGCGCTTCCTGTTGCACCGAGCTTTTCAATTCACTGTAGGTTGAATAATATACAAGCCCGTAAATGGCAACACCGAATATGACAAGCACGATGGCCAATATACTTGAATACCAGGCTGTCAGCCGCCATCGTATGGACATACTATGAGTCACCTCTCAAGATGTAGCCGGCCCCCCGTATAGTCTGGATCAATCGTTTACCTCCGTGCTCCTCCGTCTTCTGCCGCAGCATCGCAATGTACACCTCCAGCACATTGGATTCGCCGCTGTAATCATAACCCCAAATTTTATCCATAATGAGATCCCTGGAGAGCACCCTTTTGGGGTTTTGCATAAACAGGTTCAGGAGCTCAAACTCCTTGGCCGTCAATTCCAGCCGATGGCCCCCGCGGATAACCTCCCGCGAATCATTGTCCAGCATAAGGTCCTCGAACACCAGCTTATGTCCGCCCCCTTCGTGCTGTTCTGTCTTCCGCCGCAGCAGCGCACGTACCCGGGCCAACAGCTCCTCAAGCGCAAAGGGCTTAACCAGATAATCGTCAGCGCCGATATCCAGCCCCTTGACACGATTCTCCACCTCATCCTTGGCGGTCAGCATCAGTATGGGCACGGTGCTTCCAGCGGCTCTTAACCTGCGGCATACCTCGAACCCGTCAACCTGGGGCATCATCACATCCAGCACCACAAGATCGGGCTCGTCGACCAGCATCTGATTCAATCCTTCCGCACCATTAGCGGCAGTTGTTACTTCATATCCTTCAAACGCCAAACCTCTGCGCAGCATAGAAACAATTTTTTCATCATCATCAATGATAAGTACTTTGGAACGCATGCCGGATCAAACTCCTTTTTTATCTATTCAAGCTTATTGTAACAGGAGCATTCTACCTAAATCCAACAGCCCTCTGCAAGAAAAAAGGAACGAAAGGAATGCCCTTCCGCTCCGCTGTTGGCCTTGTTACTGGCCGCTGTTTTGATTCAACTGTGATGCAAAATCGTTCTTGTTGCCGATTTTCACAGTCAAATCCGTTTTTTGCCCATTACGTTCAATGTTCAAGGTAATGCTGCTTCCAACCTTCTGAGACTGGATAAAATCGATCAAATCCTGTGCTGTCGCATAGTTCTTGCCATTTGCACCAATGATAATATCGTAAGGGCGGAGATCGGCGTCATAAGCAGGAGATTTGTATACGACCTCGCCAACAACAGAGCCTTCTTTGAGCGAAGTACCCATCTGGCTTGCCACTTGTGACGTCAGATCAATCAGACTGGCACCGATGAACGGCACAGGCTCTTTCGGAATTTCCTGATTATTTTTCAGCTGATCCAGTACGTTCTTGATCGTATTGGACGGGATGGCAAAACCGATACCCTGAGCATCCGCGCTTACCGCCACGTTCATACCGATCACCTGACCGTTGAGATTCAGCAGCGGGCCGCCGGAGTTGCCGGGATTGATAGAGGCGTCCGTCTGAATCAGATTTTTATACTCGTTAGGCTGTCCTGTACTTTCATCGTTAATTGTAATCGTACGATCCTTTGCGCTCAACACGCCGGCTGTAACCGTGTGTTCAAAGCCTTCCGGGTTGCCGATGGCCACCATCCACTCACCTACCTGGGCCTGATCGGAATCCCCCAGCGAAACAGTCGGGAAGCTGTCCCCTTCGATTTTGAGGACAGCAAGGTCAAGATCAGCACTGCTGCCAAGCACCTTGGCCTCATAAGGCTTGTTATTGCCTTCTACGGTAACCTGAACGACATCCGCTCCATCAATGACATGGTTGTTGGTCAGAATGTAGCCGGTTTTGTCAAAAATGAAGCCTGAACCAATGCCAAGCGGCTGCAGCTGTCCACTTTGGCCATTGTTGTTATTCTGGTTTCTGTTTCCGAAGGAATCCCCGAAGAAATATTGATACAGCGGGTCATCGAACTGGCTGTTGCGGCGACTGCTGCTTGACTGGCGGGCCAGCGTCTCGATCTTGACGACTGCGGGGCTGGCCGTTTTTACAACAGACTGAACGTCAGCCGTACCTGCAGGCATCACTGCGGCAACGGCATTTGAGCCGCTGTTACTGCTTAAGGTGCTTGACGAACTGGCTGGAACAGACACAGATTCAGCCGCATCGCCGGTGAACAGATTCATACGGTCAGCCGTATACATCAGAACCGTAATGACCAGCATGCCTGCCACAAACGACAGGAAGGCTGTTTTAAAAACAGACTTGGGCTTCTTCTGTTTGAACTGCCAATTGCCTTCCTGACGGTTTCGATTTGAATAATCCTGGGAAGCACTGCTATGAAGCTTCGGTACAGGTTTAACCGGAGCAGGCTCCGTCACCTCGACCTCGGTACGCTCTTGCACCCCGTTATTCGCGCGTTTATCTTCAGCGTTCATGGATGAAAAAGGGCCGTAAGAATAATAATAGGAAGAATCATTGCCTTCCGGCTGCCGAGCTTCATGATTTCGTTCGGATTCATCTTCTTCACGGCGTCCGCTATTGTTGTTTTTGTTGAACTCATCCATCATATATCTCCTCCTAAACTTTCGCTTGGCAAATAATTCGTGATCAACTGTCTTTATATTGAACTTTAAACCTTAATCTCACATTAAAATCAACATAAAAGCAGATAAAACCTGATACTGTGCGGGATACAGCCGCTTATGTACAACACTCATTATAAAATCCAGGCCCCCGATGATCACCGGGGGCCATTAAAATAAAAATTCATCAAGTCAGATGATTAGCTGTCAAAACCTTCGTCAAATTTTTCATTCGGGGTTTTATAGTTATCCTGAATTTTACTGTGTTTCGATTGCTGTGCTTTTTGACGAAGCGTGCCTTGAGTTTCAGAAGCAAACTCGGACGAAAACTTTTCGTTCGGAGTTTTAAAGTTATCCTGAATTTTGTTCTGCGCCGATTGCTGTACCCGCTTAGCTACAAGAGGGACGTTGTTATCCTGTGCAAATTCGGAAGAGAATTGTCCTCCTGCCTGCTGTGTAACTTTCTGAGCTGTAGGCATTTTGCTTTTTGCTTGACGGCCCCCGGGCTGCTGATTGCTAAAATTGTTCACAGTGAAATTCCTCCCTGACTTGAATTGTGGGATGTTGTATCCCTCAAGTAGTATGAGGAGGCGGGAATCACATTATGCAATCCTTGACCTCAAGAAACACCTACATATTTACCGTCTCATCCAGTATTTCGGGTGGAATGGTTTTGTGAACCTCAATCGCTTTCCGAAATTGGGCGATCATCGGTTCAGTGCATTTTCCATTGCCAAGTTTAATGATCTGTACATCCACTTCCTTTTTGCCCCATTCCTTATATACTTGCTTAATTGTAGAAAAATACAGGTCGATTTTCTTCCCTTTAATTGCTGAGCCAGTATCCGCTACGATCCCGTAACCGTAGCCCGGAATATACAGGATGCTGCCCAATGGAAATATTTCGGGATCAGCGGCAATCGTCGAAAGTGTGTTTCTATCCCTGCGGACCTTTACTCCCGAATAGGTTATGCCATACAGCGGGTGATTGGGTCTTTTTCCAGTGGATTCATAGCCTGCAGTATACCCTGTCGCCATAACCGTGATCGTTGTCAGCACCTGCTCGTCACGCGGGGCAAGCACAGATACAGATTCTTTGTCCGGAGACGGCTTGGTTGCCGCGTGTGCCATGAACACCGGGTCAGGTGCGATCGGCAGAAGCAATGCACAAATCATGAGCCATAAAAAAATCCTCTGCCTGTGCGAAATTGAAATCATCCGACAAACCTCCCTCATGAAAGGTTTTCCAGAGTTCTCTTCCGTTATACAGCAGAGGACGAAAAATAAATGTCAGGAAATGCTGCGGGCAGCAATCTCTTCCTTCAGCATGGATACGGCCTCGTCCAGCGGCTTGGCGCCCAGGTCTCCCTGCCCGCGTTTGCGCACAGAAACGCTGCCTTCATTTTTCTCATTTTCACCAACAACGAGCATGTACGGAATTTTTTCCAGTTGTGCTTCACGGATCTTATAACCCAGCTTCTCATTGCGCAGATCAGCTTCCACAGTAACCCCTGCACGGCGCAGTCTGTCTTCCACCTCGCGGGCATAGTCCTCGTAGTTGCCGGAAACCGGAATAACTTTAACCTGAACCGGTGACAGCCAGAGCGGCAGATTGCCTGCAAAGTTCTCCAGCAGGAAAGCCGTAAAGCGCTCCATGGTACCCAAAATACCTCTATGGAGAACAACCGGGCGATGTTTCTGCCCGTCTTCGCCGACATATTCCAGCTCAAAGCGTTCAGGCAGCAAAAAGTCAATTTGCACGGTGGACAGCGTTTCTTCCTTGCCGAGAGCGGTTTTTACCTGTACGTCCAGCTTAGGGCCATAGAATGCCGCCTCGCCATCCGCTTCGTAAAAGGGCAGCCCCATCTCTTCAACGACCTGACGCAGCATGCTTTGCGCCGTATTCCACATCTCGTCATTTTGGAAATATTTCTCGGTATCCTGTGGATCACGATAAGAAAGGCGGAAACGGTAATCGTGAATGCCGAAATCCTTATAAGCGATCATAATCAGCTCAATCACCCGTTTGAACTCATCCTTAATCTGATCCAGACGCACGAACAAATGCGCATCATTGAGCGTCATCGCCCGTACTCGATGCAGTCCGGTCAACGCGCCGGACATCTCATAACGATGCATCATGCCAAGCTCGGCAATCCGGATCGGAAGATCACGGTAGCTGCGCATTTCACTTTTGTATACCATCATATGATGCGGGCAGTTCATCGGACGAAGCACAAGCTCCTCGTTATCCAGCTCCATTTTTGGAAACATGTCTTCCTGGTAATGCTCCCAGTGTCCGGATGTCTTGTACAGCTCCACATTTCCCAGGACCGGTGTGTATACATGCTGGTAGCCCAGTTTTTCCTCAAGGTCAACAATGTAGCGCTCCAACGTACGGCGCAGCTTGGCTCCATTCGGCAGCCAGATCGGAAGCCCCTGTCCTACCAGTTGTGAGAAGGTGAACATGCCAAGCTCTTTGCCTAACTTGCGGTGATCACGCTTCTTCGCTTCCTCCAGCATGTGCAGATGTTCATCCAGCTGAGCCTTCTTCACGAAAGCAGTGCCATATACACGCTGCAGCATTTTATTCTTGCTGTCCCCGCGCCAGTATGCGCCAGCCACATTCATCAATTTGAACACTTTAAGCTTGCCGGTTGATGGCACGTGTGGTCCGCGGCAGAGGTCGAAAAATTCTCCCTGCTCATAAATGGAGATTACGCTGTCTTCAGGCAGGTCACGAATCAGTTCCAGCTTGTACGGATCGCCTACTTCAGTGAAAATGGACAACGCTTCCGCGCGGCTCACCTCTTTACGGGTAATCGGCAGATTTTCACCGGAAATTCTTTCCATTTCCTTCTCGATCTTGAGCAGATCTTCAGGATTGAGCGCATGCTCCAGATCCATATCATAATAGAAGCCATCCTCAATCACAGGACCCACGCCCAGATGCACCTCCTTGCTGCCAAACAGTCTTTTCACTGCCTGTGCAAGCAAATGCGCAGTGCTGTGGCGGATAACCTCAAGCCCTTCCGGTGTGTCCTGGGTTACGATTTCGATCTGTGCCCCTTCTGTCAAAGGGGTGGACAAATCTACCACGATTCCATTTAATTTGCCTGCTACGGCATTTTTACGCAAGCCGCTGCTGATCGAAGCGGCCACGTCGTCGATGCTGCTCCCGTCCGCATACTCACGAACAGAGCCGTCGGGCAATTGAATACGAACTGCCATTTTCTGTTTCCTCCTTTTTGTGAACACAAAAAACACCCATCCCGTAAAAGGGACGAGTGTTTGCTCTCGTGGTTCCACCCTATTTTGGCAAATCAGCCGCTATTCATACTGACTGCCCTCATTGGCGTCCTGTAACGGGAACGGGCCCGGCGCATCTTAATGCCCGGCATTCGGGGTTCGGAGGCGCAGCTACAAAGGGGTAAACCAAAGCCGGTAACGTAAGGAAATTTCAGCACCATGTTTCCTCATCTCTGGGACGGCCTGTCTTTGGTTCTTGTCTTTGTCTCAGCTTTTTCTGGAAAATGCGGGTTCACCCGTTTCAGTGACCCTGATTCACAGTTATTATAATTCTCCACTTCTTTTCCGTCAAGATGATCCGAATCCCTTATCCAGGTCCCACAATCCGGGCAGAAGCGGCACAGCTCAACCTTATCTTCAAATATATTCACCAAGGTATGCACAACAAAGGCGCTCGGATCCTGCGTATGCAGCATGATGCGTGCTGGAGCGATGGATATCAGGGTGCTGACAATCATGTCCTCGGCCGGCATTCCCACTTCCACACCCGGAAGCTCAATCGTAATGGGATCTGCCTGCACGGGGCTCAAAAGCCTCATTTCCGCATCCAGTATGGTGAAGCTTTGTTCTCCTCCGTGAATCACATGCACGAGTGGAACATGGTTCTCCTGAAAGTAAACAAAATACTTTAATAATTGTACAAATTCTTCGTATTGACGTTCGCCCCAAAACTCGTCCAAAGCGTATTCAACGAGCTCCCGAAGCTCCTGCTTATACGATGGAAGACGAAACCCAATCACTCCCTCCAGATTAACGAACTGGAGCTCCTCAAGGCACTGCATAAGTGAGGTGGCAATCATATCCCTTCTTTTTTTGCGGCCGTTGTTCAGATCCTTCAGGAGCAGCCCGGTACTGATTTCACGCATTCTTTGCGTCTCTTCGCCGCTCATGTACCTGCATTCCCCGGATACAGCCGCAAGGAGAAGCCGGAACTCCCATTGATTCTGAATGTATCCCGCAATGGCGTCTGCCATGAAGGTCTTGACACGAATAAGCAGGGCTTGATCTGCTTGCTCCCGACCCTTGTACTTACAGGTCCAGGCCACTCTGTTTCCGGACTGGCTGAAGGATAAACTTAATCCGTAACGTGACATATGTAAACCTCTGCCTTTGCCTTTCAAGGCTTGGTAAAAACATTCTGCTTCCATTGGATCTTTAGTCTCAGTCCATACCGTGAACAGTTCCATTGGCCCACCCCTTTCACTGACTGCTCTAAGTATATGGCGCCATGTTCAGGGTTATACGAGGTGAACTACTGGAAGCCCAGGCACATTTATTTTTTCACTTTCTCCTATTTCAATGAGCGGTTACACGTGTTATAGTTTGATTGTTGTTCTATCGGACGACAGGCCTACGACGATTCGGAGAGTGATCGCAACTTGTTCAGGCAATATGTCAAAAGGCTTAGAGAGCCCTCCGGCAGAGCGCTGGAATGCATGTTGTTTTTTATTGTAATTAATCTGATTTTTACCATCATTTTTGATTTGAACGTATATCATACCTTGACGCAAAATTTGCTTCATACTGTCCCGGTATGGCTGCAACTTCTTGTCCTGCTTATTACAAAAATGGTTGTTGACAAGCTCCCCTCTCCCCTGAAATATTTCGCAGGGATAGCGGGAATTGCAGGCATCTCGATCATTCCTGTACTTGCTCATCCGGAAAGCAATACGTTGTTTCTGATATTGGCAGCCCCTATATTGCTCTCCGCGTTCAGCTTTGAGTATAAAAAAATTGCTTTCGGTTATATCTGCAGCATGATTACCTTAATCGTCAGCTACTGGTATGTAGACAGCATACGGAGCCTTCAAGCGCAGGAGATGCTCATGTTGATCATCTACCACTTTTTTCTTACGATTCTGATGTGCAGCATTGTACAATATAATCGGCTTTTGATGAACCATCTGGAAAAATCACTGAAAAATAATGAGCAGCTTATGATTCAAAATGTCGCGATGGAGTATTTAAACAAAACCGATCCGCTGACCGGACTTTATAATCATATGACCTTCCAGGAGTATTTGGACAAGCTTATTGTTCACAGTGAAGATAACCCCTTCCGAATTCATCTCGCATTGATTGATGTCGATAATTTCAAATGCGTCAACGATATCTATGGGCACCGCGCAGGGGATATCGTACTGAAGAACGTGTCAACGATTATACAGAAGCATGCGGGGCCGAATGATTTTGCCGCCAGATATGGCGGGGAGGAGTTTGCTGTTATTTTTACGGAAAAGAAAACTGCAGAAGTATTCGCAACGGTTGAATCGATCCGCCGGGAAATCTCCGCCCATACGTATGAACGGTTGGATAACTCGGCTGTAACCATCAGCACGGGAATCAATAAGTATCAGCAAAGCAAAGGAAAAGAAGATTTCTTTCAGGGAGCAGATACAGCCCTTTACACCGCCAAACGAACCGGTAAAAACAAGACCGTGCTCCATTCGGACCAAGAACTTAATATGTGAAAACAAGCGGCGCTTCCGGTCAAAAGTGAATTTCTTTCCGGCATGACAGGCGCTTTTTTTGTAAACAAATTTGAATAAGATCAGGATTCTATGATAAAGTTATCATGATACGCTATTTAAGCTTACATTGTGCAAGGGGGGGGATGAGTAATGAATCCAATCATTTCGGCTGTACGTTTATGGACCGTTATGCTGCTTGGCACCATTATGCTGTTTTCCTTCCCTGCCCCTTTTTTTGATGAAGCTCGCGGAATGAGTGCGGGGGCCGACGGCTTGGCGGAATCCTTCAGCCTGAGCCACCCCAAAGAAACCTACCAGAAGCCTGCAATCCGGGCTCAATCCCATGGATGGTTCAAAATGATTGCGGCAGCCAAAGCATTGCCTTTCTTTGCCGTTTTGCCCATTTTAATGGTATGGTCTTGTCCCCGGCCCTCTTTGCCCTTTTTACCCATCATTTATATTATTTACAAGCGAATCTATTTGAAGCCGTTGAAATTCACCTCCAGATTCGTGGTGTGTGCCTGATCATCTCATAAATTGATCAGAACTGCAGCACATTAGAATTCAGGAGGCTAACCACAATGGAAATACGTGAAACTGCATTGCCCGGAATCGGGATGAAATATCAAATGGATACGGCCAGCGGGGACCGGCTCGTGGTCATTATCCACGATGACGGCAGACGTGAACTGTATCATTTCGATTACGAGGATTTGGAACAAAGCATATCCATGATTACACTTGAGGATCAGGAGGCCAGACAGATTGCTTCGATTATCGGAGGCATGGCCTACAGGCCAAAGAACCTGGAAAGTGTAGACATGGCGTTTAATGACCTCATCATTGAATGGTATAAGATCGAACCCCAATATGCCTGTGCAGGCAAAACTATCGGTGAATTGGATGTCCGCCAAAACTCAGGCGCATCCATCATCGTTGTCATGGAAGACAAAAAAACAAAGCATATCAACCCGGGTCCTGATGTTGTTCTCAAGGCGGAAGCAACTGTGCTTGCCGTCGGAGAGCGAGAACAGCAGAAACGCTTTAAACAAATCCTGATAAGCGGAAGCGGGTGATTGGATGGACCATATCGTATTTGAGGTTGGATTGGCCATTGCACTTATCGCTTTGTCAGGCCTGATCTCCGCCAAGCTGCGGTTTTCGGTCATTCCCTTTTATATCTTGGTTGGCATGGCCGTCGGCCCTCATGCCATGGAAATATGGCACTTTGACTTCCGCTTTATCGAAAGTGCGCCCTTTATCGATTTCATGGGCAGAATCGGCGTCTTGTTCCTGCTGTTTTATCTGGGTCTGGAGTTCTCTGTCGGCAGGCTGATCAAATCGGGACGATCCATTGCTGTCGGGGGAACCATCTATATCCTGATCAATTTCACTTTGGGGCTTGCCCTGGGCTTCGTCTCAGGCTTCCCCATTGCTGAAACCTTGGTCATCGCAGGCATTACCACCATTTCATCCAGTGCAATCGTAGCCAAGGTGTTGGTGGATCTGAAACGGACCGCCAACCCGGAAACCGAAATGATCCTTGGCATTATTATGTTTGAAGATGTCTTTCTTGCCGTGTACATCTCCATCCTGTCGGGCCTTGTTCTCAGCGACTCCTCCTCTATCGGCGGGGTAGTGCTATCCGCCCTGATCGCCCTGGGCTTTATGCTCGCGGTCATCCTGATCGGACGAAAAGCCGTTCCACTTCTGAATAAAGCACTGAATATCCGCTCGAATGAGTTGTTTTTGCTTGTGATATTTAGCACACTTTTCCTGGTGGCCGGCTTTTCGGAGACGATTCATGTGGCCGAAGCCATTGGAGCGCTTCTAGTGGGATTGGTGCTGGCAGAAACGGATCATGCGAAGCGGATCGAGCACCTGATTGTGCCGTTCCGGGATTTTTTCGGGGCCATGTTCTTCTTCAGCTTCGGACTGTCCATCGATCCGTTGTCCCTTGGTGGCACTGCGGTCTGGATCGCCCTTGCGGCGGTGCTGGTTACGCTGTTCGGGAACTTCACGGCAGGCATGCTTGCCGGACGCACAGCATCCCTTTCCCCTAAAGCCTCCGCCAATATCGGGCTAACCATTGTATCGAGGGGCGAGTTTTCCATCATCATGGCGAACCTCGGGCGGGAAGGCGGCCTGATGGAGATTCTGCAGCCTTTCGCAGCTATTTACGTCCTCATTCTGGCCATTCTCGGTCCGGTGCTGACCAAGCAGTCCAAACCGATATTTATGGCATTGAATAAGGTAATCAAGTTCAAGGACCCTCGTGTAGGGAAAGAAAAAAGCACCGGTACAGGTTAAAAAAAGCTTGCCGCGTTTCATCACGTGGCAAGCTTTTTTTTCATATATCAGTTTTAGTTCTGCATTACAAAATCGCGCTCAATACTGCTGCTTTCGTCAAAGACACGCAGAATATCATATCTGGTGTTGCGCTGGGCAGGCGTATGCCCTGTTTCGCGGATCAGCTGCAGGATCGACTCGATGTTGACCTTATATGTAGCCCCGGCTGCCGACACTACATTTTCCTCAATCATGGTGCTGCCGAAATCATCGCAACCATAATACAGAGACTTCTTGCCGATCTCTGGCCCCATCGTTACCCACGAAGACTGGATATGCTTGATATTATCCAGCACGATCCGGCTGATGGCCACTGTCTTCAGGTACTCCTCCGGCGTTTGTCTTTCCAGCTTCAGATTGGTGTTGTCAGGCTGGAACGTCCAGGGAATGAACGCAAGGAAGCCTTCCGAATCATACTTGTTGGTTATGCATTCATCCTGGGCATCACGCACCCGCATCAAATGCAGCGCCCGCTCTTCCATCGACTCGCCCAGTCCGATGACCATCGTGGCGGTGGTGTTCATGCCGATTTTGTGGGCAGTCTTCATGACATCCATCCAGTCCGTCCAGGAGCCCTTCAGACGGCTGATTTTACGGCGTGTGCGGTCATCGAGAATTTCCGCTCCGCCACCAGGCAGGGAATCAAGGCCTGCTTCATGAATTTGCCGGATCACCTCTTCCAGCGATAGACCGTCTGATACGACCTTCATCTTCTGAATTTCGGCCGGCGAGAAGGAGTGCATCGTAATGTTCGGGAAACGCTCCTTGATCGCTTTTAACAAATCCGTGTAATAGCTGAAGGGCAGATTAGGGTTCGTTCCGCCCTGCATCAGAATTTCCGTGCCGTCAACATCCTCTGTCTCCTGAATCTTCTGAAAAATGACTTCATCGGGAAGCACATAACCTTCCTCCGAACCGGGTCTGCGGTAAAAAGCGCAAAAACGGCAGTACACGTCGCATACATTCGTATAATTTATGTTTCGCCCGATGACAAATGTCTTGATCGGACTCGGATGCATCCGGTTCATGATCACATTTGCTGCATCCCCCATCTTCTCAACCTCATTGGATTCAAACAGGGCAATGGTATCCTCCAGATTCATTCGTTCACCGCGCAATGCCTTATCTAAGATATGGTCTATTCCACTCATTTGTCGCTTCCTCCCATCCTTCATCCTGTAAAAATCTCTTATGAAAATAATGAAATATGAAACCACTATATTATCATCGTAACACAGGTGCAATGTGAAAAACAGCACCTATTCCAAAGGTACTGTTTTTGCTTGGTCATTCTTATTCAAATTGCAGAGCCTGTTCAAGATCGGAAATAAGGTCGCCGATATCCTCCAGACCTACCGAGAAGCGCAGCAATCCGTCCGTAATACCGCGTTCGAGCCGGACGCTGCCCGGCATGGCTGCATGGGACATCATCGCAGGGTAGGAGAGAATGCTTTCAACAGCGCCAAGGCTGACCGCGACGATCGGAAGACGCACACGGTTCAGCAGTGCCTTGGCGCGTTCGCCTGAGCCGACGTCAAAGGAGACTACGGCACCGTAACCGCTGGACTGCTTCTCATGAATTTCGCGTCCCGGATGATCAGCGAGGCCCGGATAGTAAACCGCCTTGATATCCTCCCTGGCATGCAGCCATTCGGCCAGCCGGCGTGCACTTTGCTCACTGTGTGCCATACGGGCTTGCAGGGTCTTCATCCCCCGCATCAGCAGCCAGGATTCCTGAACGCCCAGTACGGTACCCAGCCCGTTCTGCAGCTGCTTCAGCTGTGCAGCAAGTGCTTCCGTACGGGCAACGGCCAAGCCTGCCAGCACGTCGCTGTGACCGCCGAGAAACTTGGTGGCGCTGTGCAGAACGATATCCACACCCATTTCGATGGGACGCTGATAATAAGGAGTCATAAACGTATTGTCCAGCATAGTGATAAGATCATGCTCATGTGCCCAGCTTGTGACCGCTTCAATATCCGTTATTTTCAAAGTCGGGTTGGACGGGGTTTCCATATATACCGCTTTGGTGTTGGGCTTCAGGGCTTGTCTGACTTCATCCAGATTCGTCATATCGACAAAGGTGGACTCGATGTTCATCCTGTTCAATATTTGGGTCAGCAGCCGATAAGTCCCGCCATACACATCCTCGGTTACGATCATATGGTCACCGGCCGACAGCATCAGGAAGGCGCTGGAAATAGCCGCCATCCCGGAGGAGTAAGCAAATCCGCGCACTCCGCCTTCCAGCAGCGCAATATAATCCTCCAAAGCCTGCCGGGTCGGATTGCCGGAACGGCTGTAGTCAAACTGCGGCGGGTTAAAAATGTCATGATGATGAAAGGTGGAAGCCTGGTAAATCGGCACACTGGAAGCGCCGGTATGGCTGTCAATTTCCGCACCGAAGTGCAGAAGCCGGGTGCCGAATTTAAGCTCTTGCGCCTCTTTTTTGTGTTGCTCGTCTCCGCTCATTGTACTGCCCCCTCCTCAACCTCCCGGCGTGCGGCTTCCAGCGCGCTGCCCAGATCTTGAATAAGGTCTTCCGCATGTTCAATGCCAACGGAGAAACGAAGCAGCCTGTCGTCGACGCCTACCGCATCCCTGATTTCGGCCGGAATGTCCGCATGGGTCTGCACCGCAGGATAGGTCATAAGAGATTCAACCCCGCCCAGACTTTCGGCAAAGGCAATCAGCTTGATATGGCGCAGCAAAGGCTCTACCAGGCTGGCATCCTTGACCTTAAACGAGAAGATTCCCGTATTCCCGGAGGATTGTCTGTTTTGAACCTCATATCCCGGGTGGCTCTCCAGGGCCGGATAGTATACGTCCGTCACGAGCGGGTGAGTCAGCAGATACTGTGCGATCTGTGTGGCATTCTGCTCATGTCTGTCCATGCGCAGGGCAAGGGTTTTCATGCCTTTCATCAGTTGGTAGCTGTCGCTCGGGGACAGCACGGCCCCAATCGAGTTGTGCAGGAAGGCCATTTCTTCAGACAGCTCTTTTCCTTTGGTGACGATCAGTCCAGCCAGGACGTCATTATGCCCGCCCAAATACTTGGTGGCGCTGTGAACTACGATGTCGGCCCCCAGTTCGATCGGTCTTTGGAAATATGGCGTAAGCAGCGTATTGTCCACAATCGTCAACAGATCATGCTTCTTGGCCCAGCCGGCTACCACCGCAATATCGGTGATCATCATGAGCGGATTGGTCGGCGTTTCTATAAATACGGCCTTCGTGTTCGGACGGCGTGACTGCTCCAACGCGTCGAGATCATTTGTATCCACATAAGAAGCGGTTACGCCGAATTTGGAAAGGATGCGTTCCAGCAAACGGTAGGTTCCTCCATACAAGTCAAGGGAGACGATAAGATGATCCCCTTGTCCGAACAGAGTAAAAATCGTCTGCAGGGCGGCCATGCCGGAGGAACAGGCGAATCCGGCGTCTCCGGATTCCAGCTCCGCTGCTGCTTCTTCGAGCACCTTGCGGGTCGGATTCGTGGTACGGATATAATCGAAACCTGTGCTCTGTCCGAGCCGCGGATGACGGAAAGCTGTCGACTGGTAAATCGGAAAATTCACCGCACCGGTTACAGGTTCATTGACGGAACCGATTTGGGCTAATCTGCTTTCGATTTTCAATTTTGGGTTATCCATATAAATCCTCCTGTTCGTTTTTACTTATTAAATTTGAGGCCCGATATCACCAATGTCATAAGGGGTCTCCTGGTACACATAGTAGTTCAGCCAGTTAGAAAATAATAAGTTGGCATGGGCCCGCCACGTGGACGGCGGCGTACAGGTTGGATCATCCTGCGGGAAATAATTTTGGGGCAAGGGAACATTGTCCAGACCTTTGGCCATATCCCGGTCATACTCCCATTTCAGGGATAACGGATCATACTCGGAATGGCCTGTCACAAAAATCTGCTTGCCGTCCGTCGTAGCGACAATATACACACCGGCTTCTTCCGATTCCGAGAGCAGTTCCAGTTCGGGAAAACGTTCAATATCCGCGCGGCGGACTTCCGTATGCCGTGAGTGAGGCGCATAGAAGACTTCGTCAAAGCCGCGCAGCAGCTTCACATGCGGCTTGCTCACTGTATGCGCAAAAACGCCGAAGCATTTGCTGTCCAGTCCGTATTTGGGAACCCCGAAATGGTGGTATAAACCTGCCTGCGAGGCCCAACAGATATGCATGGTGGAGGTCACATTGGTCCGGGTCCAGTCAAAGATGCTGCGAATCTCCTCCCAGTAGTTTACATCCTCAAATTCAAGCTGCTCTACAGGCGCACCTGTAATAATCATGCCGTCAAAGCGGGTATTTTTGATTTCGTCAAATGTTTTGTAAAACATGTCCAGATATTCCTGGGACGTGTTTTTGGACACATGCGACTGCGGATGAACGAGCGTGACATCCACTTGCAGCGGGGTGTTGCCGATCAGCCGCAGCAGCTGGGTTTCGGTCGTTTCTTTGGTCGGCATCAGGTTAAGAATCGCAATGCGGAGCGGACGGATATCCTGGTGATAGGCCTTGCTCTCGTCCATGACAAAAATGTTCTCACCCGCAAGAACCTCCTTCGCGGGCAAAGTGTCTGGAATTTTAATCGGCATAATTGCTCACTCCTGTTCGTGAAGTTTGCGAAAATCATTGCTGAGATGCCGGGCATATTAAAAATGACCCTTCTCGCAGCACGAGAAAGGTCATATCTGATTCATATGCGCCTCTCTCATCTCTCAGGTCCAGTTTCTAAAGAAAATGTGACCTGCAAGAATTAGCACCGTGCGGGTTACCGCCGGTTGCCGGGTTTCATCGGGCTAGTCCCTCCACCTGCTCTTGATAAGATTTCGCTATTTTCAATTTTAATTAATTCAAATATCCTGTATCAAACTTTAAAGCATGAACACCTCTCTCGTCAAGCAGAAAAATCCATTCATCGCGCACACGGATTCGGCTGCCTCCATAAGATGAAGCACAATGAAAATGTCCAGTTTAGCCCTTGAAAGGCCATCTGGCGGGCGTTATACTAGACAAGTGCTGCAGGCGGCTGAAACTATATGCACAGTTCAAGATTGGCGTATAAGAAAAACGTCTATCGACGTAATTCAAAGAAGCCAGACCGCGTTTAGCGGTAGTTTTTCTTGCGATTACAGGATTGCTCAGCTCCGCTGAGAACTTATAAATTCTGTAATCTAATAAAAAGGACTGCGGCGGCTCATCTTAATATAATTCGATAGGGGTGACACCAACCATGGAAGGCGACCCGAGTCCGTATAGGCGGCGGAAGCATGACAACAGCATAGGAATGACTTCAGCTTGCCGGAGACGGGACGCACGTTCTGCATGCATGTGGAGCTTCTAACTTCCTGGGTCTGGCACCAGTCTGAAAGCATTCCTTATGAACATCATTCGCCCTGGGGCGAAGCATAAGGAGTGAGAGAAATGAAAATCCGGTTAGTGAACAACGGGGTATTTACCCTCATTGACGACATTGAAAATACATTGACGGCACCGGCCGACGGCTTTTACTGGATTGATGCCGATGTTGAAGATCTCGCGGTGCTGCAGCCACTCTTTACCATTCATGATCTGGCTGTGGAGGACTGCCTGAGCGAGGAAGACCAGCGTCCCAAAATTGAAATATATGATAATCATTACTTTATCGTTGTAAACAGCATCCGGTTTGATGATGAAGAAATCTTTCTGCGTTCCCTCAATATTTTTCTCGGCAGACATTTTATCATCACCATCACCAGACAGAAGATTAATGAGCTTCGTACCCTGAAGCCGCTGCTTTGGGAGCAGGAAGTGAATTCACCTGACCGTTTTATGTATCTGCTGATCGACCTGATCGTAGACAGTTATTTTCTCGTGGGCGACCGGATCGAGGTTCGGATCGAAAAGCTTGAGGAAGACATTCTGATGCATACGAAAAAATCTCATTTGAACGAAATCATCGGTCTGCGCAGTGAAATTTTATGGCTTAAAAAAGTGCTTGGCCCGCAGAAGGAAGTCATCAACACGTTGAACAAACGGGATTTGCGCCTGATTGACGAGCAGTTGCAGAAATATTTTAGCGACATTTATGAAAACGCCGTAAAAATTTCCGAAACCTTCGACACCTATCGTGATCTGATGGGTAACCTTCGTGAAGCCTACCAGTCCAGCATTGCCAACCGGGCCAACGAAATCATGAGAGTTTTTACAGCGATCACCACCGTATTTATGCCTTTGACCGTCATTACCGGAATTTATGGAATGAACTTTGACAATATGCCTGAGCTGCACACCCGCCACGGATATTTTGTCGTAATTGGCGTGATGATTGCACTGGGCAGCAGCATGTTTCTGATTTTCCGCAAGAAAGACTGGATCTGAAATATTTTACAGAATAAAAATGAAAGACGGAGCCTTCCTTCGAGGCAGGGTCCGTCTTTTTGGCATTCACCACTAGATGCAGTTTGCTTTAGCTGGCGCTCTGCTTGCCTCCTTCATCGCGACGGTAACAGATACGCACCAGCCGCAGACGCTCATAAATTTCATCCAGCTTCATATCCCCGTGATTTGGATCGCCATACACCCGCTGCATAACAGGCTTCAAAAAGCGGTCTCCCAGCTCCTGGTAGGCCTCCCGAATCGCCTCCTGTTCCTGCTCTGTAGCGCCCGACAGCTCACTCCGGATCACGTTATCTACATCGTACCCTTCTCGCTCAAGCACCTCCAGCATTTCAATGACTTCCCTGCGCGGCAGTTCCGCCTGCTGACTTATAGCATCCAGGTCAAGACCTTCTGCCGCCCCCTTCAGAACCGCCTGACGCTGATTAAATCTGTCAAGCTCCAGCTTGTATTTCTGTTCCTTCTGGCGGTAGCTCCAATTGATAAAGTCCTGGGCGTCAAGCTCTTCCATCACCCAGTGCAAAGGAAATGGACGGTATTGCTCACTCTTGCAGGTGATGTCCTGCAGTTCCGCTCCATAAGCCCGCATCTTGCTCTCCCCCATGCCAGGCAGTTCCAGCAGCTCTGCTTCATTCCGTGGGAGAAAGACACTGATCAGCTTCAGCAAACGGTTGCTGGCAATCATATACGGTGCCCTGTGCTCAGCTGCCGCCCGGCGCCGGCGCCAGACCGTAAGCTCGGTATACACATCATCACGGGGATGAAGATCGCTGTAGCAGTATAGCTTCTGCACAAACAACCCACGGCTCCCGCCTTCTTCGCGTTCATGGAATACCCCGTCAATAAGCGGACGGTACCCTTCGGACAGCTTCAAAGCCAGCTGATAGCGGTAAATGGAGAGCATCTCCTGCCATGAACGTCCCTCATACCAGACGCTATCCCTCTCGCCATCCCCTTCTGTAGTCCGCCAGCCGACAGACCATACTCCCTCTTCTTCCCCGATCCATACCTGGGCAGCCCCCAGTCCGTCGCCTTCCTCCGTCTGCGACAGCTTGTTCAAGAATACAATCTCCATACTACAAAACCTCCTCTGGTTATGTATCAGCATCTGGCAACAAAAAGAAGCACCTATCTCGCGTATTCGCAAAATAGGTGCTTCCTTATAAACCGGACTATGCTGTTAAGCTCATCTTATAACGGAAATGTATGCCAAGTCAAAGCTTTTTTTCGCAAATGATCATATCCCCAGACGGGCCAGCGCAAGCGCACCGGACAAGCCGGCATTGTCGCCAAGTCCGGGAGGAACGATATAGCTGTCGATATCCGCCGTAAGGCTTGTATGCTGAACGTAACCTTTAAGCATCTCCTGCAACTTGCGGCGGACCAGCGGAAAGAGCTGCGCCTGCTTCATGACTCCTCCGCCCATAATAATTTTTTGCGGGGAAAGAATCAGAACGTAGTTCATCAAAGCCTGAGCCAGATAATGAGCCTCCAGCTCCCATGCAGGATGATCCGGAGAAAGCTCCGCCCCTTGGGTTCCCCACCGTTTGCTGATGGCAGGCCCTGCGGCCAGGCCTTCCAGACAGTCGCCGTGATAAGGGCAGAAGCCTTCATACGTGTCTTCCGGATGGCGGCGGACCAGAATATGCCCCATTTCGGGGTGGGACAAACCGTGAAGCATTTGCCCTCCAACAACGGCCCCTGCGCCGATGCCCGTTCCAACCGTAATATAAATGCAGCTGTCCAGGCCTTTGGCAGCTCCCCAAGTGTATTCACCCAGAGCGGCTCCGTTTACATCCGTATCAAAACCCATTGGAACATCAAAATGAGCCTTCAGCTTGCCGATCAGATTATAGTTGCTCCAGTGGGGCTTGGGCGTTGTGGTAATGTACCCGTATGTACTGCTGCCGACAATCGGATCAATGGGCCCAAAGGAGCCTACCCCGATCGCTTCGACATTTTTCCCTTCGAAATATTCAATGACCCGGGCCATAGTTACTTCTGGTGCTTCCGTCGGGAAGCTGACCCTGTCCATAATCTCCCCCTGTTCATTTCCGATACCGCATACAAATTTAGTCCCGCCTGCTTCAATTGCACCCAATACTGTCATTCCAACATCTCCCTCCCTTATGCAATGCAATCCCTTCAGCCCAAACGTTTGCGCAGTGGCACCTTCCAGCTCTCCGACAGCGCCTCTACTTCCAGCAGCCGCTTCGTCTGTTCAGCATGATCCTTCCCCTGGTACATGATCCGGTTGGCCTCCATTACGGTGATGTGCTCCTTCGGCCTCTCCACCAGCTCCATTGAGTCCCCTGGAGACAGCTCCCCCTCTTCAAGCACTCTGAAATAATAGCCCGTGTACCCAGTCTGCTGAAATTGCTCCGGAAGCTCCTTCCATCCGTATCTTGCCGCCAGTTTGAAGCAAGGCTGACGGGGCTGGCTGATCTGTACGAGCGCACGGCCAAGTCGGTAGATGTCCCCAATGCTGACCGTATCCTCCGCAGCCCCAGACGTCGTCACATTTTCCCCGAAAGCTCCGAAAACAAGCTCACGATCCATGAGCTGCGCAAAATACGCATAGCGGCTGTGATCATAAACGCATACCGCCTTGTCCGGCCCACCATGATGTACGAGATCCGCCTGCCCGTCACCGGGAATTCCGCTGTGTGTCAGAAGAATGGGCCTGTCTGCGGGCAATTTGTTAATGCCGCTAAGTACTTCCTTGCCACCATGCATAAGCACGGCCGGCAATCCAATGTTCACGGAAACGGCTGACGCCGCTGCGTTGTTCATTCTCATGATCCTGCCGCCACTCCCATCATTATACTCAGGCTCTTCATTTCAAGCTGCTCAAATTTGGCCGCGATCAGCGCGTGATCAAGCTGCAGCAGACTGCTTTCCAGCGAGCAGGCAACAGGCACCTCACAGTGGATTTCGGCCAGCTTACGCGACAGATGGAGCATGTCCAGGTCGCTCTCGATCTTCTTTCTGACGGAGGGGCTCAGATGCTCCAGGTTAGTCAGGATACCCTCGATGGAGCCGTATTCCTGCACCAGCTTCAGCGCCGTTTTCTCGCCAATGCCGCGCACCCCGGGGTAGTTGTCGCTTGTGTCCCCCATCAATCCTTTGACATCTATGATTTGACGGGGCTGCAGTCCTTTCTCCTCCATCAGGCTTTCAGGTGTATAGACAATATAGTTGCCCTGGCCCTTTTTCATAATAATGACTTTAACCCGCTCATCCACCAGTTGCAAAAGATCATGGTCGCCTGACAGAATCAGCACGTCCGTATTTTCGTCACGGGAATAATGACTGGCCAGGGTACCGATGCAGTCGTCCGCTTCATAACCTTCCGCCCCGATGTTCGGAATGCCCAGGCTGTCCACCACTTCACGGATCAGAGCAAACTGGGGAACCAAATCGTCCGGGGCTTCTGCACGATTGCCTTTGTATGCGGCAAAATGCTCTCCCCTGAACGTCTTGCCTCCCATATCCCAGCAGCAGACGACATGGGTAGGGCCGAAGGCCTGTACCGCATCCCAAAAATAGCGGATAAATCCGTAGATGGCGTTGGTAGGAATTCCTTCTTTGGTGCGCCGTATATATCCATGGGCCGCTGTTGCGTAGTAGGCGCGGAAGAGCAGCGCCATCCCGTCTACCAGCATAACCGATTGTCCGTTGTTTTGTGTCACGTAAGTGTCTCGCTCCATTTCCATAAAAATAACCTTGTTCGAGTATACCATATTGGCAGCCGTTTCGGGGCTTGCCCATTAACTTTCCTGCCTTTTACTCACACACTCCCCGCATCGACAAATATTGCAGCACCGAGTTTTTCTCACCCCATTGCTTATGGTTCAATTCCGAGAGTCGGGCAGCAGCGGTTACCAGTAACCAATCGGCCAAGTCCTCCCGGGTAACGCCCATTTCCAGCAAATAAACGTCGGTTGCCCTTTTCTTCATCCACAGAATTTGCTCGCCATCGATCATCTGAAAGGGCACAGGGGTCATTTCAATCAAGTACACCGTTCTGGCTATGTCTCCGTATTCATGCCCGTGGCATATATTCATGTAATCGATCATGCAGTTCTTTCCTTCGTGCACAAGCACATTGTCGAAATGAAAATCTCCATGGCAAAGCTGGCAGCCGTTTGGCAGCGTTTCCAGAACAGCATACAATTGTGATTTACATAAGTCTGTTAAGTCTTTTGTACATTCAATATTTCTTTTTAAAATGGACTTCAGGCTTGCGGCGCCACCCAATTTACAGGACAAGATTTGTTTGTGGAACAGGGCTAAAACGGTTGCGTACCGCTCGACATCACCTGACTGAAAAACCAACTCAAGCAGCGATTCTCCCTTTATTTTATCGTAGATAATCCCGTGTCTTCCTTCGTATGTAACCAATTCGTAGCTTTTGCTGATGGGAATATCCAAGCCGTTCAGCAGCCTCGAATTTTCATATTCGTGTCGGGCATGATCTAAGGAATAACCTTGCTTAAACAGCTTAACTACCTTCTTATCGCCTGCATCATATATATCTGCCGTATTGCCTTGACCAATCAACGCTCCTATCACGGCACCCCATCCTTCCGCAAACCTTGGCTATAACAAGCAGTTCCAGTTCTTTTTCGTAAAATGAATCCTTAGCAATTTGCAAAAAGACAGGCTCACGCCTGTCCCCATACCTCGCTGTATTGATCCTCTTTAAATCCAACGGTGACCTGCTGCCCGTCGGTAACAACAGGCCGTTTGATCAGCATGCCGTTGGAGGCGAGCAGGTTCAGCTGCTCCTCCCGGCTCATACCCGGCAGTCTATCCTTCAGCTTCAGTTCCTTGTACACCTCTCCGCTTGTGTTAAAGAACTTTTTCAGATCAAGTCCGCTCTTGTCCACCAGTTCCGCAAGCTGGTCGGCTGTTGGCGGCTCCTCCACAATATGGTGAAGCTCTAGCTCATGTCCGTGATTTTGCAGCCATTTAACAGCATTGCGGCAGGTGCTGCATTTCGGATATTGATATACTGTCAATTTACTCATATTGCATGTCCTCCATCATTCCATCCCATTACGATGCTTTACTTTAGCAGTGATATGTTATTTTGCAGCTTGCAGTACTTCTTCCAGACGAAGCAAATCCGGCGGCTGTGGGGCCCGGAACATGCATCGCTCTCCTGTAAGCGGATGATCGAAGGAAAGCTCGGCGGCATGCAGAGCCTGTCTTGAAATCAGACTGTCGAGAAATGCTCTTCGTTCGGCCTTGCCGATATCAGCACTTTCTTCCGTGGGATTGATAAAATACATCGGATCCCCGATTAACGGACAGCCGATATGTGTCATATGCACACGGATCTGGTGCGTACGCCCGCTTTCCAGCTTCAAAGAGATTCTGCTGCCTTCCGTCCATCTCTCCTCAAGATTGTATAGCGTGAGGGCGGGATACCCGTCAGGAGTTACGATGCGCTTGTGCGGATTAAGCGGATCGCGGTCGATCGGTCCATCCACTCTTCCTGCGGAAGGCTCCGGACTGCCATGCACATAGGCGGTATACCGCTTGTCCACCGTGCCTGCAATCATTTGCTCGGATATATGCTGGTGGGCATACGGGTTTTTGGCGATGGCCAGCACACCCGAGGTATCCTGATCCAGCCGGTGAACAGGCCGGAAGCGGAACGATTCTCCCTTGGACTGCCAGTAATACACAACCGCATTGGCCAGCGTTCCCGTGTAGTGGCCGTGCGTCGGATGGACAATCATGCCCGCTGCTTTATTCACGATCAGAAGATGCTCATCCTCATACAGGATGTCAAAAGGGATAGGCTCAGGCAGAATATCCTCCGAGGTCTCCCGTTCCATGCGGATTTCCACACGGTCCCCCGCGCGCACCTTCACATCGACGTACACGCGGCTTCCATTGAGCATAATTCCCTGCTCCGTAAGCTTCAGACGGGACAGGAGCTTGCGTGAAACACTCATCCTTTTGTGCAAAACCGTCTTTAGCAGCATGCCTTCATCTTCCGGTGGAACCTCATATACAATCGGATCATAATAAGCGGTCATTCTTTTCTACCAAACACCTTTTTGCTGCGCACATATTCCACATCAGCCACTCCCAGTCTTGCATTGGCCGTACGCGCAGCCACGAAGAAGTAGTCGGACAGCCTGTTCAGATACCTGCGGACAGCAGGGTTAATCTCAGCATGAGAGCCGAGTGTAACAGCCCGTCGCTCAGCGCGGCGGCATACTGTGCGGCATACGTGCAGAGCTGAAGAGAAGCGGCTTCCGCCCGGAATAATAAAACGCTCCACCTTCGGGTTCTCCGCTTCACAGCCGTCGATCCACTGCTCAAGCCGCAGCACCATCTCTTCCTTTACCTTATATTTTTTATCGCTCAGCCTTACGAAAGCCAAATCGGAGCCGCAGTCGAACAGCTCCTGCTGGATCTCGGCCAATTGCTGCCGCAGATCCTCGAACACATCCTCCTCGGCAAAGCTGATCGCCTGCCCCACAAAGCTGTTCAGCTCATCAATGGTGCCGTAAGCTTCAACCCTGTCATCATCCTTGCGCACCCGTCCTCCAATGACAGAGGTTTCGCCTTCATCTCCCGTTCTTGTATATACGCCCATCATATTCCTCCTTTACGATCATAGCTCCAAAATAGTCAGTGTTCAAAAAGTCAGGTTTTCAGCACCGAGAAGGTTGAATGAAGCTAGGGACTGAGGAGCGGAGCGTACTTGGGGTACGTGAGCCCCGGAAGGCCCGGCTGAATTCAAGATTCGATGTCGAGTCCGCTTCCTGACTTCCTTCGTGATCAAAAGATGACTTTTTGAACTACCTCTAATATCGCAAGCTGCGCTCCTTCAATTCCACCGCCAAGCCTGCCGTCAACTGGAATACCCTGTCCGCACGCGCAGCCATCTCCATGTTCAGGCGGGAAATCAGCCTGCCGAACAGCGCTTCTTCTTCACTGGGATGAAGCAGGGAGGATATTTCATTTGTAATGACGAGCAGCATCCCCTGATAGTTCAGCAGGTTGTCCAATAAACGCTCCGCTTTCACCTCAAGCCGCCTTCGCTCCGCTTGCTCCAGCGATCCGCTGCCAAATTCGTCGCTCAACCATCCTGTAATGCTGTCAACAATAACGATCCTGCGGTCGGCACGAAAGATGTTGGACTCCAAATTGAGGTGCTCAAGCACATTGGGCAGCGGCATCTCTTGGTCCACGCTGATCCTGTGGTAAGACGGCGGCAGTTCACAGCCTCCGGCAGATGCTCCCGCGGCAAGCCGGCCAGGAGCCGAAATATAAATCCCTTCACGGGCAAGCCGTGTTGCCATCGACAATGCAAACCTTGTTTTCCCTGCACCGAGTCCTCCAGTAACCATGATTAACATACGAATTCCTCCCAGTCACCGTACAGAACAGAGGTAAATAATCACCTTATTCAGCCAAAGCCTTCAATACGCTGACCGCTTCTTCCAGATTGCCCGTCCTTGGCGGGACTGTTGCAAACAGATTGGATGAGGCGTAGCCAACCTCCTTAAACAGAGCCATCTGATCGGCAGGAATGCCGTACAGATGAGTTTCCATCACCGTCTCCTCTGCTGCTTGCCCGTCTTTATTCACTGCCTTGAATACAGCTCCTTCAAAGACGCTCCCTGGATAGGCTTCCTTGTCAAAGTATTCATCAAGGGGCAGGTTCCCGCCTTCTCTGCCGTTATTTCTCATATCTTCCTCCGGCAGAATGAAAATATCATGCTCTCCGGCCACGTATTCCACCAGCAGCTTCGAGCGGTCATAAATAGGGCTGGCAACCACCTCAACAGCCGGACCCCCTTCACCTAGCTTCTGCTGCAGCTTTTGCTCAAGCTTCTGACTGATGGCCGACGGATCCCCCTGATTGTCAATAATAAAGATGGAAAATGCCTTGTTGTTGTCGTCCCCGCAGCCAGCTGCCACGAGCAGAAATGCAAGCACACCGCACAGCTTCAACAGCCTCTTCATCTATGTACCTCCCTTTCCCCATGCATTCAATATAGCACAGGTTGGGAAGACAAAAAAAGAAGACCGCGATGGGTCTCCTGTTCGTTCTAAGAAAGTTATACTGCTTACCCGATTATCCGTCAGACGCCTTCTGCTTTCAGCTTGTGCACAAAATTTCCGATCCGCTCCAGCGCTTCCGTCAGTTGGGCAACGGATGTGGCATAGGAGCAGCGCAGATATCCTTCGCCTCCCAGACCAAATACATTTCCCGGCACGGCAGCGACTTTGGCATCATAGAGCAGTCTTTCAGCAAACGCATCCGAGCTTAACCCGGTGGATTGAACACTTGGGAACACATAGAAGGCCCCCTGCGGTTCATGGCAGTCCAGCCCCATGTCCCTGAAGCCCTGTACCATTAAACGGCGGCGCTGATTGTAGGCATCGACCATCCGGTCCTTTTCCCCCATTCCGTTGCGCAGCGCCTCCAGTGCGGCAACCTGCCCCATCGAAGGAGCGCACATCACCGTGTACTGATGAATTTTCAGCATGGCCGAGATGAGATCACGGTGGCCGCACGTATAACCGATTCTCCAGCCTGTCATTGCAAATGCTTTGGAAAAACCGCTGACGAGAATCGTCCGGTCCAGCATTCCCGGGATAGCCGCAAAGCTGACATGATTCTGATCATACGTAAGCTCGGCATAGATTTCGTCCGAAATCACGATCAGATCATGCTTTTCAACCACCCTCGCAATCGGAAGCCAATCCTCATAGCTCATCGTTGCCCCCGTAGGGTTGCTCGGGTAACAGAGAATCAGCACCTTGGAGCGGGGCGTGATTTTCGCCTCAAGCGCCTCCGCCGTCAGTTTGAAGCCGTTGTCCGCGAACGTTTCAATGCCCACGGCTACACCGCCGCCAATCGCTGTTATCGGAGAATAGGAAATATAACAAGGCTCCGGAATGAGGATTTCATCTCCGGGTGTAATCAGGGCCCGCAGGGCGAGATCAATGGCCTCGCTGCCTCCGACCGTTATAATCATCTCATCCTTTGGGTTATAATTGACGGAGAAGCGGCTGCTCAAATAATGGCTGAGCTCCTCGCGGAGTTCCGGCATGCCTGCATTGGACGTATAGCTTGTAAATCCGCGCTCAAGGGAATAAACACAAGCCTCTCGCATATGCCAAGGGGTTGTAAAATCAGGTTCACCTACACCCAGTGTAATAATATCCTTGCTTCCTCCGACCAGATCGAAAAACTTCCGGATCCCTGAGGGCTGGATGTCTCGAACCAGGGGAGCCAGATAGGAGTTCATAGATTTGCTTCCAGCCTGCAGAGCCTGTTCTTGATTAAGTGTCATTATGAGTCGCTTCCTTTACGGCGAAATCATGAGACGGTTATCTTCTTCCTTGTCATCGAAGATAATGCCGTCCTGCTTGTATTTTTTCAAGGTAAAATTCGTTTTGGTCGACAGTACGGAATCAATCGGGGACAACTTCTCTGATACAAAGTTCGCAACTTCACGCAGATTCTTGCCCTCCACCTCCACCAGCAGATCGTAAGCTCCGGACATCAGATAGACTGATTTCACCTGTGGATACAGATAAATGCGCTCCGCAATGCCTTCAAAACCTCTGCCCCGCTCCGGCGTTATTTGGACCTCGATCAACGCGGTGACCTTCTCGTCATCCACCTTGTCCCAATTGACGACCGCTGCATATTTCACGATTACATGTTTGTCTTCCAGCTCTTGAATGGCAGCTTTGACCTCCTCCTCGGCAATGCCGAGCATGGTCGCCAGCAGGGCCGGCGTACGTCTGGCATCCTCTTTCAGAAGCTCCAGCACTTTTAATTTTGTCTCATTCAACTCTGTCATGCAAAGACCTCCAGCGTGGTTTCGCGGACATTGACCGCTCTTCATGTCAGGTCTGCGAAAATGATAATACTTATATTACATCAATTTATATCAGGTGCAAAGCAAAAACAGCCATTCATACCTGAAGGGCTGCTGCAGTGAACCTATTGTTTTGCAGAGTAAAAATATGCTGCACAGCTATTCCGATACCGGCTTCCAGCCTGCGGATTTCATCATTCCCCGCACAAAGAACCAGCCGATCACAGGCGCGCTGCCCAGACCGATCATCAGCCACGTAATGACATGCGGCATGCGGCTGACGGAAAGCACCCCAATAAAAATAAACGTTCCGATCAGCCGCCCCGTCATGAGGCACAGCTCACGCAGCACGACCAGTTCAACACGTTCGGCAACGTTGCGATCCGTCGCTCCCATTAAGTCAAAGCCCAGTGTAGTAATGGGAATCAGATAAAGCGGGATAAACAAGGATGTGCCGATGCCCATGAACAGAAGTGTGCCATACTGCACCTTCCACAGCAAAGGAAGCAGGACCGCTACCAGCAGCAGTGCGCCTATCAGCATGCCTGCGGAACGGTAGTGCGGCCGCAGCCATCTGCCTGCCACCCAGAAGCTGACAAGGGATACCGCCGACGTAATGAGCGAAAACTGTCCAAGTTTCCATTCCTGCTTGGTGGCCACAAAGACGAGCAAAGTGATAAGAAAAGAGAATACCCCTTCCCGGATTCCTTGAGCGGCAAGCGCCAGGGAGAGCGGCCTCCAGGGACTTTTCACATCACTCAGCCTGTTCCACGGCTCGGACCAGTTATATTCTTCCTTGACCTTTCGCTTCTTGAGGAAGAAGCTGAGGATAACTCCAACGATATAAATCGCCAATGAAATACTGAAAATGACACGGTAACCTGTGTCGTTTTCCATGCTTGCTATAATCCAGCCCGAAAGCCACGGACCTACGATGCCGGCAAAAGATCCAAGCAGCCCCACCCAGCCGTTAAACCGATCCCTGTTGTGACTGTCGGTAACCTCAAAATAGATCACATTAAACGCAAGCCAAAACAGACCAAGCGCAATCCCCAGCAGAATGCCGAGCGGCCAAATATAGTGAACAGCTCTGGGACCTGACCATAAAACAAGCAGATAAAATATGCCGGACAGGGCCGTACCTGCGCGGAGGGCATTCATTTTGTTGTGTTCCTTTACCCACTTTCCTGCAATCCAGAAGGTCAGTCCGAGCGCCACCTGCTGGCTGACGGTAAACCAGCCGATCATGGTATAATCCGGTTTGGTTTTCCACAGATACACATTGAGAAACGTGCCTGACAGCGCTCCTGCTAATACAAACAGCCCATTCATGCCAAGCAATAGAATGGACTGTTTATTCAAGCTCGATTTCAACAGTGTCCCCCCTCTAACCGAGATCCGCCCAGCGGGCTCTCTGTTAACATACCCTAAAATGTTCAAAACATGTCAGGGGACGACAGTCTTTTTATTTACGGCCGGATCCAAGTGTATGCATTAACCGGAGTCTGTCATCCTCGGCGAGGCTATGCTGTACCTGGAAACACCCGGTGCACACATAGATATTCATGGTAAAAGGCGGTTCAAGTACGGGCTTCCCAAGCGAAGCCGGAACAGACGGGGCAAAGGTATCTGCCGTGACGGTTCTTGTTCCTGTCAACAGCATGTATTCCCGGCAGTGCGGACACTCCGGGACCTCTTCCTGGCTGTCGAGCACCTTTTCTACACCTTCTTCATAAGCCAGCAGATCTTGCCCGCTTTCTTCGTATTTCTGCAGCGTATGCAGAACCGGAAGCCTGTGAAGGCCCTCATCCTGCCAGGATAACAAGTCCTCATCCCCGGCTTCCTCGTCATCATGTTCATCGGACTGGCGCCTATTCAACATTTCTTCCTCTTCCTCGCCGATATCAACCGTCAATGTCCGGTACCCCTTCAGCTCGTTATGACAGTAAGGGCACTCTTCCTCCGGGCCGAGCTCCTCATCCCAGACGATTTCCGTCTGGCACCACGGGCAAATGGTTTTCTCCATATCCGTATCCTCCAATTCATTGCGCTTAAAAAGTAATTTAACCAACACTGGCACCGATCACATAGGACAGCGAGATGGAAATGATCATGGAAAACAGGCCTACGGCCCTGTTATCTTCCTGGATCTCTTTATCAATCGAAAATACGGGTGTCAGAAATTCAAACAGGAAATAAGCGGCCAGCAGCAGCAGAAACCCCACAAACGACCAGATCATCGTATCGTACACACTGGAGCTCCCGGAAATGGTAAAACGCATAATATTGCATATCCCGAATACTTTCCCGCCGGTGGCCATGGCGACAGCCACATTGCCCTTGCGGATTTCATCCCAGCACTTGTAGCGGGTCACCAGTTCAAAGCAATATAAATACACAACGAGTTGAAGCACCGCAACCGAAAAATACCCCAGCATCATGCCAAGGGGATAAGTCAGCAACTGATCGATCTCCTTCACTCTCTCCCTCCCCATCGGCCACAGGCCGCAAACAGTCGCTCATAAGCAGGGCGAACTATTTTAACTCGGCGACGGTCACACCGGACCCGCCTTCCCCATAATTACCCAGTCTGTAGCTTTTTACATGCTTGTGACTGCGCAAATAATCCTGAATGCCGGAACGCAGCACGCCCGTGCCTTTGCCGTGAATAATGTAGACCTGGCCCAGATTGGCCATAAAAGCTTCGTCCATGAACCGGTCCACTTCAATCAGCGCTTCCTCCACATTGGCTCCTCTTAAATCAAGCTCGCTCCGGACCCGGTCGTCGCGTGTCCGATTCACACCGGCAACCGTACGCTGCTTGGGCTGAGCAGGCTTCGGCGTATCCAGCAGCTCAAGGTCATCCAGACTGACCTTCATTTTCATAATGCCCAGTTGTACGATAGCTTCCTTGCTGCCGGACAGCTCGACGACATGCCCCTTCTGCCTCAGACTGTGCACATGAACCTCATCCCCCGGCTCAATTGCCCGTGCTTTGGCGGACTGTCGTGGAGCGGACGTTTTTTTGCGTTGCTTCGGTTCCGCCTCGTCAAGCTCCTTGCGGGCAGCAATCAAGCGGTGTTCCTTCACTGCGGCACCCTCCAGGGCAAGCTTGCGCAGATCGGCAATAATTCGTTCCGACTCGCTGCGGGCCTTCTGCAGCACCTGGCGGGCTTCTTCCTCCGCCTTCTCCAGCATGCGTTCACGCTGGTTGTCGAGCTTGTCAAGCTCCTCCTGATAACGGGTGCGAAGCTCTTCAGTCTCCCTACGCAGCCTTTCGGCCTCAGAACGCTCCTGTTCTGCTGTCAGTCGGTTCTCCTCCAGGGAAGCGATCATATGCTCGACACGCTGATCCTCCTCAGTCACCTCACCGCGGGCATAATCCAGAATTGGCTTGGACAGACCGAGCCGTTCCGCAATTGCGAAGGCATTGCTTCGCCCAGGAACACCGACGAGCAGGCGATAGGTCGGACTCAGAGTAGCCACGTTAAACTCCATGCTTGCATTAATAATGCCATCCCGTTCGTAAGCATACGCCTTAAGCTCGCTGTAATGCGTCGTCGCCACCATACGACAGCCGGCAGCATGGATATGCTCCAGTATGGCTACCGCCAATGCCGAGCCTTCGGCAGGGTCCGTACCAGCACCCACCTCATCCAGCAGAACAAGGCTTTTGGGCGTCATCTGCCGCAATATGCTGATAATATTCGTCATATGGCTTGAGAATGTACTCAGATTCTGTTCGATACTCTGCTCATCGCCGATATCGGCATAGATGGCATCAAATACGGACAGCTCACTTTCATCCTCGGCGGGAACAAACAATCCGGACATCGCCATCAGGCTGAGGAGACCGATCGTTTTAAGTGTCACCGTCTTCCCCCCGGTATTCGGCCCGGTTACGATGATGGACGAAAAGCTGCCCCCCAGTTCAACATCGATCGGCACCACTTTATCCAGCGGAATCAAAGGGTGACGGCCCTTCCTCAGCCTGATATAGCCATGATCGTTAATCACCGGAAGGGTGGCCTTCATCTCACGGGCCAGGCGCGCTTTGGCGAAAATAAAGTCAAGATTGCCGAGCAGATCCAGATCATAAAGCAGCAGTTCCGCCTGCTCTCCCACCTGTGCAGTCAGTTTCTGTAAAATGACCTCAATCTCCCGTTCTTCCTTCATTTTCGTTTCACGCAGCTTGTTGTTCATCGTCACGATCGATTCAGGCTCGATGAACATGGTGGCACCCGAACCGGACTGATCATGCACGATGCCGCCAAAATAGGAACGGTATTCCGCTTTGACAGGGATGACGAACCGATCACCGCGGATCGTAACAATCTGGTCCTGCAGCATCTTGGATACTGTGGAGGAGCGGATCATGGAATCCAGCTTTTCCCGGATTCTCACCTCGCCGGAGCGCAGCTCGCGCCTGATCTGGGCCAGCTCCGGGCTTGCGGTATCCAGCACTTCGGCATTGTCGTCGATACAGACCTTGATCGCGTTCTCCAGCGGCTTCTGGTCTGAAAGCTGTTCGCTGATGAACAGCAGGGATTCAACGGCATGATCTTCATGCACACCCTCAATGTATACCTTGACACGCCGTCCCGCCTGAATGGTCGTTCGGATTCCGAGCAGCTCCTGCGGATTCAAGGTGCCTCCGATTCGTGCCCGCTTTACCGCGGGGGATATATCAACCACTCCGGTAAACGAAGGGGTTCCCTTCAGGCGGTCCACAGCGAACGCCTCGTCCGTGCCTTTCAATAAAGCTTGTATATGCACCGCATCCGAGTTGGGGCGAAGCTGTATGGCTGCATGTTTGCCCATCGGTGTTTGCGTGTAATTAGACAGTGAGCTCAAGATTTTACCATATTCAAGTGTTTGCAAAATTTTTGCGTCCAACGTTACAGCTCCTCTCAGTTATATCTGTATTATAACGAAAGCTGGCCGCTTTCGCTATTTACAGCCATTGCTATGAAATAAATTCGTTAAAATTGCATTCTGGACGCAAAGCACATAAGACAGACTTCCGCGTAACATACTAATGGTTGCATAGCTGCGGTTTTCTTTGAAATTCGCGGCCATTCTCCAGCCTGCAAGCCATTTGCGGGCTGGGAGCAGAACAGGAGGCAAACCATGAGAATTCTAGGCCATATTGTACGTTTTGTCGTTGCCGCGCTCGTGCTTCTACTTGTCGGCTGGATCGTTCCCGGATTCAGCGTGGGCGGTTTTTGGAGCGCTCTGATTCTCGCCATTGTGATTGCCGTCATTGGCTGGATCATTGAAGCCATGTTCGGCCGCAGAGTCAGTCCGTTCGGGCGTGGCATCGTAGGCTTTTTGGTCAGCGCGCTGGTCATCTACATCGCACAATTTATCGTGGGTGGTGTTGAGGTTTCCGTTGTGGGCGCCCTGCTTGCTGCGCTCGTCATCGGAATTATTGACCTGTTTATTCCGGTTTCCACGCCTTTTGAAGCCGGGCGGAACAACAACGACCGTGCTTAGATTTGCCATAGGAACCACAGCAAGCAAAAGAGGCCTTCCCCAACAACGGGAAGCCTCTTTTTTGCAGCCTGGAGTTCTTTTCAATAATTTTTCACACTCTCCCCGGACAACTTGCGGTATGATGGCATATAGAACGTGTTACAGCAGTTGCCTGCATAAAAAGCCAATGAACGGGGGAGAGCCTATGGCAATCAAGCTCTTGAGACGTAACGGATTCCTTCTGGTATCAGCCGTCCTGCTGCTTTTGCTCCTGTCAGCCTGCGGAAGCGGAGCTTCTCCGGATCCAGCCGGACAGCAAACGGCAGGCGAAGCAACAGCCAGCGAAGAAATCGTGATCAAGGCCAGCAATTTTGCATTTGACCAGCAGGAATACCACGTGAAACAGGGGATACCTGTGAAAATTTCATTTGAAAACGTAGAAGGCACACATGGCGTTGTCATCCAAAGACTTAACGTCCAGTTGGACAGCAGAAGTACCTCACAGGTGATCACACCCGAGCAGAAAGGGGAATATGAGATTAACTGCTCCGTATTCTGCGGTACAGGTCATCATACCATGACAGCCAAGCTTATTGTTGAATAGCCGCATCCAAGCCGTCCTGAAATGCAGCCGGGACGGCTTGTTTTATTCTGTTATCGTCACTGGTCCTGCTCGATCAGTTCGATCCACTCGTTATATTCCGTCTGAAGCTTCGAATATTCCTCCTGCAACTGCTCCAGCTTTTCCGTAAGGCTTTCCATTTTCTCACGCTCCATATCGCGTTCCACCTGCAGCAGCCTCAGCTGATGAGCTGCCAGTTCATATCGCTCGCCGATATCAGTCAGCTCGTTTTGCAGCTCTTCGCGGGCTTGCGCCACAGTTTGCAGTTCGGTTAAAGTGTCCTGCTGCTGGCGGTTCGTCTCAGCGATCTCCTGTTGCAGCCGCTCCCTCGCCTCGACCGCAGATGCGATCTGCTGCTCCCAGGAAATCAGCTCTTCCTGCCGACGGACTTCATCTGCGCGGATTTGCTCCAACTCGGCGAGCTTCTCCTCGTATTTGACCTGCCATTCGACCGCTTCTTCCTCTGTGTGTTCAAGCTGAGTCCGCAGCTCGGCAGCTTGTCTGTTCAACTGCTCAAGCTCCGCCTGCATTTGTTTTGACTGCTGCTGCAGATTTGCAGTCTCCTTGCGCAGCTGCTCATATTGCTGGTCGCTCTGTGCGGCAAGCTCTGCAGCCCGCTTCGCCTCAGCCTGGACCAACTCCATAGCTCTTCGCTGCACATCCATCTCCGCCTGCTGCTCCGCAACCCGCTCCTGCAGCCCATTATTCCGCTCCCGGGCTTCCTCCGCCTGCTTGAGCACACCGGCCACTTCCCCTTGCAGCTGCACAATCGTCTGCTCAAGCTGAGCAATCCGGGCCGTCTTCTCATTCAACTCCCGCTGGCGCCGTTCCAGCTCTTCCACATGCTTCTTCGCCTGCTCGCGGGCCGTCTGCTCCTTCTTGGACAACTCAGCCATTTCAGCCTGCAGCTTGCGCACCAAGACATGAGCCTGTTCAAGCAGCTTCTGCATCCGTCGCTGTTCTTCCTCCGCTTTGGCAGAAGCCTGCTGCATCCGCTTTAGCTCCGCCGCCTTCTCGTTAACCTCAGCTTGCAGTGACTCCAGCTTGCGGGCCGCGATTTCTTCTCCTGCAGCCGCTTCTTTCAACCGATCCTCAAGCTCCTGGCGTACTGCTTCAGCTTGCTTCACCTGTTCCGAAGTGCCTTGCAGCTCCTCGGTCAGCAACTGCTCACTTATTTCCAGCTCGTCCAAACGATTTCGAAGCTGCTTAAGCTCCTCTTCATATTGCTGCCGGCTTTCAGCTTGCAGTGACTCGGCCCGCTGACGCAGCGTCTGTTCTTCTTTCAACGAAGCCAGAACCTGTGCCTTCTCTTCCTCCAGTCGCTTGCGGAGGGCAGTCGTTTCGGCCTGCCAAGACGCCTTCGCCTTTCGTTGTTCCTCGTTCAGACTGGATTGCAGCTTCTCCTTTTCCGATTGAAGCCGTGCTGTAATCTCCTTCTCGGCAGCTGCAAGCTTGACCTCTGCCTGTCTGGCCGCTTCCGTTAGCTTGTTCTGCGCGTCAAGCTGTGCCTGTTCCTTCTCTTTAAGGAGCTCAGTCTCCTTCTTCAGCTGCTGCTCAAGCCGGTTCTTCAGTTCCGCCTTCTCCCGGGCGGCAGTTTGCTCAGCTTGCGCCAGCCTGGACAATACTTGCTCCTTCTCCTGCGCGAACCGGTCGCCTGCTTCCTGCAGCGCCGCATTCTTCTGCTGCTGTTCCCCAAGCAGGGTTTGCAGTCTGGCCAGGTCTTCCCGCAGCTCGGAGCGTTCCTCGATGATGCGGTTCATTTTCCGTTCGGTTTCCTGGGATCTGATCGCTTCCTCCGCCATATGAACGGCCGCGAGTACTGCGATGCGCGGAATATCCAGATGAGCATGGGCTTGCGCTATCGTATGCATTCGTTCATTTACGTAGCTTGCAACCTGTTTCATATATTCTGAGCTGCTTCCAACAAGTTTATAGGAATTTCCGTATATCTCAACGGTAACGCGCATGCGATCCGGTGTAGTCACAATAAAGCCCTCCTCCAGTTCTGTGTGTTGATTCTAGGGTGTCTGTAGTTCATTTCGGCTACTTTCCCCAGTAATATGGGAGAATTCTGTTATTATCTATTTTGCAGGTTATCTCATGACCAATCAAGTGCACGACCGGTGCAGACTACAGAAAAAGCCACACCGAACCTCTTCACCTAAGATTCGATGTGGCTTGACTTATCTCCTGCTACTTTCTTAATTCAGCGCCAAAAGTTTGTTCCAGCATCGCAACGATCCGGCTGTGTGTTTCGTTAATTTCCTCATCGGTCAATGTGCGCTCACGATGGCGATACAGCAGCGCGATGGCGATGCTCTTCTTGCCTTCGCCGAGCTTGCTGCCTGTAAACACGTCAAACACACGGGCTTGAGTCAGCAGCTCGTCTCCGTTTTCGCGGATCACACGCAGCAGTTCGCCTGCCTCCACCGCTTCGTCAACAACGACTGCAATATCACGTTCAACGGAAGGAAAGCGGGTCAGCTCCTGATAACGGATTGCGCTGGTTCTGTGCCTAATGACCGGCCCCAAAGCGATTTCCGCCACATACGTGTCCTTCAGGTCATACTGCTGCTGCAGCTCAGGATGAACCTGGCCCACCGTGCCAATCAGTTCGGCTTGCCCTTCGGTCTCCAGATACACAGAGGCGGAACGTCCCGGATGGTATCCTGCCGGGCTGTCAGCGGTATAACGCACGTTCCCTTCGATTCCCACATAGTCAAAGATCGTTTCAAGAGCACCTTTAATGTCAAAGAAATCCACTGCTTCCGCAGCCACATTCCACTGTTGGCTGCGGCGTTTCCCCGTCAACAGCAGACCGAGTACAGGAATCTCCTGCGGCTGCCTGGTCAGTGTCTGCTCTTCGCTGAAAAACACGCTGCCAATCTCAAAGAGAGCCAGATCCTCCTGCTTTCGGTTCATGTTGTATACTGTGGCATCCAGCAGCTGAGGGATGATGCTGGTGCGCAGCACACTGCGGTCCTCGCTCATCGGCATTGCCAGCGCTACCGGATGACTGCCGGCCGTCAGTGCAGGGTACAGCTTCGTACGCTCCGGATGAATAAAGGAATAGCTGATAACCTCCTGCCATCCGCCATGAACAAGCAGGCTGCGCAGAGAACGGCGCAGGGCTTGCGCAGGGGTGAGCGCTCCCGGCGTTGTCGGTCCTTCGATCGCTGTGGTTGGAATCTGATCGTACCCGTAGAGGCGTGCCACCTCTTCAATCAAGTCTACATCCAGCGTTATCTCGCCGCGGCGTGTCGGAACCTCCACTTCCAGCAGACCGTGCTCCTTATCACCACAAGGGAAATGCAGACGGCTGAAAAGCGTCTTCACTTCCAGCATGGACAGATCGGTCCCCAGGTAACGATTCAGCTTCTCCAGCGACAAGGTAATGATGCGCGGAGCTGTCCTGGCCTCGTTAAACTGGACGATCCCCTTCTGTACGGCTCCGTCAGCGTAGCGCTGGATCAGCGCAGCGGCCCGGTTGAGCGCCGGGATAACTGCCGCCGGGTCAACCTCCTTCTCAAAACGCAGACTTGCTTCGGAACGCAGGCCCAACTGACGGGATGTTTTACGTACGCTTCCGCCGTCAAATTTCGCCGACTCCAGCACGATATCCACCGTGTCCGCAGTAACCTCCGAGTTGGCGCCGCCCATAACACCCGCCAGCGCCACCGGCTGCACTCCGTCGGTAATCAGCAGCATATGAGGCTCAAGCTTGCGTTCCTGATCGTCCAGCGTAACAAGCGTTTCGCCTGCGCGGGCGAGGCGTACTTCAATCCGCCCGTTCAGCTTGGCCGCATCAAAGGCATGCAAGGGCTGTCCGTATTCCAGCATCACATAGTTGGTGATGTCGACAATGTTGTTGATCGGGCGAATGCCTGCTGCCATCAGGCGGCTCTGCATCCACAGTGGGGAAATCCCCATGGTCACCCCGGTGATCACGCGGGCTGCATAGTGGGTGCACAGCTCCGGCGCCGCTACGGATACCACAAGATGTTCAGCAGTTGGTTCAACTTGTTCAATCAAGTCCTGCTCAGGATCGGGAACCTTGATGTCCCTACCGAGGATTGCGCTCACTTCATAAGCAGCGCCCAGCATACTGAGACAATCCGAACGGTTCGGAGTCAAGTCGAATTCCAGCACCTTGTCGTCCAGGCCAAGCAGCTTTTCGATCGGAGCGCCCAACTCGGCGTCTGCCGGGAGAACAAGAATGCCTTCCTGCTGCTCCTTCGGCAACAGCTTGTCGTTCATACCCAGCTCCTTCGCGGAACAGATCATGCCTTGGGACTCAACGCCGCGCAGCTTGGCTTTCTTGATACGGAAATCGCCGGGCAGCACGGCCCCGATCATGGCTACCGGCACCTTTTGGCCAGTGTCCACATTTTTGGCGCCGCATACGATTTGCAGGTCCTCTCCCTGCCCTACATCGACGACGCAGACATTCAGCTTGTCCGCGTCCGGATGCTTCTCCTTGCTTTTCACATAACCGACTACGACGCCGGAGACACCCTTGTTCCGGTTCTCCACCGCGTCGATCTCAATCCCTGCCCGAGTAATGCGCTCAGCCAGCTCTTCAGCTGCCACCTGCTCCAGCGATATATAGTCAGACAGCCATTCGGTTGATACTTTCATGTACGCTCACTTCCTTTTTATCCGAATATTAATTCCGTGCGAACTGCTTCAGGAACGCCATATCGCTGTTGTAGAAATGGCGGATGTCGTCAATGCCGTATTTCAGAATTGCAATTCGCTCCACGCCCATGCCGAAGGCGAAGCCGCTGTATTTCTCCGGATCATAACCGCCCATCTCCAGCACTTTGGGATGCACCATGCCGCAGCCCAGAATTTCCAGCCAGCCTGTCTGCTTGCACATCCGGCAGCCGCTGCCGCCGCACTGTACGCAGGTCACGTCCATTTCGGCGCTTGGCTCCGTAAACGGGAAGAAGCTCGGACGCAGACGAATCTGTGTCTGGCTGCCGAACATCTCGCGGGAGAATTGCAGCAGCGTTCCTTTAAGATCGCTCATGCGAATATTTTCGCCAATGACGATGCCCTCAATTTGATGGAACTGGAACGAGTGGGTCGCATCATCATCATCGCGGCGGTACACCTTGCCCGGGCAAATAACCTTGAGCGGGGTTTCACCGTGCATGGACTGCATCGTCCGTACCTGCACCGGTGAAGTATGCGTACGCATCAACAGTTCCTCGGTAACATAAAAAGAATCCTGCATATCACGAGCCGGATGGTTTTTCGGTAAATTGAGCGCTTCAAAGTTAAAATAATCCGTCTCCACCTCCGGGCCTTCCGCAACACGATAGCCCATCCCCAGGAAAATATCTTCAATTTCGGCGATGACCTTGTTCAGCGGATGAACTCCGCCCTGCGGCATTTTGCGGCCAGGCAGTGTAACGTCCACACGTTCCGCACGCAGTCTCTGTTCGGTCTCGGCACGCTGAAACGCCTGTTGTTTGGATTCAATAATCTCCTCAATCGCGCCGCGCACGTCGTTGGCCACCTGGCCAATGACCGGGCGCTCCTCCGCGCTCAAGCTGCCCATACCGCGTAAAACTTCAGTCAGCGCGCCCTTTTTACCCAAATACTTGACGCGCAGATCGTTCAATGTCTGGGGATCGGATACCTGCTCCAGCTGCGCCAGAGCCTCAATCTTTAACGCTTCCAGCTTTTCCTTCATCATTCCTGATGCCTCCTTTGTGTAATCACCCGGTAGTCCGGTATGTATGCAACAAAAAAAGGCCTTTTCTCCCGTAAGGGACGAAAAGACCGTGGTACCACCCTTGTTAGACGATCGTGAAATTCATGCGGATTTCTATCCGTGACCTCATAATTTCAGTAATAATCGTCTCGCTCAGCACGTGTAACGGCCGTGAACCGGTACCCTCTACTTTCCTGACGTACGCATGGGTACATCCATGTTCAAGGGACTGCTCCGGAGTGAACTTCAACAGGTCTGTGTCTGCAGAAACGCTCTCAATCCACGGCGTTCCCTCCCTGTGCGCCAGGCACTGCCTACTCTCTCCATCAAGGCATTTATTGCTTATTCATAATCCGAAAAAAAAGCCTGCTTCTTGCAAGGCCAATTGTTCATTAGTATGGAGCGGGTGATGGGAATCGAACCCACGCTACCAGCTTGGAAGGCTGGAGTTCTACCATTGAACTACACCCGCGCGATTAATAAAATCATATTCGAAGCTGATTAATAATATAACTGAATCATAAAAAAAATGCAACCGGCAAAAAAAGCGCATCCTCCGAAGAGCATGCGCTTTCCTGGTAAAACCGGTCTTATTATTGCTCAAACGATACTTCAGGCGTCGTCAGCTTGTCGTAGAAATCAACAGCTTTGTCTTTATCCTCCGAAGCACGCAGTGCCATAGCCGAGCGTGGGTGCTCGTCCAGGGTGCCTGTGATCATGTACGGAATGATATATCCCCACTCTTCTTTCTCACGAAGAGGGATCATCAGGTTCTCAATGATGTCGAGCACCGGACGCAGCTTGTAATGCGTATGCTTCAGATGGGTTACCAGCAGCTCGGTCGGGCAATTGCCGGCCGCGCGTCCCATGCCGTAAACGGATGCGTCCAGCAGCTCTACGCCCTGCTCGGCAGCAATCAGCGTATTGGAGAAAGCCAGCTGCAGATTGTTATGCGCATGAACGCCAAGACGCTTGTTCGGCAGATGCTTCTTGAATTTCTCGGTCAGATGCAATATATCCTTGTGATCCAGGCTTCCGTAAGAATCGACAATGTAGACAACATCCACCACGCTGTCTTTAATAAGCTCAAAGGCTTCCAGCAGCTCATGCTCCATCACGTTGGACAGGGCCATAATGTTGATGGTGGTCTCATATCCCCGTTCATGGAAAATGTTAACCAGCTCAAGGGCCTTGTCCACATCCTTGATATAGCAGGCTACCCGAATCAGATCAAGCATGCTTTCACTGCGCGGCAAAATGTCGTTCTCGTCCACACGGCCGATATCTACGAGCGCAGACAGCTTGGTATGACCCTTCTGAGGAATAACCTTGCGCAAAAATTCATCGTCCAGGAAGCGCCAAGGGCCCGCTTTGTCCGCACCTTTAAGCAGCTTCGGTGAGTTTTTATATCCGATTTCCATATAATCAACACCAGCATCATTCAGTCCGGTGTACAATTGTTGAACAAATTCCACACTGAAATCCCAATTGTTAACCAATCCGCCGTCCCGGATGGTACAATCCACGATTTTACTATGATTCGTCTTCATCTGTCTGTTTCTCCTTCCAAAAGACCAAGTCTATTTCCACTCATCATACTTGAACGGGTCTGCAAAAGTAAAGGTCAAATGAAAAAGGACCTCCCTCAGCCTCAACCTGACAGCTTTTTGGGAACGGTCCTATTTTTCACCCTCATTTTTGCACCAAAGGCAGAGATATCCGAAATTCGGTTCCTTCCCCCTGGCTGCTATTGACATGAATAAATCCGCCATGATTCTTGATAATTCTGTAGCTTACGGATAAGCCAAGGCCTGTCCCGCTCTCTTTGGTCGTAAAGAAGGGATCAAACAGTCTGGAGAGGGTATGGCGATCCATCCCCTGCCCGTTGTCCGCAATCAAAATGTCCGCATAGCGCCCTTCCTTGGCCACTGCAATCTGAATGGTGCCCGGACGCACATCATCCACGTTTTGAATCGCATCCATCGCATTTTTGATAATATTCAGAATAACCTGTTTGATTTGCTTGACATCAATGGAAACCTGAAGGGGATCAGGGTTATCCACCAGTATAATCTCGCAATCCTTCATCAGCGCTTCACTCTCGGTCAGCAAGGCAACTTCCTTGAGCAGGTTGGCAACGGGAAGCACGGTTTTCTGAGGCGCCGAAGGCTTGGACGAATTCAGAAATTCATAAATAATATCATTCGCCCGGTCAATTTCCGAGAGGATGATCTTGGCATACTCATCCTTGCCAAGCTGAAGGAGATGGGGCCTGAGCAATTGAATAAAGCCCCGGATAGCTGTAAGAGGATTCCTGATCTCGTGAGCGATGGAAGCAGATATGCGCCCAAGCATGGCCAGCTTGTCATTCTGATAGGCGGTCTGCTCAATTTGCTTATAATCCGTTACATCCTTCAAACTGAACAAAATATCGCCATCCAGTTGATCTCCATAAGTTACAGTAATCAGCCAATGGCGTCCGGATTCGTCAATCAGCTCATGGTAGCGCTTTCGGTGGAAGATGGTCTCACGGTAAATTCTTAGTATCTTCTTTCGTTTGAAGCGGTTCAACTCCGGATGTTTTAACATATTGACAAGGCTACATCCCGTCAGTGCTGCTCTGGATACTTCAAGAAGCTTGGCCATCTGAACGTTAATGAACGTCACGACACCTTCGTGGTCAAAAAGCATAATCCCGCTGTCTAAATGCTCCAAAACATTTTCGTATTTATTGTTGACTAATTGGGTGGATTGAAAGGGTGAGATCGAATCAACCATCGTTTCATGAAATCCGTTGATCATGCCGGGGTCCCCCTTGTACCGGTTGATAAACTGGCCGTTTCGGGCATCTGCAAACCAACTAAAAAACAAACAACCACCTATTTCCAATTGCCTCGTAATTTAATGATAGACAACATTGCCGTTTTCAGTCAATCGAAAATCCTGTCGAACGCATAAATTTTTTTAATCTGTTTTTTTGCGTATTAGCGAAAAGACAGAAGCTTCCACATAGCGGAATCTTCTGTCTTTTGCCCCTTGCAAGCGACGATATACCTATATGCTAACTTTTGTTATGCTGGAGGCGAGAGCGTCTCTGACTCATGACTGCCAGCCTTCTTTTCAGCTCACCCTGCCATTTCTCGTCTTCAATTTGTTTGGCGACAGTAAGCAGATCCAGCGAGATATCGATCTGCCGCTTTACAATTTCAAGCGGGTCCTCACTCTCCCTGCTGACACAGTTCTCAAAGATGGCATCCTCGTCTTCCATCACATAATCCTGAAAATCAATCTCGGTTGCACCATCGCCATGCGCATATTCCGCAAGAATCTCGTACTCGTTCTCCACACGGTAATGAACTTCAATACGCTGGCACACCGGGCAAACCAGCAAGGGCACATTATGAACCTGCGTACGGTAATGCTTCAGCGTCCCCTTGGTTCCCACCATACTTGCTCCGCAGCAAAAACTCATCTGGCGCTCACCCTCCTCTGAACATAACCTGGTTTACTTCTATCGTTCAAACCATGTACCCGACGCGGCGAAAACGGCATTGTTACTTATTTGATATTTGCTTTTTCTTACTACCCTATTCGCTCTGTATACGCTTAATTCCTTCCGTCACCTGTAAAACGTATATTTCTTCTTTCAACGATTTACTGCAAATGTAAACAAAATTAGACGGTCCTCATCATTCAGGCAAGCAAGCCCCCAACAGTCGGCTGTAACCGCTATTGGGGGCTTGAAAAATCGATTTAACAATCACTATTACAGATTTTTATCGCCAGGCTTCCAGTTCATTGCGCACAATCCGCCGGATTGCAATGCTTGCAGCACACGCAGAGTTTCTTCAACACTGCGGCCTACATCGTTATGGTTAACAACCTGGTATTTCAGTTCACCGTCCGGATCGATAATGAACAGACCGCGCAACGCGACCCCTTCTTCTTCGATCAGTACGCCATAGTCACGTGCAACTTGTTTCGTAATGTCAGAAGCAAGCGGGAAGTTCAGCTGTCCCAGACCGTTGCTGTCTGTCGGTGTGTTGATCCAAGCCTTGTGGCTATGTACGGAGTCAACACTGACACCCAGGATTTCGGTATCCAGCTCTTTGAACTGGGCAAATGCTTCGCTCAATGCTGTAATTTCAGTAGGGCATACGAATGTGAAATCAAGTGGATAGAAGAAGAATACGAGCCATTTTCCGCGATAGTCAGACAGCTTGACATGACCAAAATCCTGTCCGTCGCCTGTAACAGTTTCCATCGTGAAATCCGGAGCCGGTTTACCAACTAATCTTTCTGCCATTTCTGTAAATCCTCCTTTGAAATATGTAAGAAAAACATGAGTGTTTTTCTTGATTCACTGTATGATTTCGTAAAACATTTTTTTCATTAAAAATGGTATCATCCGACTTCAATAAAGTCAAGATTATAGGGATTATTTTTTTATAATTAATATAAATAAGGAGATAAATCGACAAATTTTTGATACCCAAACAGCCTGGCTCTCTGCTGTTCTGCAGCCAGGCTGTTCAGGTTTGTGCTTATTTCATGGCCGCAGCAATCAGATCGCCCATTTCAGTCGTAGAAATCGCTTTGCTCTTGTCTGTCGCGATATCGGCTGTACGATGGCCCGCATCCAGCACCTCTGCGACAGCTTTTTCAATGGCATCCGCCGCTTTGTCATAACCAAACGTCAGACGGAACATCAAGGCTACCGACAAAATCGTTGCAATCGGATTCGCCAGCCCCTGCCCGGCAATATCCGGCGCCGAACCGTGAACCGGTTCGTACAGGCCAAAGCTTCCTTCCCCAAGCGACGCCGATGCCAGCATGCCGATGGAGCCCGTCAGCATAGCCGCTTCATCGCTCAAAATGTCGCCGAACATATTTTCCGTCACGATCACATCAAAGCTTGCCGGACGGCGCAGCAGCTGCATCGCACAGTTGTCGACAAGCACATGCTCCAATTCGACATCCGGGTACTCCGGAGCAATCCGGTTTACTACTTCACGCCACAAACGGGACGTTTCGAGCACGTTGGCCTTGTCCACCGAAGCCAGTTTTTTACGGCGCTTCTGTGCAATTTCAAACGCTTGCCGGACAATGCGCTCCACTTCCGTTACATTATATACGCAGGTATCCACCGCTTCCTGTCCGCCAGCGCCTTCACGTCTGAACTTTTCGCCAAAATAAATTCCGCCCGTCAGCTCGCGAACCACCATCAGATCCGTTCCTTCAAGCACTTCCGGCTTTAAGGTGGACGCGTCCTTCAGGCAATCAAAAATGACAGCCGGACGCAGGTTGGAGAACAATCCCAGCTCCTTGCGAATACCGAGCAGGCCTGTTTCCGGGCGCAGATCCTTCGGATTATTATCCCATTTCGGGCCTCCTACAGCCCCAAGCAGAACGGCATCCGCCGACTTGCACACCTTAAGAGTATCCTCGGGAAGAGGCGTGCCCTTCTCGTCGATGGCAATTCCGCCGAACAGAGCATGCTCGGTTTCAAATGAATACCCATAAAGCTCCTCCGCCCGTTTCAGGATTTTTTCCGCTTCCGCCACCACTTCCGGACCAATTCCGTCTCCAGCGATTACAGCGATTTTTTTCACTTCGGCCATTTCCGTCACTCCTCTTGTTCTTGAGCGTTCCAGCCCATTGCTATTATCCTTTTTATCATATCTGACATCGCTTTGACCAAGATATACAATCTATCAGTTTAATAGGATTTGCCTATAAAACAAGTCAGAGATCCCTTCCACCATCCTATTTAGGCATCTCTTGCTAAAACCACAATGCGGCTCACGCATAAGCATGGCCGCATTGTAGGGATATCGGTATGATTGCCGGTATTGACAACAGCTGTAATCCGTTTTATTTCTTGATCCAGTGCATCATTTCACGCAGCTGACCGCCCACGACTTCGAGTTGGTGGTTCGCTTCATTGCGGCGCGTTGCTGTCAGGAAAGCACGGCCGGATTGGTTTTCAAGAATGAAGTCACGCGCGAATTTACCCTGTTGGATATCAGTCAGAACCTCTTTCATCGCTTTCTTCGTTTCTTCGGTTACGATACGCGGACCAGTGACATAGTCGCCATATTCAGCCGTGTTGCTGATGGAATCGCGCATGCTGGCAAGGCCGCCTTCATACATGAGGTCAACGATCAGCTTCAACTCGTGCAGGCACTCAAAGTATGCCATTTCCGGAGCATAACCTGCTTCAGTCAGCGTTTCAAAGCCTGCTTTAACGAGTGCGCTTACACCACCGCACAGTACCGCCTGCTCGCCGAACAGGTCCGTTTCAGTCTCTTCACGGAAGGAAGTCTCGATAACGCCTGCACGGGTACAACCGATACCTTTTGCATAAGCCAATCCGATTTCTTTCGCTTGACCTGTTGCATCCTGTTCAATAGCGATCAGACCCGGTACGCCAAACCCTTCAGCATACGTACGGCGAACCATGTGGCCCGGGGATTTCGGAGCAACAAGCAGCACGTCGCTGTCTTTCGGAGCCACGATTTGGCCGAAATGCACGTTGAAGCCGTGGGAGAACATCAGAGCAGCGCCTTTTTTCAGGTTAGGCTCAATTTCATTTTTGTATACAGAGGCTTGAGTCTCGTCAGGCATCAAAATTTGCACCACATCAGCACGGCTTACAGCATCCGCAACCGGCAGCACTTCGAAGCCATCATTTTTCGCTGCCTCGAAGGATTTGCCTTCACGCAGGCCGATAACAACGCTCAGACCGCTGTCACGCAGGTTTTGTGCTTGAGCATGGCCCTGGCTGCCATAACCGATAACGGCAATTGTTTTTCCTTTCAATACGCTAAGTTCTGCATCTTTTTCATAATACGTTGTCACTGGCATGGTAAAAATTCCTCCTTTTATTTGAGACCCTTCATAATGAGCGGGTGTTCCAAAAGACTCACTGCGGAGTCTGCTGGAACTCCCGCTCATTGAGGGTGAAGCGTTGCATTACTAAAGTTTGCAAATGTCTTTTTACAGGTTACCGCGCACCATGGCGGTTACGCCGGTTCTGGACAGCTCCCGGATACCGTATGGCTTCAGCAGTTCAATCATCGCATCAATTTTGTCGGTATCCCCTACAACCTGAACCATGAGACTCGAGGTGCCGATATCGACTACGGAGGCGCGGAATGTATCGACAACGCCCATAATTTCCGGCCGCTGCGGCGGCTCAGCCTTGACCTTAATCAGCGCGAGCTCGCGAGCGACCATCGGCTTGGAGCTCAAATCGATGACCTTAATGACGTCAATCAGTTTATAAAGCTGCTTTTCAATCTGTTCCAGTGTATGCTCATCACCCGGTGTTACGATGACCATCCGGGAGAGCCCGGCTTCTTCAGACGCGCCGACGGTTATACTTTCAATATTAAACCCCCGCCGACCGAAGAGACCAGACACTCGCTGCAGGACACCAGGCTGGTCATTCACCAGTACCGCAATCGTATGCTTCATCATGTTACTCGTCCCCCATCAGCATTTGATCAATCGCCGCTCCCTGTGGCACCATCGGATAGACGTTTTCTTCCTTATTGACCACAAATTCGACGAGAACGGGTCCGGGTGTATTCATCGCTTCCTGCCATGCATCGCGGGCTTCTTCTTTGTTCCGGGCCCGGAGGCCTTTGACTCCATAAGCTTCAGCCAATTTGACAAAATCAGGGCTGCCGGCAAGATCAATGTGGCTGTAACGGTTATCGTAAATCAGCTCCTGCCACTGCCGAACCATGCCAAGTACCTGGTTGTTGATGACGACGATTTTAACAGGGATGTTATTGATGGCACAGATAGCCAGCTCCTGCGAACACATCTGCATACCGCCGTCTCCGTTAATTGAAATGACCAGTCTGTCCGGATTGGCCATCTGGGCGCCGATCGCGGAAGGGAAGCCAAAGCCCATCGTGCCAAGTCCGCCGGAGGTTACCCAGGAGCGCGGCTGGTTGAATTTATAATATTGGGCGGCCCACATCTGATGCTGGCCCACATCCGTCGTTACGATGGCCTCGCCCTTGGTCGTTTCATCCAGCATTTCAATAACCCACTGGGGTTTCAGCACTTCGTCGGAATCGTTATAGCTGTAAGGCTTTTCTGTCTTCCAGGCTTGAATTTGCCGTCTCCAGGCATCCGCTTTGTCCGCCCGCTTTACATCCTGATTGGCGATTTCAAGCACGGTTTTTACATCACCAACAATCGGGATGTCAGTCGGTACGTTCTTGCCGATCTCAGCAGGATCGATATCGATATGAACAATTTTGGCCTTCGGCGCAAACCCGTCCAGCTTGCCGGTAACGCGGTCATCAAAGCGTGCTCCGATGTTAATCAACAGATCCGCATTTTGAATGGCAAGGTTGGATGTGTAGGTTCCATGCATCCCTGGCATTCCCGTCCACAGCTCGTGACCGCTCGGGAAACCGCCCAGGCCCAGCAACGTTGTCGTGATCGGAATTTCCGAACATGTGACAAACTCATAAAGCGCTTCATGGGCTCCCGAATATACCACGCCCCCGCCCGCCAGAATCATTGGACGCTCAGCCTCGCTGATCGCCTGGATCAGCTTGTCAACCTGCAGCTTGTTGGGCACAACACGAGGATTGTAGCCGCGCATCGCCACAGGCTCGGTATGAGGCATAAAGAGCGTTTTGGCAGCAGATATATCCTTCGGGATGTCGATAAGAACCGGGCCTTTACGGCCTGTATTTGCAATATGGAATGCCTCATGAATGATTCTTGGCAGCTCCTCGACATCCCGTACCAGATAGCTGTGCTTGGTGATCGGCATCGTGATGCCCGTAATGTCGGCTTCCTGGAAAGCATCTGTCCCAATCAGCGAGGAGACTACGTTACCGGTGATGACTACCAGCGGCACTGAATCCATATAGGCGGTCGCAATTCCAGTGACCAAATTGGTTGCCCCCGGTCCGGAAGTCGCAATACACACGCCAACTTTTCCGCTTGCACGGGCATATCCGTCGGCAGCATGGATGGCACCCTGTTCATGACGTGTCAGCACATGCTTGAAATCCTCGAAGCCATACATCGCGTCATAGATATAGAGTACAGCCCCTCCCGGATAACCGAAAACACATTCGACACCTTCCAACAGCAGGCTGCGCAGCAGGATTTCCGAGCCTGAAATGACTTCAGGCTTCATCCATTTTTCTCGTAATTCATCGGTTGACCTTGCCTCAGGGAATTGAGCACTCATGAGTCTTCCTCCTTCTTGTAGATTACACCCATCTTACATTCGCAAAACAAAAAAACCTTTCGCCCCTTCCAGCAGATTCAACTGCTGACAAGGGACGAAAGGTTGTGACTTCCGTGGTACCACCCAAATTTGTCTGACCCCTCACGGGATCAAACCTTGGCAGGTATAAAAAACCATCGATGTAAAGCACCATTTTTTATACACTGACGTCTGTAACGTAGACTGTACGATTTCCCCTAATAAGCTGCTTGTGCACAGCCTTTCAGGAAAATAGCTCCGAGGTGAGCTCGTATGTAAGGGTTATTGGTGGAACTTTCAGCTGCCATTCCACTCTCTGGACAACAGGGCCCTTATAACTTCGTCCTCTTCATCGCCGATATGTTCATGCAATTCTTAAAATGTTTAGACACATTATATGACCCCTTCGCAGGGATAGTCAATAGTTTCGTGAACAAAAAATGATCTTTATTTTTCAAAAGGCGGATTATTCCAAATTTAGGCGTTGATCCAGGACATTGCCTATCACGTAAAAACGGTATGTGAGCATATGCTGTGGCAAGGCATATGCTTACCTGCCATCACTTACTGGCAAAGCCGGACCGGCAGCTATTTTCCGGCCGCCAACGGGAGGAATTGCTCAATGATCCGCCTCCGCATGAAGAAAGATGATAAACAGATCAGACAATTAATCGATAACGAGCTAGTTCCATTATCTCACATGCATCCCTCGCTTATACAGAAAACCCGCAAAGAGCTGCCCATGCGCCTCGATCAGGGTATCACCTTTGTTGCGTATGAAACCAACCCTTCGATTCTGCACGGTTTTATTCATCTGCTTCTGTACCGGCACATCATGGTCATTGACATGCTGGCTGTCACATCAGGAGCTCAGGGAAAAGGTTATGGAAAATCCCTCTTATCCCATGCCGAATCTCTGGGCCGCACCAAAGGCTATACTTTCTCCAGGCTAATGGTGGACGATGACAATATACGCGGAATACACTTTTACAGGAAACAAGGCTACTTCATTTTACATCATGACTCCTGGAATCGCTGTTATGAAATGAGCAAAATGCTGTGAGACGCTCCGAGAACGAAGCATTCCTTCAATCGCTGTTGACCCTTCGGGCCAAAGGCGACCGCTCCGCTTTTCCGGAATTGCTTCGTCCTCTCCGCTGCTCCGTGCATATCCGGACTTAAAACCATTGCTTCGCTTGTGATCGGGGGTTTGTCCTTAAAAGAATGGCGTTTTTCAGCCTATCGCCATCATAAGGCGATAAATAAAATGAGCCAACCAGAAATCTCTGGTTGGCTTTATCATATGAAAAGTCTCTTTCCTGAACAATCAAAGTTACAAATTAACGTTTACCCGGATCATACGGCTGTCCCAGGGCTGCGGGAGCGCTGGAACGGCCTACCGCGCCTACCAGTACAATGATCGTGAGTACGTAAGGAAGCATGAAAATAATTTCCTGGGGAATACTTTGCGACCAGGCAAACAACTGCACATAGTTGCGGATCGCCTGCGAAAATCCGAAAAATACAGCCGCCCCAAGAGCGCCGATCGGATTCCACTTCCCGAAAATCATGGCGGCGATCGCGATATAACCTTGCCCTGAAATCGTATTATGCGAGAAGGTGCCTGTCGTTGTCAGCGTGATGGTCGCCCCGCCAAGACCGGCAAGCGCACCGCTGATCATGACACCGATATACCGTAAACGGTTAACTTTAACACCAACGGTATCCGCTGCGCTCGGATGTTCACCCACTGCGCGCAACCGGAGACCGAAAGGTGTTTTGTACAATACATACCATCCGGCAATAACCAGGATAATGGCCAGATATGTTGTTGGATATGCGTTGAAAAACACGCTGCCGATAAACGGAATATCCGTTAGCCCCGGGATGCTCAGCTTGGTAAAACCCTGAATCAGCTCCGACTCACCTGAACCGTCGAACAGGAGCTTAACCAGGTAAAGGGTGCTGCCGACAGCCAGAAAGTTGATGACGATACCGCTGATCACCTGGTCCGCCTTGAAGGTAATGGACGCAACCGCATGAATGAGCGAAACGATCACACCGAACACGATCGCAGCAAGCACTCCGATCCATGCAGCAGCCGTTCCTCCCATCCCGGCATCTTCAGCGTAAAATCCGCCGATTGCAGCGGCAAAGGCCCCAAAAATCATCAAGCCTTCAATCCCCAGATTCGTGACACCAGACCGCTCTGAAAAGATCCCGCCCAGCGATGCAAAAATAAGTGCTGTCGCAAAAACGAGTGTCGTATTGATGATTTGGCCGAGTGTTATGAGGTCCATTTACAACACCTTCTCTTTCTTGCGTTTGGAATAGAACGGCTTCAACACCCAGCGTACAATTCCCTGAGCCGCTATAAAGAAAATGATGGAGCCAATCACAATACGCGTAATTTCAGGTGGCACATCCGCTGCGAAGCTCATGCCTGCTGAGCCATAAGTAAGCGTTCCAAACAACACTGCCCCCAGCAGAACACCAAACGGGTTGTTCATGCCGATCAGCGCTACTGCAATGCCGTCAAAGCCTGTCCCCGGTGAGCTGGCCATTACCGACTGATAATGGAACACACCCAGCACTTCAAACGCCCCCGCCAGTCCAGCGAACGTACCGCTGATAAACATGGCCTTGACAATGTTCCGATTAACATTCATGCCAGCATACCTTGAGGCATCCTGATTGAAGCCTACCGAACGCAGCTCATAACCCTGCTTCGTTTTCCATAAAAAGATATAGAAAAATACCGCGGCAGCCACTGCGATCAGCGTCCCCCAATGCACGCGCGCATTACCCATCATTTGGGACAGCCAGTCAATCGAAATCGATGCCGTAGGCTGAATATCAACTGAACGGTTCTGCCCTTCCAAAAGCATAAACCGGTTAATCACCAGATTCGCAGCATACAGCCCAATCCAGTTCAGCATGATGCAGGTGATAACTTCATTTACTCCACGTTTGGCCTTGAGATAGCCGGCCAGAGCCGCCCACAATCCGCCGAATAAAGCTCCTGCAATGATCGCCAACGGCGCATGAATAATCGCAGGCAATCCTTTAAGCTGGATTGCAACAACAGAGGCAGCCGTCATCCCGATCAAAAACTGCCCTTCACCGCCGATATTGAACAAACCAGCTCTCGCAGCAAATGCAAAGGCCAGACCCGTCATAATCAGAGGTGTCATTTCCCGAATGGCTTCGCCAAAGTTATAGGTGTCCCCATAGACACGCTCAAACAGTGCTCCGTACGCATCAATCGGATTATAACCGCCAATCAGCATAACAAGTGCACCCAGTACGAGGCCCATAACAATAGCAACAATAGCGAGAATGAAGGAGTCTTTTGTAAACCACTTCAGAAAATTAGCCATGCTCTGCTCCTTTCTTCACCGTACTGCCTGCCATCATCAGGCCCAACTCCTGATCATTTGTCTCTTCCGGAAGTACTTCGCCGACAATCTGACCTTCATAAATAACAGCAATGCGGTCTGAAACATTCATAATTTCATCCAGCTCAAAGGAGATCAGCAATACCGCTTTGCCCTGATCCCGCTGTGCAATCAACTGCTGCTGTACGAATTCAATCGCCCCGACATCCAGACCGCGTGTCGGTTGCGCAGCAATCAGCAAATCCGGATTTTTGTCAATCTCACGCGCAATGATCGCTTTCTGCTGGTTCCCCCCCGACAGGGAACGGGCTTTCGTCTGAATGCTTGGTGTCCGCACATCAAAGCGCTCGATCAAACCTTTGGCCTGTTCATTGATTGCATCATAGTTCAGAAACCCGTTTTTGTTGTATGGCGCTTTGTAATAGGTTTCCAGCACCATATTCTCACTCATGGAAAAATCCAGTACAAGCCCATGCTTGTGCCGGTCTTCAGGAATGTGGGAGACCCCTGCTTCCGATACATGCCGCGGAGTCAGGTTCGTAATGTCTTTGTCAAGCAAAGTCACTGTACCGCTATCCACCTTACGGAGTCCGGTCAAAGCCTCGATCAGTTCGCTCTGCCCGTTCCCGTCCACTCCGGCAATGCCAACAATTTCTCCAGCCTTAATCTGCAGGCTCAGGTTGTCAAGCACGGAAATTCCGTCCTTATTTTTGGATGTGAGACCTTTTACGTCCAGAACAACCTTGCCCGGCTTTGCCGGAGCCTTGTCCACCTTGAAAGACACACTGCGGCCCACCATTTTCTCCGCCAGTTCATTTGGCGTCGTCTCCGACGTCTTCACCGTATCCACAACCTTACCTCTGCGGATGATCGTGACTGTATCGGAAATATGCATGATTTCTTTCAGCTTATGAGTAATCAGAATGATGGATTTGCCTTCGGCGACAAGTCTTTTCATAATATCCATCAGTTCGTTGATTTCCTGGGGAGTCAGAACAGCCGTCGGTTCGTCAAAAATGAGGATATCCGCACCACGGTATAATGTTTTAATAATTTCCACCCGCTGTTGCATACCGACCGAGATGTCCTGTATCTTCGCATCCGGGTTGACCTGCAGGCCATATTGCTCCGACAGGCGTTTCACTTCAGCAGCAGCTTTTTTATAATCAAGCTTGACTCCTTTGCGCGGCTCTGAGCCAAGTACAATGTTCTCCGTTACTGTAAAAGGCTGTACAAGTTTGAAATGCTGATGCACCATGCCAATGCCCAGCTCAATGGCTTTGTTGGGGCTATCAATCGCAATCGGCTTGCCGTTTACTTCGATGGTTCCCTCTTCGGGCTGATACAGTCCGAACAGAATATTCATAAGCGTTGATTTCCCCGCTCCGTTTTCACCAAGCAGAGCATGAATCTCTCCCTTATGCAGCTTCAAGCTGATAGAGTCGTTGGCGACAATGCCGGGGAAGCGCTTCGTGATTTGCTTTAACTCAACGACGGGAGTTGCTGCAGCCATGAGATCACCCTTAAGTTTTATTGGTAATGATTAGGGAGCATTGCTCCAAACGTAAGAACAAGGCCGGTCATTGTGAACCAGCCTTGTCTTCTGATTATGGGATTGCTGCAATCTTGATTTATTCTGCAGGAACTTTGACTTCACCGCTGATGATTTTTTGTTTGTACTCTTCAACGACATCCAGTACGTCTTGAGGAACGTTTTTGTTCGTTTCAGGCAGACCTACACCGTTATCCTTCAAGCTCAGCGTTTCAGTACCTGGAGCGAATGTGCCGTCCACAACTTCCTTGGATACTTTCTTAACCGCTTCATCTACACGCTTAACCATCGAAGTCAGTGTAACATCATCGCCGAATTCGAGAGACTGGTCTTTATCCACACCGATTACCCATACTTGCTGGCCGGATTTCACACGGGATTTCGCTTCATTGAAAACACCGGTTCCTGTTCCGCCCGATGCATGGAAAATAATATCCGCACCATTGTTGTAGATGGTTGCAGCAGCCGCTTTACCCAGATCTGGCTTATCGAAAGCGCCAGTGTAGTTTACAACCACTTGAGCATTAGGATTTACTGCTTTAACACCGGCCGCAAAGCCAATTTCAAAGCGTTTGATCAGCGGGCTGTCTTGTCCGCCTACAAAGCCGACCTTGTTGGTTTTCGTCATTTTCCCTGCAACGACACCCACAAGGAAGGAGCCTTCATTTTCTGCAAAAGTAACGGATTTTACGTTAGGAGCGTCCACAACACTGTCAATGATCGCCAGGTTGCTGTTAGGGTTTTCGTCGGCGACCTTTTTAATGGCGTTCGCAAGGTTAAAGCCGATGCCCCAAGTCAGGCTGTATCCGCCTTTAACGAACTGATTCAGGTTCGGATCGTAGTCCTGGTCGGATTTACTCTGCAGGTATTTAACTTCAGCTCCGGTTTCCGTTTGAACGGCTTCCAGTGCTTCCCAAGCGGATTGGTTAAAGGATTTATCGTTTACACCGCCAACGTCTGTAACCATACCGATTTTCACGTCGGACTTGGCTGCTTCTCCGCCGCCGGCAGCTTGCCCGCCGTTTTCGGTATTAGCGCTTTGATTTTTGTTGCCGCATCCGGCCAGAATTACCGAAATGGCCAGCAGCAAGACCAAAGACATACTGTAAAGTTTCTTCATTCTAAATCTGTTCCCCCTTATGGTTGGTTCCTTTGGCCTATTCCCGTTCTCTGAAGACGGTGTCTTCAGATGTCGAGAATCATGCATTAGGACACTACTTTAGAGATTATACAATCATGACCGCCCAAAATCCAGCAGTCTAATAACCTTTGGTCAATTTTTTTTACAAAATTTCAATGAAAGCGTTCCATTTTGCTCAAAACACAAACAATGTATCATTTTATGTCACATTTATTCGTTTTTTCTCTACTTTCATAATACCATCAGCTTGTTAACGAGTGTTTACGCGAAGATGTTCTATAATAGAGCATTCCCATCTTTCACTCTGTTTACGCGAATGTTCGGCAGTTATGCAGGTTCACTCTCACAAAAATAGACCGCCGAGAAATTCGACGGTCTATTTTTTATTGTTCCTGCTGCTTAAACGTTAATTTTTTCTTTAGCTACGGAAGCCAGAGAGTTGAACGCATTAATGTCGTTAACAGCCAAGTCAGCCAGCATCTTGCGGTTCATGTCAACGCCAGCCAGTTTCAGTCCGTGCATCATTTTGCTGTAGGACATTCCGTTTTGACGTGCTGCAGCATTGATACGCACGATCCACAATCTGCGGAAGTTGCGTTTTGTCTGACGACGGTCACGGTAAGCGTACACAAGCGATTTCATTACCTGCTCGTTAGCCGTTTTAAAAATGCGGTGTTTGGAACCGAAATAACCTTTAGCAAGCTTCAATACTTTTTTATGACGACGACGAACGACGAATCCGCCCTTTACTCTTGCCATATCAAAAGACCTCCCAAAAAATGTTTATGCTTATTGCATGATGATGTTCAAAATTACTTCAGATTAGCCAACCCTTGTTTCAAACGTCTTACATCCCCCGGAGCCATCTCAGGATTTGTTCCAAGGACACGCTTGGCACGTTTGGATTTGTGGGACAGCAAATGGTTTTTGTACGCTTTATAACGCATTACTTTGCCTGTACCAGTAATTTTAAAGCGGCCTTTCAGGCTGCTGTGAGTTTTCATTTTAGGCATTTGTTACTTCCTCCTCAATTATCTTTAAGCTTTGGAGCCAAAATCATAATCATGGCACGCCCCTCGAGCTTAGGCTGGCGCTCAACAGTGCACAGGTCGGCCACTTCCAATTTCACGCGTTCCAGAATTTTCTGACCCACGTTGGCATGAGTGATCTCGCGTCCGCGGAAACGGACAGAGCATTTCACCTTGTCCCCTTCCTTCAGGAACTTCACCACATTGCGAAACTTGGTTTGATAATCATGCTCCTCAATGTTGGAACGGAACCATACCTCTTTAACATCAACGATTTTTTGATTTTTGCGGGCTTCCTTCTCTTTCTTCTGCTGCTCGTAACGGAATTTGCCGTAATCCATAATGCGGCATACCGGCGGTTTCGCCTGAGGAGCCACATTCACCAGATCTAAGTTAAGGTCGATCGCCATTTGCAAGGCTTCACGGGTCGGCTTAATGCCAATTTGTTCACCCTCAGGCCCTACCAGACGAACTTCGCGCACCCGAATCTCATCATTGATCATATGTTCCTTACTAATAACACTCCACCTCCAGAACCTATTGGTCAAGCTTGGTTTGAAACATAAAAAAGGGATGTCGGCTCATCAGCCGACATCCCTGTCTAAATCATAAGTCATCATGAAAAATAACCATTCACAAATCATCAGATCAAGACCAGCCAGCCGGCGCCGGACAGGTGAGAAGCCAAAGCTTCTGCTTACTAATCCACCTTATTAAATTAACGTACTCAAAAATGATAGCACATCAGAGCAAGGCAAGTCAACCCTTAATAAACCCTTTTTTTCGAAAATCAGCTTGAATGAATATGGAGCAAGGCGGTCAAAGACCGCCTTGCTTTTACCCTTGCTTGCTCTGAACCTCTTCCAAACGCACCACGCGCGTATGCTGTGTATGGCTCCATTGTTTGTTGTTCTGCGTGAAGAACGCATAAAACGTAATCGGGAACCATGAAATCAGATAGATCGGGAAAAGAATCAGATACAAGTATACTTTTTTGTAAGTCACCTTCTCCAGGATCATCGACGTCATAAATGTAGCAATGTTAAGACCAACAGCGACCACACCGATCCACAGCGGCAAGTAATTGTACAAGCTGGTAATATTCGGTCCATTGAACACTACGGCATCTACCCACATGACAGCCGTCATCAGGAAAGTGAGCAGAGTAGTGTACACGTTCATCGCATACAGAGCCATATCGAATTTAATCAGGCTGCCCTGCTTGACGCTCTGCCAGAGGAGCGGGAAGAAATAGCGCCGCGCCACCGTAAAGTGCCCCTGCATCCACCGCAGACGCTGTCTGGAAGAAGCGGCGAATGTGAGCGGCTTCTCGTCATATACCTTGGCATCATAGTTAAACTTCGGATACACATTGCGCTGCGTGCAGCGCATAGTAAACTCAAGGTCTTCCACCAGGCTCGTTGCGCCCCAGCCCATTTCCTTGAGCAGGTTCGTTTCAAAGCACATGCCCGTTCCGCCAAGGAAGTTTGCCATATTGAGATTGTGGCGTGAGAGCTGCCACAAACGATTGATATACCAGTAAGAAATGCCGTATGCTGCCGTGATCCATGAATCCTCGGGATTTTTGGTATCTATATAACCCTGGATTACACGCGCACCGGAGCAAAGGTCATTGTTCATTTCCTGCAAAAAGTCAGGATGCGCCAGGTTGTCCGCATCAAACATGACGATCGCATCATACTGGCGAGGCATATTCCAGAGCTCCTTCAGCATCCACTCGATCGCATAGCCTTTGCCGCGCAGATTCGGATTGGTCCGCACACAGGCGTTCATCCCGTGGCTGCGTACGATATCCGCCGTTTTATCCGTGCAGTTATCACAAATGACAAATACGTCGTACAGTTCTTTCGGATAGTTCAAATGCTTCAGGTTTTCCATAAGCGCACCGACGACTTGCTCTTCATTATGCGCTGCCACAAGCACCGCAAACGATTTGACGGGCGGAGCTTGTTCTTTTTTCTTCCTGCGGTACAGACCGAACAAAGAGAATGCGAATTGGTACACTGCGATCAGCGCAAGGATGATCTGCACTGTCACAAAAATTGCGTCCAGCATGGTCTCTGTTACCCCCTTAAATAATATCCCTTTAATAACCTTTGTCTTTTCTTTCTAACTTTTTTCTGTAATTCGTAACTTGACCCGGGCAGCAGCCTCTAGCGGGCGCTTGCCTTTTTTGCAGACCCCTAATTGTCCGGATTCGATGCAGAGTGAAGCTGGACCTTCCATCAGATTGCCATGTTCGATTTTCCTTGGTTTTCATTCGTTTGTCAAAAGCTTAAAAATGCAAGATGCTCCAGAAAAAGCACCCGGAATGCCCGAATACGGAATATGCTGCACTTCAAGCTCTCATTCATGGCGGTTAGTTCTTATTTTCATCCATTTGCTTGCTTTTTATTTCTTTCGCCCCCCCTTTCGACAATCCTGCTTCGTTGAAAAGGCTCATCAGTCCTGCTTTATTGTGAAGAGTTTGGAAAAAGAAATGGATTCACTTCAAACTTAAAGTTTATATAACTTTTTTCTCACAGATTGAATCACTGCACCGCCAGTCTGAATTATTTTAATCAATCCGGCGGCATGAAGTCAAAAAAACAAGGTCCAAGCTTCTAATTCTTGAAATGTGAAGCGTTTAAAAATATGATGGGTTTATTGAAAATACATGCCGCTGAAAAAAGCGGCACCGGAGGAGTCATATGGATCGCCTAGTCATAAAACTACTTACTTTGGAGCACAGGCTGTTCAAATGGATCAATGGACGCCTTCATAATCGCTTTCTTAATTTCTGGCTATACTACCTGACTCATCTCGGCGGGGCGACCTTTACCATCGCCTCCACGCTTCTGATCTGGCTGCTTGCACCTTCGCCTTGGGCGGAAACCGGAGCTAAAGCCTTAATCGCTCTCGCGGTCAGCCATATACCGGTTGCTATAGCAAAAAAACTGTATCCACGGGTAAGACCCTACATTACGCTGCCAGAAACGAATACATTCCGCAATCCCCTGACAGACCATTCATTTCCGTCAGGGCATACGACCGCCATCTTTTCGGTGACGGTGCCGTTTATGGCCGAAGCGCCAATTTTGACGTTTATTCTGGCACCGATTGCGTTTATTGTCGGAATATCCCGTATCTATCTGGGGCTGCATTATCCCTCCGACGTGCTGGCAGGCGCCATAGTAGGCTCTGCTGCCGCGGCAGGAACATTTGCATTATGGCCCTAAAGCCGATAAGGTAAAATCGGAGGACAAATCAGCAGGGACAGGAGAACCGAAAGTGGCCAAAAAACGAGTATTATTATTATCGGAAGGTTTCGGGGCGGGCCATACGCAAGCCGCCTACGCGCTCTCGAGCAGCCTGCGCAAGCTGTCCCCGAATGTGCAAACAAAGGTGCTTGAACTTGGCAGCTTCTTGAACCCGCGCATGGCTCCGCTGATTATTACTGCATATAAAAAAACTGTCACTTCACAGCCGCGGCTTGTCGGCATGGTCTACCGCCATCAATATAAAAAATCATTGAGCAGATTTACAACCCTTGCCCTGCACCGACTGTTCTACACGCAGACCCGCAGCATACTGCGGCAGCTGCGTCCGGATCTGGTCGTGTGCACACATCCGATCCCCAGCGCTGTCATTTCCCGGCTGAAGCGCCTTGGCGTGCACGTTCCGTTATGTACAGTCATTACGGATTACGATGCGCATGGCACCTGGATCAGCCCGGAGGTGGACAGGTATTTTGTATCCACCGAGGAGGTTCAGCGAAAGCTGCGGCTGCGCGGGGTGCCGATCACCAAAATCCAGGTGACAGGCATTCCTGTACACCCTGATTTCTGGGAGCATCCCGGGCATGATGAAATCAGGAGTAAATTCGGCCTGAAGGATATGCCGACCGTGCTTGTTATGGGCGGAGGCTGGGGCATGATGAACGACGAAATGCTTCATGAATTCCTGCTTCGCTGGAAGGACCGGATACAGATCATTTTTTGTGTGGGCAATAACGAGAAAATCCGACAGAAAATGCTGCGGGACAACCGTTTCCATCATCCTTATGTTCATGTGCTTGGCTTCACCCGCGAAATCGACAAGCTGATGGAGGTTTCCGATCTTCTTGTCACCAAGCCCGGCGGCATGACCTGCTCGGAAGGACTGGCCAAAGGAATACCGATGCTTTTCCATAACCCGCTGCCTGGACAGGAAGAGGAGAACAGCCAATATTTTGCTGCCCAGGGGCATGGTGAAACGATCACATCCCCGGATGTGGTGGGCAAATGGATGAACAGGCTGCTGCATGACTATCCCGCCATTGTGCGCAAGCGTCAGGAACACGTCGAAAACATCGCACGTTATTATCCGATGCAAAGTGCGCTGAGCATTCTGGATATGCTTGAACGAAACAAGGTGCTCTCCTAGGAGAGCACCTTGTCCTGTTTAAAGGAGCTATTATATTATTGCTGTCCGCCGCTGCGTGAGCCGTACTTTTCCAGCCTGCTTTTATTGTATTCCGCCAAAGCCTCTTTCCCTACAAGCACCTCGACACGATGAATATTCATGCCTTTTCCCATAAATTTCTGCTCATATTCCGTCATGACATGCTCTTCATTGATGCCGTCCCGATGCAAATTCAGGGAGATGTTCGTCATCTGCATACCGCTGTCCGCAATCGCGTTCAGCGAAAACTCAAACAGTGTTTCCGAATCGGTTTTAAAATGGATTTGCCCACTGCTGTTCAGCAATCTGGAATAAACCTGCAGAAAACGGGGATGTGTCAGACGGCGGCGGGCATGCTTCTTCTTCGGCCACGGATCTGAAAAATTCAAATAAATGCGCTCAATTTCACCCGCCTCGAACACCTCCTCAATACGTTCAATGTTCGCCAAAGCAAGCTTGATGTTAGGCGGCGAATCCGCTTCGGAACCGCTCCAGGCAGCACGTGCCTTCTCGCTGGCACGGCGCACAAGCTCATCATACATATCAAACCCGATATAATTGATTTCCGGGTTGCGAGCACTCATCTGGCTGATAAACTGCCCCTTCCCCATGCCAAATTCAACATGGATGGGACGGTCGTTGCCAAAAAGACGGGCCCATTGCCCTTTATATTGTGCTGGCTGCAGAATGACCAGATCCTGCTGCTCTTCCAGACTTTCGCGAATTCCTTTTCTGCCGCGTAAACGCATGTTATTCCTCCATTATGCCTCATAATCTTGTCGGGCCGCATGATTTGTCTTCACGTCCCCTGCAATATTGTGCCGAACTTCACGGCAAAAGTAAACGGGAAATTCAAAGCCGTAAAAATGAAAAAGGAATTACCACCGCCACTCAGGATGAATAACGGGAAGAAATTCCTTTTTCGATATATTTGGATTGGGGTCCAACTAAGTCAGTAGTTCATAGTCTACCTTATCCTTGGGGGAGAAATCAAATGTCTTTTCACAAGCGGCACGAATTTTTTGTCTGGCACTTGTTCCGATGTGCTGATTTGCCGGATAACGCACCCCTGTCAGTGCAAGCGCCTCATCGAACGTCAACTCTACATAAATCTTCTCAGGGCACTTGTGGCTGGGCGTATTCATCCTGATCACCTCACGGTTATTTTTTAGTGGACCGGACCTGCAACATGTGTGGACAGAATAGAACAGCAATGTTTGCTTCAACTTTCTGGTTCCGCTTTCAATATAACATATCATGTAATGTATTTCAATGATCCAAAGCCCTTTCTTTGTTAAAATTCCGCCCCTGCCCCTTTTCTCCAATTCCCTTTTGAAGCTGTTTTTTGGTACAATAAATAAGGTCTATGCGTCTGAAAAGAGAGCCATACCGTTCTCAAAATATATAAAGGGAGCACTTATGAATTCAAACTTGCTTACACCCCCAGCCTTATGGGGAGATAAACGGTTCCATACCTGGAATTATGAAATGCGCGAGCAGTTTCAGGAAAAAATATTCAAGGTCATGCTGGACGCCGGCTTTACCTGTCCCAACAGAGACGGCACGATTGCCACGGGAGGCTGCACCTTCTGCAGCGCCCGCGGGTCGGGAGATTTTGCCGGGAGACGGCGCGACGATCTGGTGACCCAGTTCAATACGATCCGGGACAGGCAGCATTTGAAATGGCCAAACGCCAAATACATCGGCTATTTTCAGGCTTACACCAACACGTATGCGCCCGTCGAGGAACTGCGCGAATATTTCGAGGTGATTCTGGAGCAGCCGGGAGTTGTCGGACTTTCCATCGCCACCCGCCCTGACTGCCTTCCCGATGATGTCGTGGATTATCTGGCAGAGCTGAATGAACGGACCTATCTGTGGGTTGAAATGGGACTGCAGACCATTCATGAATCCACCTCACAGCTGATTAACCGGGCCCATGATACCCAGTGCTATCTGGAAGCGGTGGAAAAGCTGCGCAAACGCAACATACGCGTCTGCACCCATATCATTTACGGCCTTCCGCAGGAGACGCATGAAATGATGCTGGACACCGGCCGCGCCGTCGCCCAAATGGATGTTCAGGGCATTAAAATCCACCTGCTGCATCTGATGCGCAAAACACCCATGGTCAAGCAGTACGAGGCCGGTCTTCTCCGCTTTCTGGAAATGGACGAATATATCAGACTGATTGTTGATACGCTGGAGCTCCTCCCGCCTGAAATGATCGTACATCGACTGACCGGTGATGCGCCCAGAGATCTGCTGATCGGTCCGATGTGGTCATTGCGAAAATGGGAGGTTCTCAACGGGATAGATAAAGAGCTAAGTGCCCGCGATTCATGGCAGGGCAAATATTGGAGGAATGTCTGATGGGCTTCCTGTCGGTTCTCAGTTATGCCCATCAGCTTGTCTCCGCAAGAATTCAGCCGGGAGACACGGCGGTGGATGCGACGGCAGGCACCGGGGCGGACAGCCTGTTCCTCGCCAAAGCTGTCGGTAGACGCGGCCGCGTATTCAGCTTCGATATCCAGGAGGAGTCGCTGCGCCTGACGCAGGAGCGGCTCGACAAGGAGCCTGGTTCCCTCGGTCAGGTGACTCTGCTGCATGAGAGCCACGCCCTGATCCAGGACAAGCTGCCCGAAGAGGTACGCGGGGCGGTAGCTGCCGTCATGTTCAATCTGGGCTATCTGCCGGCCGCAGGAGCTGATCCTGCACTCATTACGAGAACGGACAGCACCATTCCGGCCATGAATGCCGCCCTCATGACGCTCCGTCCACGCGGCATCCTGACGGCTGTTCTCTATCCCGGCCATCCCGGCGGAGAGGAAGAGGCTCATGCGGTCACTGAATGGGCCGCCGCACTGCCTGCGGACGGCTTCCAGAGCATCATCTACCGGCAGCTGCAGCGTCCTGCAGCTCCCTACGTCGTTGCCGTGGAGAAGAAAGCACCCAAGCTGTAGCCTGGATTTCTTAAGTCCACCCGTTCTGGTAATTCCGCTTTTATAATTTTTTTACGCTGAAGGAGAGAGAAATCATGCTGAAACCTTATCCGCTGCAATTTCAACCCGAATTTAAAGAAAGAGTCTGGGGCGGCAGAGCCCTGGAACGCTTCGGTCTCACCCCACCGGAAGGACACATCGGCGAAGGCTGGATGATCGCGGACCATGCCAACGGCACAACGTCTGTCGTCAACGGCCCTCTGGCCGGGAAAGGACTGGACGAGCTTCGCGAGCAATTCGGTACAGAATGGCTCGGCAGCAAAGGCGTCTCCGAAAAAGGAGGCCGCTTCCCCCTTCTGATCAAGCTGCTGGACTGCAATGACGATCTGTCCGTCCAAGTCCATCCGACAGACAGCTATGAGGGCCTCCCACAAGGAGAGCTTGGCAAGACGGAGATGTGGTATGTGCTGGATGCCAAACCGGACGCCAAAATCATCTACGGCCTTAAGGAAGGGGTCACCCCGGAAAGTATGCGCACGGCGCTTGAAAATGGAACCATCATGGATCTTCTGAACCAGGTTCCGGTGCAAGCAGGAGACACCTTCTTTATCCCGGCCGGAACGGTGCATGCTTTATGCGCAGGTGTGCTCGTGGCGGAAATCCAGCAAAATTCGGATACTACATACCGGCTTTATGATTACAACCGCCCTGGACTGGATGGCAAGCCGCGTGAGCTGCATATCGAGGATTCCCTGAAGGTGACCTCCTTCGAAGGAGCAGGCGCCACTTCCATGAAAACCTCGGGAGCCAAAGCGGGCGAATGGCTGCAGCTTGCAACCTGTGACTATTTTACGGTGGAAAAGGGCATTATAAGTGGAAAATGGGATTTGTCCACCACCCCCGACAGCTTCACCATCCTGATTGTCTGCGAAGGGAAAGGAGTGCTTACCTGGAATAACGGCGGTGATTCCCTGGCCTGCAAAGCAGGAGACTGCTTCCTGCTGCCAGCCAACCTCGGGGAGTATTCCCTGACCGGAGAAAGCACCGTGCTGAGATCCTACCTTCCATAAGAAAAACGTCTATCGACGTACATTCAAGGAAGTGACACCACAATATGAAAGAGCATACGTTCACCATGTGGGATCATGGCGGACATAACGTCTTTGTGTACCGCTGGCTGCCTGACAACGAAGCAGACGTACACGGTATCGTGCAGATCGCGCACGGTATGTGCGAAACGGCCTACCGCTATCTGGAATTGGCGGAGCACTTGACAGCGAGCGGTTACGCCGTCTATGCCAATGATCATATCGGACATGGCCAAACCGCTGCCTCTTCGAACAGTCTGGGCAATCCGGGCCCGGATGCCTTTAACCGGATGGCCCGCAATATGATCGAAGTGGGCGAGATCGCGTCCGCAGAATTTCCGGGAGTGCCCCGCATCCTGCTCGGGCACAGCATGGGTTCCTTTTTGACGCAAAAGGTAATGTATGACCCGGAGCAGTCCTACGACGGCTTTATCCTCTCAGGCACTAACGGCCCCCGCAGGCTGCTTCGTTTCGGGGAAAGGCTGGCTGTAATCCAAGGGATGCTGCAGGGGGCAGAACACCGCAGCTTGCTGTTGAACGCTATCGTATTTGGCGGGTTTAACCGCTCCTTCCGCCCGGTGAGGACCGGCTTTGACTGGCTGTCACGTGATGCGGAAGAGGTCGACCGCTTTATCCAGGACCCTTTATGTGGAGCCATTTGCACAACCGATTTCTTCCATTCTTTCTTCAGGCTTTTGCAGGAGATTCATCTGCCCAGGTGCCTCAGCAAAATTGATAAAACAAAACCTGTATATCTTTTCGCAGGTCAAAGGGACCCTGTCGGCATGTTTGGCAAAGGCGTGCTCTCCCTGATTCAAATGTATAAAGAACTGGGAATGGAACGGGTGGAATATAAGCTGTATCCAGACGGGCGGCATGAGATGCTGCATGAAATCAACCGTGAAGAAGTGATAGCCGACCTCATTGGCTGGCTGCAGCGCCAATTCTCGCCCGTCTCCTTAAAGTAAAGTAATAAGAGCATCCTTGACGCCCGAAAAAGGCCGAGGATGCTCTTTTCATTGCAATATATGCACCAAGACTTACCAGCCCATCCGCTTCGCCAACGATGTGATATGAGCCGTATGATGTCTTCCATGCCAGGCATACAGCCCTGTGGCCGTCTCCAGACTGACCACACCCGATTCCGGATGCATAAACGAACGGCGGAACTGCTCGGGCCCGAAGGATTGCAGCAGCATCGTCCACCGTTCATGCAGCGAGTCCAGCAGGCTCAGCGATACCTCAACAGGCAATTGTCTGGCATCGGGAAGCTCCGCCCAGCGGCCTTCGTCATACGGCTTGATGGTGGGTCCGTCTTCCGTCAAAGCCAGCTTGAACCGTACATAGCTGTTCATATGGCTATCTGCCACATGGTGAACCACTTGACGCACCGTCCAGCCTCCCTCGCGATAGGGAGTGTCAAGCTGCGTTTCGTCCAGTCCCTGGACAGCAGCAAGGAGCTTGGCTGGCAGTTCGGCGATGTCCTTGATCCAGGATTGCAGCAATTCATCCGTGATTTGTTTAGGCGCTTCAAATTCCCCAATTGGATATCTATCCTTCCATTCCGCGCTCATAGGATCACCAGACCTCTCCATATACAATATTCTAAAAAAGGCAGACCGCTCTACAGCAGCCTGCCTTAATTAGTTCAACATTTTAAATATATTATCCTTCCAACAAAAGCGATTCAGGATCCTCCAGCAGTTCCTTGACCGTCACCAGGAAGCGTACAGCTTCGCTGCCGTCGATAATGCGGTGATCATAGGACAAGGCAATATACATCATAGGACGGTTCTCCATGCGTTCCGCATCAATGGCTACCGGACGGATTTGGATCTTGTGCATGCCCAGAATACCCACCTGAGGGGTGTTCAGAATTGGCGTTGAGAGCAAGGAACCGAATACCCCGCCATTGGTAATTGTAAAGGTGCCGCCCTGCAGATCAGACAAGGACAGCGTATTGGAACGCGCCTTGCTCGCCAGCTCGGCAATGCTTTTCTCGATTTCCGCAAATCCGAGTCTGTCCGCATCCCGCACAACCGGCACAACCAAACCTTCCTTGGCGGAAACGGCGATCCCGATATCATAAAATTTCTTCAGGACAACTTCTTCGCCGTCAATTTCCGCATTCACCATCGGGAACTGTTTGAGCGCACCGACTACTGCCTTCGTGAAGAAGGACATAAAGCCCAGGCCGACATCATGCTTTTCCTTGAATTTGTCTTTTCTGCGCTTGCGCACCTCCAGGATCGCCGTCATATCGACCTCGTTAAAGGTGGTCAGCATCGCTGCCGTATGCTGTGCTTCCACCAGACGCTTGGCGATGGTTGCCCGGCGGCGGCTCATCCGTTGGCGCTCAACCGGTTTGCCGTACCCGCCTTCCGGCTGGGCTGCGGCCGCCGGTTTGGCTGAAGCCGCCGGTGCAGACGGCTGCGCAGACGGAGCTGCGCCAGACGTGTGGGCTTTTACGTCGTCCTGGTAAATCCGGCCGATTGGATCTTTTCCCTGAACTTCACCCAGATCAATGCCGCGCTCACGCGCCAGCTTGCGGGCGGACGGGGAGGCCTTCTGCGAACTGTCGCTTGGCGGCGGCACAACTGCCGCGCCACTACCGGCGAATTGCTTGTCGTCACCCTTGGGAGGAACGGAAGGGGAGCTAACGTCTGCCAGGGCCGAAGCTGCCTCCATGTTGGCAGAAGGAGCCGCAGGGCTCACACCCGCGCCGCTGCCGATCAAGCCAACGGATTCTCCGATTTCTACCGTCTCCCCTTCCTGACGGACAATTTTCTCAAGCACGCCGGACTCTTCGGCGCTGATCTCCAGATTGACTTTATCCGTTTCCAGCTCCAGCAGGACATCTCCCTGGGATACCGCATCCCCTTCTTTAACGTGCCATCTGGAAATTGTTCCTTCAGTAATGGATTCCCCCATTGCGGGTACTTTAATCTCGCTCACAGACGCTACCTCCCCAGTGGAATGTTGGTTTTATTCGATATTTTCTTCAGCGCGGACTGAATAATGCTCTGCTGCTCCATTACATGTATGTGCTGATAACCACTCGCAGGGCTTGAACGCTCCGGCCTGCCCTGGTAGTTCACCACAGCCCCCTTAGGAGCCACGGCCCGCAGACGGGGCTCCATGTAAGTCCAGGCGCCCATATTTTTCGGCTCCTCCTGCACCCACAGCAACTCCTTCACCTTGCCAAACCGCTTCATTACAGCCCGGATTTCCTGCTCAGGGAAAGGAAACAGCTGCTCCACACGGATAATATGAAGCCAGTCAAGCTCCTCGCCGCCTTCCTTCTCCAGCGCTTCTTCCAGATCGATGGCCATTTTGCCGCTGCAGAGCACGATACGTTCTACACGGTCAGCGCGTCCTCCCAGCCCCGGCTGTTCCAGGATCGGGCGGAACGAGCCATCACTGAGCTCGGAGGCCGGCGATGCGACACGGTTGTTGCGAATCAGGCTCTTCGGCGACATCATCACGAGCGGTCGCGCCTGCTCTGTGCCGCTAAGAGCCGCCTGGCTGCGCAGCAGATGGAAATACTGGGCTGCGCTGCTCAGATTGGCCACGGTCCAGTTGTCTCCCGCAGCCAGCTGCAGGAAACGCTCCAGTCGGGCGCTCGTATGCTCCGGCCCTTGCCCTTCGGCAGCGTGCGGGAGAAGCATGACAAGGCTGGATTTTTGTCTCCATTTGGCCTGCCCTGCAGAGATAAACTGGTCGAAAATCACCTGCGCGCAGTTGGCAAAGTCCCCGAATTGCGCCTCCCAGATGACCATCGTCTCCGGTGAATATACGTTATAGCCGTATTCAAAGCCAAGCACTCCCGCTTCCGACAGCGGGCTGTTATAGATCGCGAAGGAGGCTTTGGCCTGCGGCAGAGCATGCAGCGGGCTGAATACGTCTCCGGTCTCCGGATCATGCAGCACAAGGTTGCGGTGGGCGAAGGTAGCCCGCTCCGCGTCCTGGCCTGTCATACGGATCGGCTTGCCATCCGCCAGAATGCTGGCGAAGGCCAGTGTCTCCGCAAGGCTCCAGTCGATTTTCTCGCCTGCATTAAAGGCGCTTTTCCGGCGCTGCAGAATCTTGGAGAGCTTCGGATACACCCGGAAATTGGCCGGCCATTTCAGCAAGGCTTCGTTCAATTCTTGCAGTTGGGCTGCCGGAACACCGGTCTGAAGCTTAAGCTTGTCGCCCTCTGCACGCTGCTTGTCTTCCACCGGCTCTTCCTTCGGATGATTCTTCGCTTCTTCATGCGCCGACTTCAGCCGGGTCTGCACTTCTTCCACCAGGCTGCTGCGGAAGGATGCGTCCACCACGCCCTGCTCCGCCAGGTATTTGCCATATAAATTGCTAACTGTCGGATGCTTCTTCACCTTGCGGTAAACGAGCGGCTGGGTTGTTTCCGGATCATCCGTCTCGTTATGGCCGTAGCGGCGGTAGCCGATCAGATCAATCAGGAAATCCTTCTTGAATATATTCCGGTATTCGGCCGCAATACGCGCCGCAGCGATGCAGGCCTCCGGATTATCCGCATTCACATGAATGATCGGAATTTCGAAGCCCTTGGCCAGATCACTTGCATAATGAGTCGATCTGGAATCGCTGCTGTCAGTCGTAAAGCCGAGCCTGTTGTTTACGATAATATGAATGGTTCCGCCATTGCTGAAGCCTCTCAAGCCTTTAAAGTTCAGCGTTTCCGCAACAATGCCTTCCCCTGGGAAAGCCGCGTCGCCATGCATAAGGATGGTTGCAGCCTTGTTGACATCCTGTACCGGATATCCCGGGGCGCTGCGGTCCTCCTGCGCCGCGCGTGCGTATCCCTGCACCACCGGATTCACATATTCCAGATGGCTTGGGTTGTTCGCCAGCGTCAGACGCGCACGGACAGCTTCTCCTTCTTTCACATATCTGTCGGCTCCCAGATGGTATTTCACGTCCCCTGTCCAGCCGTAATTGATGCCGGTCGAGCCTTCGGACGGAATCATATCCTTGTTCGGGGAATGGTGGAACTCGGCAAAGACTTTGCTGTACGGTTTGCCCAACACATGAGCCAGCACATTCAGCCGCCCCCTGTGGGCCATCCCCATCAGGACATGGCTTGCGCCGGCCTGGATAACGCTGTGCACCACTTCATCAATCAGGGGTACAAGCGCGTCATTGCCTTCGATTGAGAAGCGCTTCTGTCCGACGAAGGTTTTATGCAAAAATTCCTCAAACTGCTCCACTTCAACCAGCCTGCCGAGCAGAGCCTTCCGTTCCTCGACGTTTAACGACTCTTCGCTCAAGCCCGATTCCGCCTTGCGATTCAGCCAGTCCCTTTCCTTCTCATCATGGATATGCGTAAATTCAAACGCCAATGGGCCCGTATAGGCTTCACGCAGCTTTTGAACGGCATCCCATCCGTTGAGGGCATCCTGGGGAGCAGCGTCCCAGATCAAAGAAGCAGGAAAAGCCTTCAAATCCTGCTCTGTCAGCCCGTAAAACTCCGGTTCAAGCAATCCGGTGTCCGCCTTCGGACTCAATCCCAATGGGTCAATATCGGCTGCGAGATGGCCATAAGCGCGAATATTCGAGACCAGTTTGCCCGCTGTAACCGCTTTCTGCAATAGACCTGTATCGACCGCCGGCAGTACAACCGTGGTCCCCCCCTGTCTTTCGGAAAATACGGGAACATTGCTCCCCTCCGACTGAGGAGGTTCACCCCACTGTTCAAAAAGCTGCCGGTACGTCGGATCCACGGAAGCCGGATCCTTGATGAAATTTTCATACTGCTCCTGCACATACCCCAGGTTCGGTCCGTAATACGTCTGCCATGGCACTTGTCTGTCACTGTCTGCCATCGTCATCTCGTTCCCTTCGTCATGTTTTGGGATTCATCGCTGGACGGAATCGGTCTTTAAATCAACGTGCTCATTTCCAGCCTATTACAAAACTCCGTCCATCATCCGTTTCACAGAGTTCATTCTTGAGTTTAAGAGGAAGAAAATGCGTATGCTCCGGCATTTCCTGGAGTGCAAGACTGCCTATCAATTTTATAAGCGCTTTCCTTCCTAATTACCATTGTATAAAATTTTGCACTCCGATAACATTTCCTATTTTTCAACATATTAATGCAAATTTGATATGGATCAGGCCATTTCCCATTATAATAAATAAAATTTTAAAAGGCCAATCCACGGATATCCAGCGGATTGGCCTTTTACTCTATAGGGTAAATTCAGATGACAGGTCATGAGCCGAACTGGGCGGCATGCAAACGGCTGTACACTCCTCCGGATGCGATCAAATCATCATGTCTGCCCTGCTCGGTAACCCCCTGCTCGGTGACGACGATGATCCGGTCCGCATTCTTGATGGTCGCCAGCCGGTGGGCAATGACCAGTGTTGTCCTGCCTTCGGACAATTCCGCAAGGGACTGCTGGATTGCGGCCTCCGTCTCCGTATCCAGCGCGGATGTAGCCTCGTCCAGGATGAGGATCGGCGGATTTTTCAAAAACATGCGCGCAATGGCCAGCCTTTGCTTCTGCCCGCCCGACAGCTTCACACCCCGCTCGCCGATGACCGTATCCATCCCATCAGGCTGGGAACGGATAAAATCCACAAGCTGCGCTCTGCGCGCCGCTTCCCAAATCTCCTTGTCGCTGGCATCCAGCTTGCCGTAGCCGATATTTTCGCGGATGGTGCCGGAGAACAGAAATACATCCTGCTGCACGATGCCGATCTGACGGCGCAAGGAGGACAGGGTCATCTGCCGGATGTCCATTCCATCCACCGTAATGGCGCCGCTGTCGACGTCATAGAAACGGGGCAGCAGGCTGCAGATCGTCGTTTTGCCCGAACCTGAGGGTCCTACAAAAGCAACCGTCTCACCAGCCCGGATATCAAGATGGATGTTCTGCAGTACCTTTTCCTTCTCCCCATACCCGAAGCTCACTCCGCGGTAGCGGATATCCCCTTTCAGGTTCTCCACTTCCACGGCCTCTGGAAAATCCGCCACCTCCGGCTCCATGTCCATCAGCGCTGTAAAGCGCTTGAAGCCCGCTATACCCTTGGGATAACTCTCAATGATGGCGTTGATTTTATCAATAGGCCGGAAAAATACGTTGGACAGCAGGATAAAGCCGACAAATTCGCCATAGGTGAGCTCTCCGCGAATGACGTAATAAGCGCCGCTGATCAGGACGAAGAGAGATACAAGCCGGGTCAGCACATAGCTCATGGATAGGCCCTTGGACATAATTTTATAGGCCGTCAGCTTGGCTGCGCGGAAGCGGCCGTTGTCATGATTGAATCTTTGCTTTTCAAACTCTTCATTCGAGAAAGCCTGTACAACACGAATGCCGCCAATCGTATTTTCCACACGGGAATTGAATTCGCCCATGCTGCTGTACATGCCGTCAAACGCCCGCGTCATTTTTTTATTGAAATAGATCGACAGCCAGATCAGCAGTGGAATCACTGCAAAGATCAGAAGCGCCAGCTCCAGGTGAATAAACGACATCAGCGTAAAGGCACCCAGCAGCGTCATAATCGCAATAAACAAATCCTCTGGTCCATGGTGCGCCATTTCGCCGATTTCCATCAGATCATTCGTAATCCGTGACATCAGCGTACCTGTCTTGTTGTTATCGAAGAAACGGAAGGACAGCTTCTGCATATGCTCGAACAGCTTGCGGCGCATGTCTGTCTCAATATTGATGCCCAGCATGTGCCCCCAATAGTTCACAATATACTGCATCACTGTATTTAATGCATAAATGCCCAGCAGCCCCAGGCAAGCCAACAGAATCGACCGCAACTCTCCTTGTGGAAGCAGTTTATCCACGACATAATTGACCGCAAGCGGAAAACCCAGCTCCAGTAGCGCGGCAAAGACGGCACACGTGAAATCCAGAATAAAGAGCGGCCGGTAAGGCAGATAATAGCTGAAAAATCGGCGGAGCATCCTATACCTTCTTTCTCTATGTATTTCTGAGGGAAGGGCGAGCAGAATGAAAATGTCCCGCCGCGCTGTATAGCGTCAGCAGGACATGATCAAGAAGCATATCGGAGTAGCGGGATTTGAACCCACGACCTCACCCACCCCAAGGGTGCGCGCTACCAGACTGCGCTATACCCCGGTAATATTTTGCGGTAAACCGCGTCAGATCAACGTTTGTCTCTGCGGAGGACCGATGTTCAATCATCGTATGTACCATATTATACCGGATAGGCGCGCATCCACGCAAGATAAAAGCGACCCACCCGCGTCGGCATTGACGCAAGCAGATCGCATATTAATATTACATGTTTTTTACAAATAAAATATTTTCGATTCTTGAATCCTTTAAGCAATTCACTTACATATACAGCATTGTAAAATGCAGCTCATGCCCCAACTGCTTCAGATAGTTATACAGCTGTGAGCGGTGATGGAAAACGTGCGTTAGCGTCTCGATCTGCCACTGGGCCTGTAAGTGCCCTTGCTCTGCATAGAACGCCTTGGTCGAGTGGTTCAGCAGGTCTTCTTCGCTCAATGACACGATATAATTCTTATACGTCTCGTAGTTGCGCCACAAAGCTGCCGCCAAGCGCTCAGGATCATCCAGCCCAGACAGGCGGTTCTCCACCTCAGCCACCTCAGCTTCTCCCTGTGCCTGCATTATTGCGAGGTCCGAGGCAGTAATCTGTACGAAATGATGCACCAGTTCCTGCAAGGAACGCATATTATTTTGTGGCCGATAAGCCCAGTCCTCAGGACGGATACGGCGAATTAGCCCCGCTCCTGTTCTTGTACCCGTCTCCAGCTCCTGCAGCAAATGATCGCGCATCTGAAAAGTTCCACTCATCTTTCGTCTCCCCTTTACTTTGTTTGAGCTTTCATAGATCGAATGTTACAGCTCATGATCTCAATCTACCGGAAGAAATTCTGGATGTATTGTACATAACGGACAACTTTTGCTGATGCTCCTGCGCTGCTACACCTGGAGTCGCACCATACCAAGCCCGAAAATGCCGAATCAGATGGGCCTGATCAAAGTAGCCGTATGCCAAAGCTATTTCGGGCCAATCGTGGACATTTCCCCGCTGAATACAAGCCAGCACCTGATGAGAGCGCACCACCTCACTAAAGCGCTTTGGGCTGATACCGATCCATGGCTTAAAGCTGCGGTGCAACTGCCGTTCACTAACGGTCTCCAGTGTAGCAAGCTCCTTAATGCTGCTCTGACCTCTGCTCGTGAATATACGGTGCAGCACATTCTTAAGCAGATCGCTCCCAGGCATACGACGATACAACAGCGCATCATTCAGCCATCTATTCAGATAGGCATCTATTAGTCGAACCCGCTCTCGGAAGCTTGTCGTCTGCTGCATCCGTTCACGCAGCTCCTGCAATTCTCCTACGGTCCCCGGCCAGCACTGCTCCAGCGGAATCCGCCGGTCTGTGAACTCATCCAGAGCCATACCATGGAAGACCCGCGCCCCGCCCGGAAAAAAGCGTACCCCAAAGGTATACCCAGTCCCTGTCCCGTTTGTTGCCGCTGCCTTTGAGGGCTCCTTATAAAACGCGAAAGGCTGTGTATAATTACCGCAATACGACATGTCCAGTTCTCCCTGCATAAGATCGTTGGTTATCAGGATATCCGAGCAGCCGTCTGGCAATACCCTGGCAGTTACAGACACATCTTCCATCACATCCAGCTCATTTAGCTCAGCTAATCCATCTATCGTCCACTCTTCCGTACCTGATTCCCAGTAGCAAGCCACGTACGGGAGCACCGCAGCGGAAGGGAGACATTCAACATATCTGCTTCCCGGAGTAGTGCCATTAATCTGTAAAGGCTGAAACAACGAATGCAATCTGTAATCCATATGCTGACCCTCCCTGTGATTGCTATACAATCTTCAGTCTTATGTTTATTGAAGCGAATTTGGGCATCTACATAAAGTAGCGGAGATGACCGGAATAAGCACGGTTTATAACTATCCCTCCTAGTAGAACATTTCAAAAGTCCGTACCGTGCAAAAAAAGCTGACCTACAGGTCGGCAAGGGCAAAGGGAATTTGGTCAATGAGCATGCGGACCAAGGCTTGAGGGGACTCGGCGAAAGGTGTGCAACCATAACGTCTGCCGGTGGGGCTTGAGGGCGTTTTCTTCGAGAGTCCGCCACACGCTGGAACGGCTTATGGAAGGGCCGTCAACTTCTCGTTGCACGACTTCCGTTAACGTGTCATAGGTCCAACAGACTTGACCGGACAACCCGTGATGTTCCGGTTTATCACAGGCAATGGCGATGACTTCGCACCGTTGTACCGGGTCAAACGTAGCGGGTGTGCCCGAGCGTGGAGCATCTTCTAGTCCGGGGATGCGTTCCTGGGCAAAGCGATCGCGCCATTTACGTACTGTTTTCTCCGTCACGCCGACCTCCATGGCAACTTGCGTGACAGAAGCATGCTCCATCGCTAATTTCCAAATGATGGTGGCCCGTTGTTTCAGACGTAAGGCGATCTTTTGACCGAGCATCATTTTTCTAATCCGTTTTCGCTCTTTGGTCGTCAATCGAATGGATTTCATCAAACTCACCTTGGTGTGATTGGCTCTTTCTTTTATTAACTATCTCGCACCAAGTTTCACCACACGTCATATGTCATTTTTCTCAGAGAACGAACTTATGAAATAGTGCACTAGGGGCCCATGATTTTACGCCCGAAATTGTCCCTTTCGTTTATGCATCTTCAGTCACGTATGGTTAATGGCCGCAAAAATGCGAGGATTCACACTTCGTTAACCTATAAACCAACTGGTAAAGCATAAGTTTGTTCTCGGTGTACATTGGTAATTCATTCATATGCAACCGGCATCACTGAAATTTAATGAATGAATGAAACTCCTGTCTCAAGTAATCCAATTCTTCATGTACCTCCATCTGACTTATAATCTCATTACATCGATTTATATGATCGCCCAAAAGAGTACCTGCAAACTCAATGGCTTTTATACACACATCAAGTTCATGTGAGGAGTCATCATCTATGGTTTCTTGAGAGAGCAATTTTTCCGCTCGACTTATGCATACTTGTGCCAGTTCGTGCTTTAAAGTCATCCCTATAGCAATCTCTTCATTAAAACATAGGAATATTGTACCATTTCATCAGGACTATGTGTATATATGAGCGCAGATTAAAGGATACTTTTACCTTAAATCAAAAAATTCGCATTAAAATACTAGCACCTTATCGTGCACGATATTCCGTTACTAATATGAAAAAAAACGCTGAAGGGATCAGCGTTTTTTCATACAGGTATAATCATTTCATTTATTCCTCGATCTGCTTCAAATCCTGAATCGCATCCCTGGTCTTTTGAATTTTGTCGAGCGAAGTCTCGATATCCATTGAAGCACAAACGTAATACAGCACGTCAATAATGAAAAATTGGCTGTGCTTGGAGCCGGTCGCCGCGCTTCTGACTTTCGCTTCCGGAGCCAGGGAAGTATACAGGCTGAAATCGCTGATTTCTGAAAGCTCGCTCCGTCCGAATCCGGTAAAGCTGATCGTTACCAGCCCGGTTTTATTGGCGAACTTCATTAATTGCAATACTTCCCTGGTAGACGCGCTATAAGATATTCCTATAAAAACGCTGCCCTTGGGCGCGTTCGCCATGCTCATCGTCAGAACATGCACATCCGACAGAGCATAAGCGTTCTTTCCCAAACGCAGCCATTTTTGCGCGATGTCCTCCGCCACCAATGCCGAAGCACCTACGCCGTAAGCGAAAATTGCCGGAGCGTTGTAGAGGCTTTGCGCCGCCTTCTCTATCATTTCGATATCAAGCAGGCCCACCGTGTCTCTCAGGGACTGCACCGCATTGGAAAGAATTTTATCGACCAGATTGGCCGAGCTGTCGTTCTTGTTCAAATCATAGTAACCGGACTTTTGGTCATTGGCCAGGTCGGCCGATAACGCCACTTTTAATTCCGGAAAACCTTTCAAACCCATGGAGCGGCAAAAGCGGACAACGGAAGCGCTGCTGGAAAGGGAGCGATCCGCCATCTCGTGCACCGACATAAATACGACTTCTTCCGGAGCAGACAGGACAAACCGCGCCACCTTTTGCTCGGATTGCGTCAATTTAGGCATCACATTTTCAATTCGTGACAATATTTGACCAACACCCACACCAACGCCTCCATTTTATTTTTATACTATCTCAATACTCACTTTAATATTATTCCCGATCCGATTCTCTGGCAAGAAAACGGAAGGAATACCTTCCTTTTTGCAGAAAACGCAGCAAAGGAAGATCTTCCTGGATCACATATCCGATGACGTTTACACGATCATCAGGCGGTAAAGGATTCAGTACGATTTGAAACTCTCCTTTATAACGTTTGTAATGGTCATTATCCAGGGTCAAGGCTCCAGACGGCCGTTCTACACAATTGGCAGGCGGGATATTTCCTTTAAAATGTCTTCGCGCATCCTCCGAGCGAATGACGTCGCGCGCGATATCCGGCCGGTTATGATGAACTTCGCTCCACACATGAGACGGGCGCTGATCACGGACACCAAGCAGCACGGTGCCTTCATGCCATGAAATAAACTGCGACATCGACCACTCGCCAAGCGATAAATCTCCAATGACTACAAGATCCACCGCTCCTTCGATAAGCAGCTCCAGATAGCTGGCAAACGGCGATTGATGCCGGTGCTGCTCCAGCGTGGGCAATCCCTCGTATAAGGGCCCCCGCAGCTGCCCATCCCCCGGAATGAAGGCCCCAACCTTAAGACCCTGTGATTTTAGCCATTCGTTTTGTGCTTTGAACGTGCTCCATTCAAGCCCTGTCTCCGGACGGGGATAATAATTATGCCATGCCTCCAGAGCGTTGAAGTCAGCCCCAAGTCTTCTGAGATCATTCAGAAAGGACTGGTCAATCGTGCTGGCATTGAGAGAAACCTGCCAATGATGAGTAAGCGCGGCGATCTCGTCATTTTCCATCCCATAATCGATTCTGAGCCCCGTAACACCCCGCTCTCTAAGTTGATCCAGCGAGAAATTTTGAAAGGCTCTCGGGGACACATCCACCATCAGCATCATCTGATGCTCCTTTGCGAATCCGCCGATCCGTCCCAGCGGTTCAAACAGTTCGTCAGGCGATTCCTCGGGCATTTGCAGGGAGGTAAAAATCGTATCAAACCCGTATTGCCGCATGAAGGCCAGGTATTTCAAAGTACAATCGATGCTTTGCTCTGTCAGTGAAACAAGTACGCCACCCACTTTAAATCACTCCTTTTTAATTCTTCCCTGGTCCTTAGTCGGAATGAGTTCGCTTCGACTACGCCTCTTTAGGCTGTCTTGCTTCCTTTGGCACACCGAACAAGTAGGTACACAAAAATCCGAAGAAGTATGCCGTTACGAGGCCGAGCAAATAAATCCACCATTTGCCGTCCGCGATCAGCAGGAGCATTTCAATGCCGGAGGCTCCGATGGCAATGGCCCCGACATTGCCAAAATAACCGATCACGGCTCCGCCGAACCCGGCGCCAATACATGCTGTCACAAAGGGTTTTCCAAGCGGAAGGGTCACGCCGTAAATGAGCGGCTCGCCGATGCCCAATACACCGACTGGCAGGGCACCTTTGATGATATTGATCAGTGGTTTGTTTTTGTAGCAGCGGATCCAAAGCGCAAGCGCCGCGCCCACCTGCCCTGCTCCTGCCATCGCCAGGATCGGCAACAGTACGGTCACCCCCGTTTGGTTGATAAGCTCAATATGAATGGGGGTCATAATATGATGCATGCCCAGCATAACCATGACCAGCCAAATTCCGCCTAATACAAACCCGGACACTGCGCCCCCGACGTTCAGAATCCAGTTGACGGCGATCAGCAGATTGCTTGCGACGAAACCCGCAAAGGGCATGATCAGAAAAATGGTCAACAGTCCGGTCACCAGCACACTAAGAAAGGAAGTTACGATCAGATCGATCGAATTGGGGATAATCTTATGCAATCTTTTCTCAATTACAGATAAAATCCACACGGCCAGGACAACACCAATAATCCCGCCTTGACCGGCGATAAGCGGCTCGCCTGTAAACAGATTCATGATAGGCAGCTCCGGCTTCATTCCCGTCAGCAGTGTGGCACCCCCGATGACTCCTCCCAAGGATGGGCTTGCGCCGAATTCCCTGGCAGAGTTGATCCCTACGAAAATCGCCATATAGGAGAAGACGCCGTTTTTGATCACATTCAGGATCAGATTAAATTGCTGCCAGCCCTCCCCGTTCAGATGCCCTGACGTGATAAAGTTGGCAATAACGGAGGTGATTCCCGCCAGCAGCCCGGCGGCTACAAAAGCAGGGACTAATGGAATAAAGATGTGGGCAATGGATCTCAGAAAATTTTTAATGGGCGTATCATTCCGTTTTTTATATTTTTCTTTGTTTTCAGCCGCTATTCTGGAAGCTTCAGCTTTATGGTCAGGCCGTCCGCTGCCCGCAGCCGACACATTCAGTGGGATGATCTCCCCCATCTCGACTCCACTGATATCGGCTATTTCATTCGCCACCTTGCCGACGATGCCCGGGCCCACGATCACTTGAAGGGTGGATTCAACAACGACGCCCAATACGCCGGGCACTTTTTTCAGTCGCTCGATATCGGCGGCATCCACATCCCGCAAGGTAAGACGGACGCGTGTCATACAATGGGTTACTACCTCGACGTTTTGGATGCCGTCGATCGAATCCAGAATGCCTAAGGCCAAATCCTTCTCTTTTGCCATGGTCATATCCCCTTTACTTTTGTTGTAAGGCCCGCCGTATAAATCCGTCCGCCTCTTGCAGTTTCCTCTGTGCTTCCTCATAGTCCAGCCCCGCGAGCAGCATAATCACGGCCACCTTTACTTGATGCCGGCTTAATTCGTAATATCTGGAAGCGGTTTCGTAATCGCATCCTGTAATCTCTCTGATCATCGATTTAGCCCGAACTACCAGCTTTTCGTTAGTTGGCTGGACATCTACCATGAAGTTGCTGTACGTTTTGCCGATACCAATCATGGCCGCCGTTGAAATCATATTGAGCACCATCTTTTGCGCCGTTCCGGCTTTTAGACGAGTAGACCCCGTTAACACCTCCGGACCGGTTATAATTTCAATCGGGTATTCGGCGTAGTTGCTGATTTCAGCGTCTTTATTGCATGCCAGGCTAGCCGTGGCAGCTCCAACCCCGGCCGCATATTGCAGCCCGCCAATGACATAAGGGGTTCGCCCGCTCGCTGCAACACCGAGAACGATATCTTTGTCGCTTAAATTAAGCTTTTCCAGGTCCTTCATGCCCTGTTCCACTGAATCCTCCGCGCCTTCCACCGCCATGCGGATGGCCTCATCGCCACCGGCAATCACTCCTTGCACCATGTCCGGGTCAGTACCAAAGGTCGGAACGCATTCAACGGCATCCAAAATTCCCATGCGACCGCTTGTACCGGCTCCCGTATAAATGAGCCGCCCCCCCTGCTTAAAGCTCTCGATAACACATTTCGTTACACGTTCGATTTCAGGAAGCTTCTCCCATATTGCCAACGATACTTTTGCATCTTCCTCCTGCATAAGCTCCAAGACCGATAATGTTGACAGTTGGTCTAGATCCGTCGAGCGCTGATTCCTTGTTTCCGTTTTCAAATTATCCAGCAACAGCTACCATCTCCTCTTTGATTAAAGCTCAGTTTACATTATCGGAAATAAAATTTCAATATAAAATAATATTTATGTAATAAAATTTCAAACGAAGCGAGCAATTTACCTTTTTCATATAAACTTAACGAGTGTGGGATATTACCAAAATGGTCAAGTTGAGCATGGTCATCCACTATTCCTCGTGACCGGATTCTCCTCTTTACCCGTTTAAAATTTTTTTTACAAAACACTGGATAATGGAGTCTTACTATGATAAAGTGTAAACATCAGGAAAGGAGGTGCGTCAACATTAGTAATCCCATGTTGAACGTATCCCTTACCCGATCCGTTACTCTCTAATCAACAGAGTGGTACGGAGGCGCGGGATGCGGATCAAGGTTTCAATAGCGCCACGGGTGGAAAGGCCGTCTTCGGACGGCCTTTTTTTATATGGAAGTACTTCCTCGACTCGTTAATTTCCACACTCTTTCTTCCGTAATTTTGTCAAGATCCCCTTGAGCATCGAGACTAACCTCTTTATTGCATAATCCTTTCATGGAACATCATTATGGCTTGACGGCTTCATAAGTTATCATTTGTCCGGCATACTCCGGCTTACGGTTGTATTGATATCCGGCCGGTTTGGTCAGGTTGTATACCTCGGTACATAACTCCCCATATTGACTGAACATGTTCTCGCCTCCTCAGGATTTATTTCACAGTACTACTAGGGATATCAACATAGTAAAAGAAAAATATCATTTACATTTGACAAAATACAAACAAAATTTTATATTATCTATATAATAAATAAACAATTCAATGAGGTGTTTATATAATGTTGGATTTACCCGGGCTGTTTTGGAGTGTTCATATAGATGATTTGAAAAAAGGCTACATTCGGCAGGACGATAAATATATCTGTCTGCTGGACGGGACCGAGTTGGAGGAAGGAATTATTTATCAGGAGGACGGAGTTTTTTACAGCGCTGAACGGTACATGAAGCTTCATATTGTGCAAAAATACGGCTCCGTCTTCGACTATCTCATCGGCCTCGACAAGAAGTTGACCGGACTGACCGAGCATCAGAGCAGGCTGCTGCACCTTTTTTATCAAGGAAAAAGCGATAGCGAGGTGCAGAAGGAAACGGGCATCGGCAGCGCGTCCACCATCCGGAATCACCGTTTTGCCTTGAAGGAGAAAGAACGGCAGGCCAAAGTTTTCCTGACACTGATGGAGCTGCAGAAGGACCGGGACCGTCATGCTCCCGCCATCGTTGAAGTGCCGGTGAAAGCTCCGATGCTCGATGAACGCTACAACATTACAGCCGAAGAAAATAAGAAGGTGCTGGCCAAATATTTTCCGGACGGACCTGATGGCCGCCTGAAAACGTTCGATCTGCAGCAGAAGCATAAGCTGATCGTCCTGCGCCACCTTGTCCAACGATTTGAACGGGGCAGAATGTATACCGAAAAGGAAGTCAACGAAGTGCTCTCTTCCGCCTACGATGATTATGTTACAGTCCGCAGGTATCTCATAGAGTATGGCCTGATGGATCGCAAAGAGGACGGCAGCCAGTACTGGGTCGCCGAATAAGAAAGGGATGGGAATCATGAACCGCAGAAAAGAACTTGTGGAACAATATAAAGAAGTCAAGATTGAAGCCGGGGTGTACTGCATCCGCCATAAGAAAACCGGAAAGCTGTTCATCAGCTCCACCCCCAACTTAAAGTCGCTGAACGGCAAACGATTTGAGCTGAACATGGGTTCAAGCCGGAACGCCGCTCTGCAAGCCGATTGGTCGAGGGACGGAGAGGATGCCTTCGAAATCGAGGTACTGGAGGTGCTAAAGAAACCGGAGTCCGGCTATTTTGATGCGAAGGATGCGCTGGAGAAGCTGGAAAAGGTGTGGCTGGACCGTCTTCAGCCGTATGGAGATAAAGGGTATATGTAAATAAGGCAAATCAGTTCCCTGTGAGTCAGCAGTCTAAGTCAAGGGCGTGCAACAAGAAAAACTGATATCATAGAAACGAAATAGATGAGTATAAATAAAGCGTAATATCATACACCGACTGGATGTGTTAAACCGAATTTCTTCGAAAAAAGGACCTCAATCTCCACTAATACAGTGGATTTGAGGTCCTTTTATGTTGTAATTGGGATGTTCCCATGTCATGCGAACACTTTTGGGACAGCTCCTATTTTTTATGAACCTACACGACCGTACCATCAGTATCTGACGTAGGTGAACCATTTTTAATTCTGAGTTTACCAGTTGCATCAACCCAGAAATGATAAGTGCCCAAAGTCAAATGACCCGCATTCCAAGCACTACTTTCCGTTTGCAAGTTTTGTGATGTTTTAAGGTTAGTAGACGTCTTTAGTGTATTACCCTCCCGGAAAAGGTCAACGCTAAGATCATTGCCGAAATATATACGACCATTTCCTGAAAAAGTAAACAATTTGGTTAATTTAGCAGCAGGGTCTGTTATGTTTGGTTTATCTGCAACATGTACTTCTAATGCCGCTGAAGCGCCTATAGCTAAAATAGGTATGACTCCTGGTTTCTTAAGAAACCCCATACGTCTATTAGATCCCGTCTCTGCACCAACATACCCTGTAACATTACCACTGTTAGATTGTGCCACCAATTCATTCTCAAGTATGTTTGTATTACCGATATCCTGAGATAAACCCGAAATGAGAGGATTTCTTAGGTTACTCTGCCTGTTTCCGAGAACTTGACAGTTGGATACTCCCACAGCAATCACTGCATAGTTACATAGAGGTGTCTGTCTGGTATCTATAACTACGTTATCCAGTATAAATATGTTGGAGATAGTTGTGGTGGCCGTAGCATCTAAACAGATGCCTACATTTCTATCTCGGTTTGTAGCACCAATAACAGATCCGTCTAGATAAGTTTCCGCACCGCAATCTATAATCAAGTTGTCACTAAGTTTGACACCTTTAGATCCTCTTAAGTGTATACCATTTCTCTGTGCTTTACGTATAGTATTATCAGCCACCAATATCCCTTCTGCATATAGTTCAATACCATCATTATTATATGCCGTAGATGGGAAGTTATTGATAACAATCCCGTTACCATAGTTATCCTGAGGCACATCCACAGTCCCACGGAATACTGTGTCGATAGTATTGCCGACAACCGAACCGTATTGAGGTGCATCAGCTAAAGATATGCCACTCATACCTGAGTTTGTGATTGTATTACCCGAACACTCGAAGTATTTAGGTCCTGGAGCATCCGGAACTGGATTATTAGGTTCACCAGATAACCAACCCGAAAGCCAGATACCAGCATAACAAGATAGATCGATAATATTATCATTACATATAACTTTCTCACAGGCACGGGAAATAGATACACCGTTATCTGCGGATTTTGTAATATAATTGTCTGTAAAGATAACTGTTTCACACCATACAAATCCAGCATCCATATTATTAGACAAATGGCAATCAGTTACCTTGGATTCTCCAGATACCCCTCTGAGTATAAAAGGTAATGTTTCTATATTTTCAAACCAGCATTCACGTATAGTTATATTAGAAACTTTAGGGAAGTTAATCCCTTCTAACAGGGAACCTGATAAATATATAGAGTTTTGCATATTTGGACTTGAGGTTCTCTCATGTCTAGGATACTCCCCTTCATCGACTACACCACCGACGAAACGGATATTTTTCCATGTGACAGAATCAATGTCTGGCCCATTTATATCGTTTTGAAATACTGCCAGCATAAGCTTAGAGGCTGTTATCACAGTACTAGTTCCATTGCCTTCATAATGTACGCCACTACGGGGAGTAACTTTCTTATCAAATATATAAGTTCCTGAAGGAATAAATACCTTTCCTCCTCCATTAGAACTTACTAAATCTGTAGCAAGTTGAAATGCATTTGCCCATGAGGTTCCGAACCAACGTACAGAAACTTTCTCAACTTGTGGATTACCTCCTATCACTCCGCCCAGAGAGGTATCAAAAATCCAAGAGCTATAATTAGCATCTATACCACCGTTGAATGTTATGGTTACACCATTCGCAGGTTTTAGACATGCATTTGCACCAAATCTCAATTGTTTGGTAACATCTATAGTCACATCAGATCCAATAAGGTACACTCCGCTGGGTAACAGTACGTCATTGGACTCTTGTAAAACTTTAACAAGTGCAGAATAATCGTCGGTTGTTCCATTACCTGTCGCCCCAAAATCCTTTATATTAGCCTCACCATCACCTTTAGCACCAAATTGTTGTACTCTAACACCTATTTCTTCAAGCGCCCCATTTCTGTTCTCTTCCAACCTACCCACCCCTTTTTGTTTCATAACGAAAGGCACTATTCTCAGATTGGAGAAAGGCCTGTTTTATAAAATCATCTAAATTAAACACACCGGAGTTTGTCTCTACCCATTAGAGCACTAAGAAGCCGGCCAGATGATATTCTGGCCGACTCCTACTCTTCTGCATTACCGGTCATGCAAACTTGTCCTGCCAAATACTTAATTAACTCTGTTATATTTAGTTCATTGGAAGGAGAAATATACCGGGTCTTTATTACCTTGCAATCGTGGAGAAAAGCAGCAGATTCCTTGCTGCGCATGGGGAAGATTTTAAAATTTGTAAAGTTAGACGAAGAAGCTTACGCAGGTTCAGCGGAAGGCTACAAATCATTAATATGCCTTTCAGGCAATAAGCCTATCGGGTCTTCAGCCTGATTCCGGTTACGTGCCTCATGCGCGTCGCTAAACTTTCTCCATTTGTCATAGTTTATACCAAGATAATCGAGAACTTCTTTTACTTCCAGCACTATCTTGCCGTCATCACGCATATTGCACAACCTTCCTCTCTAACAACGGGAACTGTTATTTTTTATTACAAAAATACAAATTATTCCACAATTGTTTTTATATAAGTAGAAAGGCCGGTTGCACCACTTGCTCCTAACGTCCTAAGGTGCCCAGATAAGGAACGAAAATCATCGCATCCATTTCTTTAGGAATATCATACCGTATACGATAGAAAATGTTTGACGAAACTTGTAGAGAAGAATTTGATAATTTCTGTAGAAATTATTCAACCTTTGTTAGTCCTCTAGTACTGAATTTCGTTCCGTATACTACATTGGTCGCAAGTAAGCAAAACATGTTATGTTTGAATCCCCGCCATCAAATGGTTTTTTCCCAAATCGAACTAAGTCAACAATCCAATAGTCCCGTTTTCAATTCAGAACTGTTTTCCCTTCTCACTTATTAATCCGGCCCTTTTCGCTTCAAACGATATTTCCTGTTGTATTCTTTCACTTTTTCTTTGTTATTCGCCCGCCATTGGCGGTTATAATCTTTTCTTGCTTTACCGATGACAGGCTGCTGCTTCTCCCGCTTCGTTGCAGGTGCGATTTCCAAACCATCCAGGATTTGGCTTAATTTGGCATACAAATCATAAGCTTTCTTTTTCCCATATATGCTTTTGTAATGCTTTCCCTTATAGGTGATTGCCCATTTTGTATTGTATTTTTTTCGCAAAACAAACGCTCATCTCCCAATACGAGCCTGCAGCATTTCTTCCCAGGAGGTCTCCAATCTTACGATATCTTCTTCAATCAACTCGCTCCCCTGCTGCACCTCGATAAAATCCAGAGCTTCCAACGCTCTAATGCTATGCCTCGCCCCAACCGGAATGTGCAGTACATCCCCAGCCTTCACGGGAATCATCTTCTCATTCAGCAGAAAATACCCGGTTCCGGAAATAATCGTCCAAACTTCGCTGCGTTTCATATGCTGTTGGTAGCTTACATTTTTTCCGGCATCTATATGGATTCTCTTTGTCAATACCTCTCCGCCTTGCTGCAATTTGTCATAGTCGATCACCTTATACCACCCCCACCGGCGTTCCTCATACATAGGCCGCTGATCATCCATATGCTTCAAAACATCTTTAATTCTGGGGCTGGATTCCTTCTGTGAAACCAGTATTCCATCCGGGCTTACGGCAACAACAGCGTTAGAAATTCCAAGGATCGTTACCGGCAGATCCAATTCGTTAACCAGATGTGTATTCATACAATCAGATGTTATGATACCTTTGCCTACTTGATGACTGGCCATTTCCTCCGTCAACGTGTTCCAGGTCCCAAGATCCTTCCAATATCCGCCGTAGGGGACTGCTACGATGTGGGACGCTTTTTCGACAACCACGTAATCGAAGCTGAGCTTTGGGAGCTGGATGTATTGCTTTAGCAATTCCTCATAATGGATCGGGAGTCCATTGTTTTTCAAATGATTGATGATATATTCGAGCTTAAAAGCAAAAACCCCGCAATTCCAAAGCGCTTGCTGCTCAATGAGCTCCATCGCTTTGTCCTCGGCGGGTTTTTCGGTAAAGTGACTGACGGTTACATACTCAGATGCTAAATATCTTTCACGATCATATCCAGGAACGATATAACCGTATTTCTCGGAGGGGTATGTGGGTTTCACCCCGATGAGCGCCAGATCCGCGCCAGAGCTATAGATAACGGACTCCAATTGCTTGATTGTATCAAAAAAATGATCCTCCACATAAGGATCAACGGGAAGGATCGTTACTATTTCATTCAATTGTACACCTACAATCGAATACAGATATGCCGCCGCGAGCGCAATGGCCGGATACGTGTCACGCCTTTCCGGCTCCACGATGATTTGTGCTTCGTACCCCAGTTGGCTTTGAAGAACATCTAACTGGCCTTTCCCTGTCGCAATATATGCGTTGCTCTGCATTCCCCCCGCAGCTAACTGCCGCCATACTCGCTGCACCATGGATTCAGGCTTATTGTCAAGCGATGTGAGCACTTTCAAAAATTGCTTCGAACGCGAATTATTTGATAATGGCCATAAACGCTTGCCGGATCCGCCGGATAAAAGTACGAGTTTCATAAGACCACTCCATTTTTTTATATGTTCAAAAAAGAAGGTTTCTGTGCATTCGATCTATTCATCATCGGACGGCCAACCGAATAGTACGTAAAGTCCGTCTTTTCAATCTGTTCTTGGGAAAATACGTTTCTTCCGTCCACCAGTATAGGCCGATCCATGACTTTCTCAATTTGCTGTAAATCTGTCTTTACAAATTCATCCCATTCGGTTAATAAACATAACGCGTCGCATTCCGCCGCCGCTGCAACTGCATTGGAACTCCATAGGATAGATTCATGATTGTATTCTTTGCGGAACTTATCCATTGCAATGGGATCATACACTTTCACTTTCGCACCATGTGTGATAAGGGCAGGAACAATTTCCAACGCAGGAGCCTCCCTCACATCATCCGTATTCGGTTTGAAGGCCAATCCCCATATCCCGACTGTCTTTCCTGCCAAATCCTCTAACGATTCCTGAAGCTTACTGATTACGTTAAATCTTTGCATCTGATTAACTTCCACGACAGAGCGGAGCAATTTAAAATCATATTCTACATTTCCCGCAATCTGGATCAAGGCGTGAGTATCCTTCGGGAAGCACGATCCGCCGTAACCGATGCCAGCATTCAGGAAGGAAGCACCGATTCTTCGATCCTCTCCCATGCCTTTCGCCACCAGTGTAACGTCAGCTCCGACTTTCTCGCAAATATTCGCAATTTCGTTAATAAAAGATATTTTTGTCGCCAAGAATGCGTTGGAAGCATATTTGATCATTTCCGCGCTGCGAATATCGGTCACGATAATCTTGCTCGTTAACGGCCTATGCAGAACAGCAATCGTTTCCGCAGCTTCTTTACTCTCTGCTCCAATAATGACACGATCGGGGTGAAGTGTGTCCTTGATCGCGGAGCCTTCCCGGAGAAATTCCGGTACCGAAACGACATCAAAGGGATGTGTCGTCAGTTCGCCGATGATTTGCTTGATCCGTTCGTTCGTACCCACCGGAACCGTACTTTTTGTGACGATAATTTTGTAGCCGTTTAAAGCAACCGCAATCTCGCGAGCTGCTTGGTCGATATACTGCAGATTCGCTTCCCCGTTCGGCAGCTGGGGCGTACCGACCGCTATAAACACAATTTCCGCGTCCTGTACAGGAGCGGAAATGTCGGTGGAGAAGGACAAGCGGCCTTCCGCAGTATTTTTCGCAATCAGTTCTTTGAGACCAGGTTCGTAGATCGGTACTTCTCCTCGAAGCAGCATTTCGATTTTGGGGCTGTCTTTGTCTACGCATACGACATTATTGCCGAGATCTGAGAAACATACGCCGGAAACCAATCCGACATAGCCGGTGCCGATCACAGTAAGATTCATAGCTCCCACCCTTCCTTCATCAATTAATATTAAGAAATATGTAATCTGAAGAGGCCGCTCCCATTTGAAGCTGCCATGTCTAACAGCTAATCTTTTTGTTTTTTCTGTAGGTTTTAAAAAAACGATACACATACACCGGATTATTGTACGCATACCGTTTCCATAGCCGCTTCGGTTCAGAAATCAGCCTGAACACCCATTCCAATCCAGCCTTTTGGAAAAATAAAGGCGGGCGTTTTATATTTCCCGTAATATATTCAAACGCCGCGCCCACACCGATCATGATTCCTCTTATTTTTTCTCTGTTGTTATACATCCAGATTTCCTGCTTGGGGCAACCTAAACTAACAAATATAAAATCAGCATTGGATGTGTTTATCATGTCAGCGATTTCTGTTTCTTCATATGCAGTTAAATTCCTGAAAGGGGGAGAGTAGCTACCGGCAATTTCTATCCCTTCAAACATCTGTGTGACCTTTCGATTCAATTGTTCCAACGTTTCTGCAGTTCCGCCATAGAAAAAAATCTTATATTTTTTTTGAGCAGAGAGCTCACACAGCTTCAACATCATATTCGGACCATCGACCCGATCTTGTTCAGTAAACCCATAAGAACGTAAAGCCCAGACTACAGGCGTTCCATCAGGCGTACATATCCCAGCATTATTGAGGACAGTTGCGAATAATTTATCATTGCTGGCAGTCACTATGGAATGCGTATTGCAAACACAGACATAATGATTTTCTTTATTTGCAACCCATTTTTCTAATTCAATGATTGTCTCTTGAAAAGTAAGAGCGGTAATATTGGAATTGATGATTTTTCCATACTTATATTTCATTTGTCTTTGCATAAGCGTTCTCCTCAATGACTTCCTTATATATATTTAGTATTTGATTGAAACTTACATCTTCAGTATAGAGAGCTTCATAAGCTCTTCTAACATTATTTCTCATTTCTTGATAATGGATGTTATCCAGGGCATGTTCTATGGTCTCACTTATATGTTCGATGTTGTCATGGGAAAAGTGAAATCCTGTGACAGCATCCTTTACAACTTCCTCCAAAGCCCCGATCCTGCTGCATAATACAGGGGTGCCTACCGAATAGGACTCCACAATCGTCATTGGGAAGCCTTCATACCAAATAGAGGGTACAGCCAGATATCGTGCGTGTTCCATATATTGCAGGACGGTCTCTGCATCTTGATTTCCTAAAAACTGCACACTTTCATCACCATACATCGCGGACAGCCTTTCTCTTTCCGGTCCATCCCCAATGACTAGAAGCTTTGTCTCTGATTTGTTCCTAACTAGCCTCCATGCCTCCAATAAATTTTGAACTCCTTTCTCAGCAGATATTCTTCCTACAAAAACAATATAGTTATGAACAGGAGGTAAAGAAGCAGACTTTCGCGGCCTTTTGATAAAGTTCGGTTTTACAACGATCCGTTCTGCCGGCAGCCCGCTTTGGATAAACTTTTTTTTAGCAAATTCAGTAAGAACGATATATCGATTTACTTGACGGCTCCAGGTTCCCATGATTCGATTGATTTTAATCATTGAAGCTACCGGTAAAGTCTGAACCTTTGAATTTCGATAGCATCCATTCTTTACCGAATTCATTAATGAACCATGCAGACATTCTTCACAGACTTGATTGTTCCTCATAAATGTTGCGGCAGGACAAATCAGCCTGTAATTGTGCAGAGTTTGAACCACTGGAATCCCCGCTTGTCTGCTTGCATAATATATCGAGGGGGAAACAAGCGGAAAAAAATTATGGACATGCACCACGTCGGGTTTCATGTCCATTAATAATTTTTTTATATTCAAATATTCTTGATGGGACCAGGTGGTTTCCAGTGCGGTTAGCGCCTTTCGAACTATACCTTGCTCTTTTATCTTATCATTGTGAACCGAGTAAGCCTGAACGTCTATCCCTTTCGCCTGAAGAAGTTCGAGTTCCTGGGCAACTACTTTATCTTCTCCTCCACGTTGTTGATAATAGTTATGCACTAACAAAACCTTTATCAATTGTATCCCCACCATTCATTATGAGACTGGCACTATCTGTTTTAACATCACTTCTGCAATTTCATCCCAGGAACAGTTGTCAACTATCTGCTCAGATTTCATAGCCTCTTTGGTGTTCAAATCATTTGTTATGTGCAGTATCCTGTTAACCCATGCTTGTTCATCCAGATCTTCAACGTAAATGCCTTTAAGGTCTTTTTTCAACAACGTTGACGATCCGCCATTCAAAGAAGAAATAATGGGAACGTTAAAGTACAAGCTTTCTAACAAAACCATTCCGAAAATATCATATTTCGTAGGGAACAGCATAAGATCACTGGCAAAATAAACTTGCCAAAGGAACCTTTGATCCACCTTTGAAAAATGAATAATATAGTCCTCTAGCCCATGTTCATAGATGAATCTCCAGTATTTTTCTTTATCTTCTTTCTTCCCTTCGCCAACAATAATCATTCGGAAACTCTGATCTATTGTAACTAACCTTCTAAGCACCTCCATGATAAATTCGATATTTCTCCTGTCTTCGAGCACTCCGACATACAGAAGCGTTTTTTTATGATTAATCTTATTCATTTCCATCTCTATTTCATGATTCACATGCATCTTCTCTTCAAATTTATCCCGATCTAATCCCACCCCTAAAGTAAAAGGATTCTTAAATCCTTTTTGCTGCAAATATCCGTTAGCCAAATCTGATTTTACGAAGTTATATCTTATTTTATTTCTGATGTGAGGCAACAATAATTTGTCATAGGTTTTCCTGATCAACAAATTGTTATGATCTTCATAAGGTCCGTGATATAAAATCAGCTTATCTGGACAAAGCCTTGATAGCAGATAGGTCATCAATTGATTATATTCCGTTGTAATGATCAAATCATATTGGTTCAAAAATTTATTGTTTAGTATCTGGGAATAAATACTGTTACTTAAAATCTTGATCCCTTTCATCCAGATTAATCGGAGTGAGGTGTTGAAATAATTGTAAACCTCCTCAATTTTCTGTTTGTTATTATCGCTGTAGTAGATGATATCGCAGTCATATCCCTTTCTTACCAAAGCCTTGCCAAATCCGATTTCCTGAAGATTATATGAATTGGGGTTTACTTTGCTTGCAAAATTCCGAATATACAGGATTTTCTTATTCATGAAGGTACCTCCGATCTGTACCCTAATGAAATTATTGAAGGTGCTGTCTTATCATTCTTTGACAAAACATTTGTTAGGATAGGCACAGTTCGCGTTTGTTTGCATGCGAGAAGGATCATTAAGCCGCATAAAACTACATTTCCGGCACCCATCAATATATTTTCAGTCGTTAACGCAAAAAGTAATCCTATTGCATAGGACAATAAAGGCAACATTTTAACTTTCTGTTTAACCAATCGAAGCAGGCAAAGCATGAGAAAGGTTAACCAGAGAGTTATTCCGACAATTCCAAATTCATACACAATCCGTAACCATTCATTATGAGCCACACGGTTTGGATCCTCAACCCCGTTCCTATACATATAGGAATGGTACTTCTTTGCTACCTTCTCCGAAGCGGACGTACCATGACCAAACAATAATTGCATTGTCGTTCCTTCCCTGATTTCCGCCAGCATTCCTTCATTCATGATTTTCCTGGCCCCGAATGTCCCCTCTGATGCTACATCCTCCCCTTCTACAATTGAATAATATGTGTCCAATAATCTGTTCGCATCTCTCCATTGATTTTCATTTGCCATTGAATACTGATATAACATAAACGATCCCAAAATAGCCATTCCCGTCATCATATGTACAAGAGCAGCATAAGCAAGATTCTTCAACGTTCGATGAATCAGCCAAAACGCAAACACAATCACCGCACCAAGAAACCAGGTCCGGCTTCCGTTAGCAAATAAAGCCGTGAGCAGCAGACAAGAAAGAACGAATTTCATTCCTCCCCATCTCGGCTGATAATTCCAAAGCGTAACGGCCAACAATCCAACCAAAAACGCAGCATATTGCTGAGATGCTACAAACCCTGTAAATCTGGATAATTCTACACCAAAGCTTGACTCAACAACATACGTTTGAAGCACACCTAATGCCAATGTAGCAAATACACTTGATGTAACAAATCCTCGATTCAATAGCTGTAGCTGATTCGCCTGTTTAAATGTGATATAGAACAGAAAAATTCCTACTAATTGCAGTACAAACTTCAACCCTGCAACATAATTCCCCGTTTCGCTCCAGAAGATGGCCAAAAAAGAGTAGCAAGCAAATAAAATCCAGGTACCGTAAGTTAAAGAGGGATTAGCAATTATATTTATTTCATTTGGTTCTAACCTATTTTGTTTTCTGTAGATATGGAAGCGAAGTAATAGTATTAATGGCACTATAAGAATTTTTATTGTATTGCCTAAGCCCGGAACATCAAGATTGCACATAATTACATAGGAAATCATTACAGATCCTAATGGCAAGAACACAATGGATATCAATGCTGCATAAAAAATGATGGCTGCTGCAAAATGAGCGTCCATAATGGAGCCGCCCCCTTTTAATAGTCTACTTCGGTAAAAAACATATTTTCATTCTGTAAGCCGCTTCCAGTCAGAAGCCGTTAAGCCCACAGCTTTATATGCAATTTTATTAGTCGTATCAATGTACTCCTCACCTATATAATGGGGAGTCACTGTAGGTGCCGTTGTTCCCGTCCTCACCATAACAATGGCTTGAGGCACTCCATCCTGGTACCTGGTAAGAACCCCGTTAAGGTTATATACGGCTCCATGGGACAAATTACTGTTGCTATTACGATCAACAAAATACATGGGAGCATAGGTATTAATACGTTCTCCTAAATTTCCGGTACTTCGATACTCAAGAAATGTCTTCTTCGTAGTACCCTGGTTATAGGTTGATCCAAAACGCGTATACTCTCCGGACTGAGACATATAACCGTATAGGGTTTCGTCATTTTCTGTCGCATTAATCTTGATAAATTGTTCCGATTCACTGCCAACCCTTTTCACCATTAACTCGTTAGTAACTTTGCTTCTGGCGAAATATAACGGCAAAGAAGAATCATTTGTTCCAATGTATTCACCAAGATAAGCAACATTCTGTGGAATATTAGGAAAATGGTTTGAACCAACGCCAGCAGCCTTTTTGAGAAAAGACCAGTTTGATGTATAGTTGTGTGCGGTTCCTGTGCCCAAATAAATTAATCGGCTCACTTTACCCACCATCCTGGCAAATGCACAATCAGGCACACTTTCATTACCTACATGTGCTAACGACATTGCGGAAATTCTGACTAAATGACAATCTTCAATGTCAGCTCCGATTAATAATCCTTCCTGATGGAGTTCAGTGATGTGGCAATGCACGACATTACGAATAAGAATGCCTTTACCTCTGTGGTCAGGGTTATTTCTTGGATCACCAGCGGCTCCCGCTGCTGCAGTTCTGGTGTTCTCTATATATAAATTATTCATGTAAATCGATCCTTGAAGTGTACCAGCAGCAGCATCTTTATTTATCTCTACTGCATAACCGTCGGTAATCGCCCCATTAATCCATGTATTCACGATTTCCAGGTCTGATCCGATGGCAAGTGAGAGCGCGGGACCATACGTATTTGAAATTAAACAATTGTGTATCCAACTGCCCACGTATACTCCCCAGAACTTAATTGCAATATTCTCAGCCGATTGATTCTCATAGTTTCCATCCCAACAGATATTTTCAATGCAAATATGGTGTTTCCTATCCTCAATGTTTCCGCTAGCTCCCGCCGGTGTCATTAACATTGTACTGTTCGCGTTATCCGCCAGCCTGATTTGCGCACTCTTTGCTTTTGCATAGTTTCCTAAACCGCGTAAAATAACTCCTTCCTGCAACAAAAGCGGTTTATTAATAATGTAAATGGATGCTGGCAGGATTACTGCTCCACCCTTTGCCGCTGCTGCGTAAATAGCTCCTTGAATCGCGCACCAATCAATTTCGTCAGTAAGTGATGTGGCATGCGGAAATTTGACCTGTGCTTCGGCTAATGTTGTATATTTATCCGAAAGCGGATGACTTTTACCGTCGCCAATTGCACCAAATTCCGCCTTTTTGGGATTAAACCCGCCCTCCTGTGGTTGTTCAGTGTGCTTCAAGCGTTACCCCCCATTTTCTTCGGATATATTGAGCTATTTACAATATCCTCTGTCATTTGCATAATGTAATGATCGAGACCGTTTATTTGATTGTTAATAATTTTCGTCAAAACTGAAATTCTTGTTTCAATAGGTATTAACCTGTGTAAATAAATATTAACTTTCTCATTGCACTTTTGAAAAAGAATATCCTGTGCAAAATTCCCCCATCTGTCTTTAGGAATTAAATTCAGAGTCATTCCTGCATGAGCCGAAGGGAGAAGCATATTGGAACCATGTACCCCAATGACAAGTTCACTTTCACTATATGTTTTACAACTGTGATGCTCCATTTCCCTGGTGTAACTGGAGGTTCTCCCGTCCTTTACCCAACCTGGAAACCTTCCAGTGACCCCAATTCCACTTACTGCAAATTCATGGTTTGGAAAATGTTTTTTTAGTTTCCGGAATAAAAACGTAACCTTCCATTTCTGAAAATATATAAATGGTATGAAGTACGTTTTGAATTCGGGATACTTATGTAAAAGTTTCGAAATATAAAAATTCGCAATCCATAAGCGGTCTTCTCTCCAAATAAATGTGATTTTGGGATGCTTGACTCTATCCCGGTGATAGCGCTTGACACTCGTAAATACCTCAATGTCAAACTGGCTGGGATGTGAGTAAGCCCTGCTTAAATAGACTTCATCGAACCGTTCTAATTCTTTATGAATTAAATCATGCAATTGAGGGTAATAATTTCTGGCTTTATGAAAAGGAATGTTCACACACCATACTTCGGATATAAAATCCGGAATCATCCATTCAAAAGCCTTTGTAATAATTACAATAATACCCATTTTTTCGTTTTCTTCATTTTCGCGTTGTGCATTTAATAGCTTAAGCAAAGAATGTCCATACAAATAGTCAATGCAATTCATGACGATGACCTTCTTGAAGTCTTTCATTTTTGTAACTTCCATTTTCACTTCAAACTCATGCGAAGGATTTAATATGGATTTTTTGAAGGGCTCACCCAGCCATTTTCTTGCCTTTTCCGGACCTATTAACGTTTGTGTAGCTACTTCTAATCTAAATGGAAAATACGTAGCATGACCAGTTCTCAGGTCTTCAATATACTCTTTGCCGCACAGATGACAGAAAGTTACGGAACAAACATGTATTCCTTGCCAGAGTATATGCTTATTATCCATCCTAAAATTGCAGTCGGGGCAGTACGAAGTATGCTCGATGTAAGGCTTGATTTGGATCACCGTTTCCCCACCTCAATTTAAGTTCATACATAGGTCCTGTCTGACTATAAATTTTTTAAACGTTGGACAATAGCCGTTACAAGTTTTTCAGCATATTTATCCCATGTATACTCTTTTATCGTGTTGGAAATATTAAATTTCATATCTTTAAGTAATCCCCTGTCAAAATAAAGCTTTTCAAGTGCCTCCTCGATGGATTTCGTGCTACCTGATTCAACAATAATACCATCATGATTATTGGTGACGACGGTTCCGGTGTTATGGGTAACTATAAGCGGAAGACCACATGCGGCTGCCTCATAGGTAACAAGCGCGCTTCCTTCGCAAAGACTTGGCAGAATAAAAAGATCGGATTCATTATAGATATCCACCAATTCCTTCTGAGGAACAAATTTTTTATGGATGAAGCTATCCTTATAGCTCTCTAATAAGGTCATTACATTGTTGTCAATGTTTCCAGCCAAAGTTAATTGAATGTCCCTCCCCTTTCTTTGTAAATTATGAACAGCCTCCAAAAGATATCTTATTCCCTTTCGAAATCCAACCTGCCCAACAAAAACAACCTTTAACCCCTCATTCGTGGTTGTCTTTTCTTCTTTTTTGTAAAATACTCCCGGGTCGTAGCCATAAGGAATAAGTATAAGCTTTTCCTCAGGTATACCGTTACTAACCATTGAATCAAATACAAACTGGCTTGGTACCAGTATATAATCAGCCAATTCGTACTCCATTAATTTCCTTTTTATTATTAAGGATGACAAGTTTGAAGGAAGCTTGCCAAACTCTTTGATATATATTTCTTGTTCTGTTTGAACATGGGCTATTCGTTGTTCAAGAAAAAGGGTTGCTTTATTTTTGGATTTTTTCATTTGGTCCAAGGAATAGTTATTAAAACCAATAAAAAAATCAACATCACACATTTTATTTTTGGCAAATACATCAAATAATTTGTCGGAAATAATATTGTAAGGCAATTTGTGCCCTATCAGAGGCAATTTTCTCAGCAAAGCCCCAATGTAATGGGGTAATGAAATGTTCATGATCATCGCGTCAGGTATTTTCGTCCTGTTTTCGAATCTTTTGCCTGCTATAAATTTATTCAGCATATTATATTGAAATAATGCGTCAGCGGTATAGGGAGCGTGAAACTTTGTCCCTACGGAGACGATCCCTTTATATGCGCTTTGAGCCTTCAGCAACTTTCACACCTCTTATCCATTGATTATTGCTTTCTGCTTTTTGTTTTTTAGCTTCACCATTCCTAAAATCATTTTGGCATCATGAACTCTGAAGAGTATTAATAACGAGAAATACGTAATAACACCAATCAGGCCGCCAATACCCATTTCTAATACCTGATTGATCTTAATTAAATTGTTGAAGCTATGAACAATAACAATCATCAGAGCGGCTGCGGCAGATATCTTGCCTGTAATGATTAAAAAATCCTTCCAGGAGAACAGCCTGACTCTCTTATAAAGTTTGAACAATAACATGATGCATCCAACACAGGAAGATAATGAAAAGGCAATGGCGATGCCAAGCGCATCAAGATAATTAACAAGTGTCAGACTTAATGAGATATTAAGCAGAGTGTAATAAACTGAATTTAATAGCACGGCTTTAACATCCTCTACAGCGTAAAAGTATCTGCTTAACACGGAAGTAATGATCAGAAAAGGGATTGAAACAGCATAATAATACAAGCAAGCTGCTGTTGAATTAATGTCATCCGTATTAAATTCCCCATAGCCAAACAACACTTTTACTATACTTTGTGAATATTCCATAAACCCAAGCACTAAAGGAATTGCAATTAATAAGATCATTTTTATACTGCCGAAAGTTAAAGTTTTCAATTTATCAATTTCGTTTTTCTGGTGCAGCTCCGCAAAATTAGGATAAAGAATTGCTCCAAGCGCAGTGATGATAATACTTGTTACAAATTCATTTATTTTAAACGCAAAGCTTAAAGATGATATGCTTCCTTCCCCCAAATATGAAGCAAGAAATCTATCTATCATAAGGTTCGCTTGAATGACGAAAGAAGTGAAAATAATAGGAGATATCTTCTTTAAGTCATCCTTAAAATAAGATTTAATTTTAGAGAATTCTGCTTTTATTCTTAGTTTAAAACCGTATCTTTTGCTAAAAAAATATAAAATGATGGACTGTAACGTAATCCCTGTAAGTGTGCCCACAACGACAGCTTGAATGCCAAGGGTCTGCGCAAAGAAAATCGTTGCTAAAACAACAAGTATATTTGAAATTAACTGAGTGATTGTCGGTAAAACAAACACCTTTTTCACCTGCAAATAGGACGAGAGAAAATGGCTGATTGTCATTGGAATGAGCGAAGGAAAATAGAGCGCTGTTAATAAAACTGCCAGTTGATAATATTCTAAATTATGGAATATTGATTCAATTAACAATGGCGAGGCAATCGCACCGATAATAGAAAAGAAAATAACAATCCCAATTAATGCAGAACATATAAAGCTTGAATAAGCATTGACCAATCCTTCGTCTTTGACCGAGATTTTGGTTAACGTAGGCACTATAATAATGCCGACCGTTGTGCTTATGGTTGCAAATACAATATTGGGTATTGACATCGCAACAAAAAAGGCATCCGTAACTCCTGATGCCCCGAAACTGGCTGCGATTAATGTTTCTCGCACAAAACCAAAAAGTCTGCCAATAGCAACTACGATCAACAGTATAATCCCAACTCTAATATAGTGTTTGCCCACAGGTTTCTCCTATTGAGAATACGTGATTATTGGTTAAATCATCATGCAGACTGGATTCTTCCAGGCAAAATAAATGAAGGAGCCAGCCTACATATAAATTTTATTAGACTACAGCCACATCAGTGATGATCTCACTACGATATTTATGTTCAGCCAACACACGTTTTATATCCGCTTCCACCATCATATGGATCAAATGTTCAAAACTAACGTCCAATTCCCAACCAAGAGTTTGCTTCGCCTTGGAGCAATCACCAAGCAATAAATCTACCTCAGCGGGACGGAAAAACTTCGGATCGATGACAACATAATCCTCATAATTCAAATCAACATAAGAGAACGCGACCTCTAATAATTCACGAACAGTGTGGGTTTCACCCGTTGAAATGACATAATCGTCAGGCTGCTCCTGCTGAAGCATGAGCCACATAGCTTTAACATAATCACCTGCGAAGCCCCAATCGCGCTTCGCGTCAAGGTTGCCCATACGCAGCTCATTCTGCAATCCAAGTTTAATCCGGGCAACCGCATTGGTCACCTTGCGAGTAACGAATTCCATCCCCCGTCTCGGAGATTCGTGGTTAAACAATATACCTGAGCATGCAAACATATCGAAGCTCTCACGATAGTTAACTGTAATCCAGTGGCCGTACAATTTGGCAACACCATACGGGCTGCGCGGGTAAAATGGCGTCGTTTCCTTTTGTGGAGTTTCAACCACTTTTCCGAACATTTCGCTGCTGGAAGCTTGATAAAATTTTGCAGCAGGTCTGGCTATGCGAACAGCTTCAAGCATGTTTGTTACCCCGATGGCCGTTACGTTACCGGTAAATAACGGTTGAGGCCAGGAAGCTTCGACGAATGACTGGGCCGCAAGGTTGTATACTTCATCAGGCTGTGACTTGTTGACCGCTTCGATCAAAGAGGAAAGATCCGCTAAATCGCCGGAGATCCACTCAATTTCGTCCTTGATATGCTCAACATTCTCATAATTTGCAGTACTGGTTCTGCGCCGAACACCATAAACCTTGTAGCCTTTTTCCAGGAGAAGCTCCGCTAAATACGAACCATCTTGACCAGTAACACCTGTAATTAATGCCTTCTTCATAATTGATCTCCTCCTAGACAGTTACTTCTTTACGTAATTGTTGTTCATTATGTACATACCATTGATAAGTCACTGCCAAGCCTTCCTCCAGCGAAATGGAAGCTTGCCATCCCAACCGGTGCAACCGTGTTACATCCACCAGCTTGCGTGGTGTTCCGTCAGGCTTGCTCGTATCAAATACAATCCGGCCATGATAACCGACGACGTCTTTTATCTTCCCGGCAAGTTCAAGAATGGAGATATCTTCTCCAACGCCGATATTGACAATATCATTGCCTTCATAATTGTTCATCAAGTAAACGCAAGCATTCGCCAAGTCATCCGAATGGAGGAATTCCCGTTTTGGAGTACCTGTTCCCCAAATCTCTACAGATTCGGCTCCGTTCATTTTCGCTTCATGAAACTTCCGGACAAGTGCTGGCAGCACATGCGAGCTGTGCAGATCATAATTATCATTAGGCCCATACAAATTGGTCGGCATGACGGAAATAAATTTCGTCCCGTATTGGCGGTTATAAGACTGGCACATCTTCACACCCGCGATTTTAGCAATCGCGTATGGTTCGTTGGTTGATTCCAGTTCACCGGCTAACAAATACTCCTCTCTCATCGGCTGCGGGGCATACTTCGGATAAATACAGGTGCTGCCCAGGAATAATAGTTTTTCCACTCCAGTTCGATAAGCCGAATCAATTACACTGTTTTGGATGAGCAGATTATCACGAATGAAATCCGCGGGATATTCGTTATTGGCGACGATGCCTCCTACCTTGGCGGCAGCGAGAAACACGTATTCAAATTGTTCTTCTTGGAAAAAGGATAAAACTTTATTGTAATCTCGCAAATCCAATTCAGCCGAGGTTCGGACCACAATGTTTTCATAGCCCTCGGATTGCAATCTTCGCATAATGGCTGACCCTGCCAATCCGCGATGTCCTGCGACAAAAATTTTGGATATCTTCTCCATAAGAGCACCTCCTTAATAAGCGTCATTGGGACGTATTAAAATCCATACGGTTTTAAAAATGATCTTTACATCGTATAACAAGCTTCTTCGTCTGATATATTCCAAATCCAATTCCACCATTTCCTCAAATCCGACGCTATTCCGGCCGCTAACTTGCCACAACCCCGTGCATCCCGGAGTTATCTCCAGCCTCTTCCAATGATACGCAGTATATTTTTGCACTTCTCGAGGCAAAGGCGGCCTTGGACCAACCAGACTCATCTCACCTTTCAGTACATTAAACAACTGCGGCAATTCGTCCAGGCTTGTTTTTCTGATCAGCTTTCCGATTGCTGTAATTCTTGGATCCTCTTTCATTTTGAACATGTTGCCGTTTACTTCATTTTTATCCAGCAATTGCTCCAGGAGCTCTTCTGCGTTCGCGACCATTGAACGGAATTTATACATATTGAACGGTTTTCCATTTCTTCCGACTCTTTGCTGCTTGAACAGAACTGGGCCTTTCGGATCCTCCAGCTTGATAAGCAGTGCAACCAAAACCAACACCGGAAGTAATATGACAATGCCGAATAAAGCTCCGAGGATATCCATCGTTCTCTTGGTCACCAAAAATAATGCATGCTTTGGAGCGGAAACAGAAACATATGCACTTGTTTCTATAAGTTGCTCCTCTTTGGTTACATTTTGCATCCCCGGCTATCCTCCTTATCCGATTTATTTGCGTACGAGATACCTGTAGACGATAGCTTCTATTGCCTTCAACAGCTCTCCACTGAGTTCGTTATCCCGGAGCGCATAATCTAAAGTTGTCAGAATAAAACCCAGCTTATCGCCGACATCGTACCGGATACCTTCGAAATGAAAAGCATTGACGCCCTGAATCATATTCAATTGCTGAATGGCGTCCGTCAGTTGAATTTCTCCGCCGGCACCCTCCTCTTGTACAGACAATATGTCGAAGATTTCAGATGTTAAAATGTAACGGCCCATAATGGCCAGATTGGAAGGAGCGGTCCCAAGCGGCGGTTTCTCCACAAATGCGCCAACTTGATACAGCCGATCGTTTTGGGTTACCGGATCGATAATGCCATATCGGGTTGTGTCTTGTTCCGGTACCGGCTGTACTCCGATTACCGATGTACCTGTTCTCTCATACTGTTGAATCAGTTGCTTTAAGCAAGGAATATCGCTATGTACGATGTCGTCGCCCAGAAGAACGGCGAAAGGCTCGTCGCCGATAAAACGTCTTGCGCACCATACCGCATGCCCTAACCCCTTCGGTTCCTTCTGGCGAATATAATGAATGTCTACGCTGGAGGAGCGGCGTACTTCTTCAAGCAGCTTCAGCTTCCCCTTCTCCACCAGGTTGGTTTCGAGTTCGAACGCATGATCGAAGTGATCCTCGATTGCCCGCTTTCCCTTACCTGTTACAATGATGATATCTTCAATGCCCGATTCGATCGCTTCTTCCACGATATACTGGATAGTAGGCTTGTTGATGATCGGAAGCATCTCTTTCGGCATTGCCTTGGTAGCCGGCAAAAATCTGGTGCCTAACCCGGCAGCTGGTATGATTGCTTTGCGTACTCTCTTCAATGATTTCCCCTCCTATTTTTCTATAGCTCTGACTGTTCCAATCTCTCTATCAACTGTAAGAAAAATAATGGGCATCAAACCCACCCTCACGCCACACCACCGACGATCAACGTCTAAGGTTCCATGAACCCACAGCATGGCCGAGTGCCTACAGTGATAAAGGTACAGTAGGCATTACCTATTAATAACAATACATTCATATCCTTTTTCTATTAAATCTAAATGAAATAATATATTTTCACGTAAATCCTCTCACGCTCTGTTTTCGTAGTAAAATTCCTCCTGTTTATTTCTTTTATTGCGTTTGGCATTGTTGAGAACGACCCCCAAAAGTCTTGCTCTGGCATGCTCCAAATGTTCTTTCACCTTGACAACAGCATCGCGCTTGGCCTTACCTGCATGCACAACGAGGAGAACCCCATCACATTGCGCAGCAACAACCTGGGCATCTGTAACGATTAAAGCAGGCGGCGTATCGATAAGGATGACAGAATAATTCATCTTCAACTTGTCAAGCATTTCCTTGAAGTTATTGGAAGATAGCATTTCCGCAGGATTGGGAGGAATAGGTCCCGATGTGATCACAGACAAGTTATCGATATGAGTTTCCTGCACCATTTCATGTACAGAATATTGTTTGGCGATAATATTGGAAAGTCCGCCGCGATTTTGCTTGCTGAAGATGTCATGAATGGTCGGTTTGCGAAAATTAGCATCAATAAGTACTACATTTTTTTTAGCTTGAGCAAAAGCTGCCGCCATGTTGACCGCTGTTGTGGTTTTGCCTTCCAGGGGCCTGGCTGAAGTAACGGCAATCGTCTTCAGATCTTGATCGAAGGAAGAAAACTCGATATTCGTTCGCAACGAGCGGTAGGATTCTGCTATAAATGATGCAGGATTGATATCCATCGCCAAGGGGTATTTAAGAGTTAACTGTCGCATACGGTGCTCCCTCCAAGTCCTGTTTGTTAGTTATTTTGTCCTGTGTCACCAGGTCTTTCCTCGTAATGACAGCAACAACCGCAAACGTAGGTACTCCAAGGAGCCCGGTGATATCAGCTTCGGTTTTAACGGTGTCATCAAGATATTCAAGAAGGAACGCGGCACCGACCGATACCATTAGCGAAACGATAAAACCAATGATGAGATTTAAAGCCGGGTTCGGAGAAATGTCATACGCTATTTTTGCCTCACTAAGAATCTCCACATTGTCAACACTCATAATGGTCGGGATCGTTGCTTTAAATACCGTTGCCACTGCGTTAACGATTTTTATGGCATTCTCGTAAGAATGATCCTGAATGGATAAAATCATGACCTGTGAATCAATAACATTACTGACTTCAATTTTTCCAGTTAATTGTTCTGCGGTTAACCCCAGCTCCGGGTGCTTCTCCACAACCCGGTCCATCACCGCATAAGTCTTTATAATTTCCTTGTATGTATTGACCAGTTGAATATTCAGATTGACATCATTTAGTTCCAGGTGCCCCGTTTTTTCATTGCTATTTTTGGATTGATTGACAATTATTTTCGAAGAAGCCTGGTACAACGGATCAGTAAAGAAGTAACTATATATACCTGTCGCACCAGTTATAACAACCACACAAGCAACGATAAGCCACACCCGTTTCCTCAAAACCGCTGCATACCTCTTAAGCTCTATTGAAGACTCCACCATGTTTTTTCATTCCCTTCCTAATGTCTGTTTAAAATTTATGAAAAAGTAGGATTTCCTCATTGTTCTTATTACTGATACATTTTGTATTATTTTCATTTATATTTTCACTTTATGATACATTTAGTATCACGTCAAGCAAACTTTTTCTGCTTTTGTCGTTTTTTTCGAAATCGTTTCTTTTCACTTTCCTGCTTCATTTTTTATTTCCGTTTGATGCCTCAGTAACCTGCCAAACACCCCGTTAGCTTCATTAGAAAGCTGTTGGAATCCTCCTTCTTGAATGATTTGACCATCTTCCAGCACAATCACTTGATCTGCATTTCGGATCGTCGAAAGCCGGTGAGCAATAACTATAATGGTCATTTCTTCCTTAAGTTTGTTAAGAACCTCTTGTATTTTTTTTTCATTTTCAGCATCTAGCGCACTTGTAGGCTCATCCAGGACGAGAATGGCTGGCTTGCGCAAGAGAGCTCTGGCAAGTATCAATCGTTGCCTTTCACCTCCGGAAAGCCTGACGCCGCGGTCACCGATCTCGGAATCAAGCCCAAGAGGAAAACGTTCAATAAACTCATTCGCAGCGGATAGCTTTAATGCATCCCATAACTGTTCTTCGCTCGCCGCCGGATTCATCATTAGAAGGTTTTCTCTAATGGATGTATGGAACAGGAAAGAATCTTGCGGTACATATCCAATAGAACCTCTTAACAAAAATACCGTATCATCCGTGAGAGCTATTCCATCAATGCATATTTCCCCTCTTTCAGGACGCAAAAGTCCCATTAACGTATCTATTAAGGTGCTTTTGCCTGCACCGGATTTACCTACAATAGCTGTCATCCGGTATGCCGGAATGAACAAATTAACATTTTTAAGAGCATAGAATTCCTGGCTCCGATCATATCGGAAATAAACACTCCGGCACTCAATACCTCCTTTTACCCTGAAGGAATTGGAACCCCCGGTACAATGCAAAGCTATCGATTCTGCTGCACCCTCACATTCTTTCTGTATATCGAGCAGGTTCTTGAATGCGGGAAGAGTCGATGCAATTTGCTCCAAATTTGACTGTATAACAGTAAACCTCGGCCACAGACGTGAGAACAAAATGATAATGACCATCAATTGAGCGGCTTGCGCACGAAATGCTTCCACAGATAAAAAAATAAATAATCCGATCAGTATTGCTGAAGATACTTTATATAATAATTGGGAGTTCGTTTGTACTTTTACTTGTTCGACTACATTCGCTTCAATGTCATGATTCAGTTTGTGAAACCAGGAAATATGAGATTGTTCAAGCATATTACTCTTTATATCTTTAATCCCGTTTAACTGATCGTTTATTCCGGCATAGTAACTTTTCGCGAGCTCAGTCGTTTGATTACCATATTCTTTAGCGTGCTTTATAAATTTTCGCGAAATAAAAGCCAGTAATACTCCACATAAGAGGACTAACATGGTCATCCTGGCAGATAACCACAGTGCTATGCCAACTTGGATAATCATGAACGTAATTGTTGTAATAAGCCTTAGAAAAAGAGTCGTTCCATAATTCACTCTGCCCAACTCGGATGTCAGGATATGCTGGAAATCAGACTTTCTTCGCTGCAGGTGAAAAATCCAGTTGGCCCTCAGTAATGCCTGATAAATATCCAGTCTTAGACTCCGCATAAAGCCTTGTTGAATTCTAGCGTCAAGCAAGGACTGATTTTTCTGCAACAGAGCCTGGGCTGAAATAACCAATATAAAAATCCCTAAAATGACAGCAAGCTGATAGATTGTGGGTATTGTCTGCAGCACCTCATCGAGAGTTGAAATGATTAAAACGTTGCCTATATGAACATCGAATATCCCGATTAAACTAAGCATGGGTACAAGCAGAAAAATCCCGATCCCGTCAAGTAAACTGATTACAATCATACAGAGCAAATTCAAATAAAGTTTAATACCGGCAAAAGCATACAGCTTGTTCACGAACAACAGGATATTTCCCATAATCCCCTCCCCTAAGCATGGGTCCTCTGCTTCATTTGCCGCCAAAACCATAAAAAAGGACGTAAGGGAAAATATATGAAATGTAGTGCTTTGGGCAGGGGGAGCACCTCCGCATCGTTGGAGCCAGGATAAATGTTGCTAATGATATATTGATATTTTTCGGATGATGATTTTAATGAAAATGAATACAGACAAACACGACCGGACTTCTGCTCTGGGGATACCTTCCCGGTTATGAAATCAATCGATTGTTGTGCTAATTTAGCCGGACGCCTGCCAATATTAAAAAAAATCATTTGTTGTGGTAAGGGCGTTTGCAGCAGATGTGAAGTTAATAATAATGCTTGGCCCCCAATGTGAAGGTTATGATGCTTTTTCAACAACGCAGAAATGTTGTCCCACTCAGGTCCCTTCCTTACTAAACGGTCTATGTCGACTAGCCACCTAAGCCGAAACCAACCGTGACGGGCTCCGTGAGAAGTAAGATAGAGAAACAGGTCTGCCTCGGATAGAAAATAGACTGGCTCTGATGTAAGAGAACTGCGAACCTTCCGTTCCCAGAGCTCTTGAAAGTCAGGCTCATTTCCAAACTCCGGATGCAGCCTCCAATGAAGTTCAATCTCTATTTCTTTTTGAGGATGAAAATAATTGACATGGTGAACTTTCCACTTCGATTCATTTAAAACACGCAGAAATTTACTTTTTAATTTATAGCCATGATTGGATAGGATCATCTCCACTTTCTCGACATCATCATGCTTAATCAAAATGTCCAAATCTTTTGATGTACGCAGCGAAATATCCCCGTATAATGCTTCAGCAAGAACAGGCCCTTTCAACATTAGTGAATCAATCCCGTTTTCGTTAAATGCTTTACAAATCCTCTCCATCTCACCGCTTAGATGAAGCATTTGGAACGTATTCCTTATGTAATCTGAATGAAGGTTTTGCAAAATTGACGCCGGAATCAGCTCTTTGTCTACATTCTTCAGCTTTAGATAAATCAGGGGATATACCCGGTGGTGTCTGACAAGCTCCAGAAATCGGTCCCAGTCAATATCTGACAGTTTATCTTTCACTCTTTCAGATATGTCCGTATCATCATGCTCCTGCAGCAACTCAAGCAGCAGCGTTAATTCCTTTGGAAAATGTGTTGTATTGAGATGGAATGTACGATTCATGCTTTGCTTAATCCCCTTTTGCCCGCTTTAGAATTCAATGGTTTCCCGAACTTTCCTACCACGGTGAACTTCTCCATTTCCTCGAACCCGGTGATGTACAGAGAGCCGCTGCGCACCCAGGCGTGAGCAATCATTTTACCAGAGAGATCCTTGGCCGTTCCCATATACAATGTGCTTTCAATTCCCCGCCGTTCCAGCATCTTTACTGCTGCAATCGCCTTGACCAAACACGTGCTTTCCCAAAGCGTATGTCGGCTCATCGTTCGAACTGCAAATGAGACTGCTCTTAATGCCGGCTCATGATAGGGGTCATGTGTATATGAAGTCTCTAGCATGGAAGCTCCCAAGGCAGGAGCGACTCTGGAGAAAGGCAGGCTCTTTAAAATACGGGCCCATGCCAAGTAAAAGTAGGCTTCCATGAACAGCCTTCGCTTTGATGGGGGAGAGGAAATGAATTTCTTAATTCTGCTCCACACGGAATTCACGCGCTTACTTCTTCCTCAAGCTGAATCAGATTTTCCTTATGTAAAGCTGCCACAAAGGTGATCACCTGCTGTTCACACAGTCCCCGCTCAATGTCATACTCAGCAACAAGCGCTTCAACGATCTGACTGATTGTGACCGGCGATATTGCAAGCTCCCAGATTCTGCCCCCAACTTTTCCAAGATTATAGTACTTCCCGCTCTCTATGCTCATCATGACTTTGTCCCCGTCCATATCGCTTGCCAGGTTGCCGCTGCATCGAAGTATCGTATCGTGTACAGAAATATTATTTTTCATGAATTCTCTTTCACTCCTTATCGATACATAATGTATACTTATTTCTTATTTAATAATTTATGATACAAATAGTATCCAGTCAAGCAAAACTTTTTTTTGTTTTTGTCGAATTAAAAAAGCCCTTATAAGCAAGCAACCATACAAGGGCAATGGGACCTGATATGTATCACATTTTACTTATTTCGGATAACACTAAATCAGCCAGTTCAGGAGCTGTGAATCGAGAAATCGGTCTTTGCAACCGGAAAAGATTAAGTTGACTCAATAAGATCACTGAAATATTGAAGTGCCACTCCGTTAATCCCAGTGAAGCAATAACCGACTTGCGATACGTGTGCCGATTCAAGACAAACAGTCGCTCAAGTCCCTGGATCCGGTGAATTCCAAGCTGATCATCCTGTGCCTTGACAAGCTCAAATATGCCGGCAAGCGGAAGTGGTTCCGAATAAAAACTGGAAGCTACAGGTACGGCAAACTTGTTTTCTCTTTCAAATAATGGCTGAAAATCCGCAGCTTCCATCCCAAGCTGTTCAATGCTTTCCTTCCACAGCTTTTGTCCCGGGTAAGACGGCATAACCAAAGGCGTATTGTCTTGAGTCAGCGTTACCGCAATAACGTCATCGCTCAGCAGCTGGTATCCCCGTTGCAACAGTACGGAAGCGAGTGTGGATTTACCGGCTCCTGATTCTCCGACTACAGCATACACCTTTCCATTCATAGCTATAGCACTCCCATGCAAGGGGAGTACTTTTCTCTGCAGCAATATCACGCCTATACATGTGCCAAGAATGTAAAGACGTATTTTATCCGGATCAGCTCCCTCTGCAGGAGAAACACGGATACTTTCACCACCTTGAATGCAAAACGTCCCTACATCAGGCAGTTGAAACATGACGATATTATCTTTTACAGTGAACATCTTTTGTTGTCCGGCAAGCTCGCTCCATAATTGTGACAAATCGGCTTTTTGGATAAAAACATGTATATGATCTGCATGGCAGCAAGGGTTCTCATGAAGTTCCGGAAGAAGAATATCGCTGGATATCGTTAATCCGAAGGCTTTGTAGACGGCTTCCTTACTTGTAACGATCATTCTATTCACTCCAAACGGTTATAAAATCTATTTTAAATATCCTGCCCTTATACACTCCAACAGTTATATAAGGGCAGCAACAAAGTCAACCGTCACGTTACTTGCGAATTAGCTATGGTTTACAGTTTCATCCTCATCAGGCTGTACCGCATCAGGTATCGATCTACCCGGACCTGCTAATGTCATTTTTACATCAAGAACTTCCAATTCCGGCGCTTCCCACGTTTTTTTCATGCTCTCACCTCCTCACAGTTTATAAAAGCTGTATAGGCAAGGCACAGAACCTCGACTACCACTCGTAGCTACTACAAAATCACGCAAATTTCTTAAGAAATCGGTAAAATATCAAGCTCCGCATGATAATTTTAAAATCGGCGTCGAATATATAGTTGGATTGCGGTCCAGTCTGCAATTTTGAAATAGCTTCTTTTAAAAGTTGCATATTGATGAAGCGGGATAATTCGCCATCAGAACTAAGCTGCTGCAGCTCTTCCATGAATAGATTCCAGGATGGTTTCATCCGATGTATTCCGTCCGCTCCTTGTACCCCTCGAATCCGTAGGTTCATTCTTACATCGTCAGGCAAATCATTTTTCATAGACCTGCGAATAAGTGACCTGTTGACTCCATCCTGGACGAATTGTTCTTCCGGTACTGACAAACAGAACTTAATCACCCGTAAATCATTGGTAGGATCACGTTCCCATACAGAGTACCGCAAAGATAGCTTGGTTCCGAATGTCCCGTTAATATTCCAAAAATATAGCTGCTCAAACTGTCTCTTCCGGTATTCATATGCATTGGCAAGATAAGTTCCGGTGGCATCAATATCGTGCTGCCGCAGTCTATCAAAAACATCTGTTGTTCTCGCAAACTCCGGATTAATCAGCGATGGAAACGAATCTTCTTTGTTCCAGGCAAGATGTTGAACAAACGGGAATGCTTTCCTGCCAATCACCGGAAGCAGTCTTAACCGTCTTATGCCTGCGATTCTACTGTGAAGCCGCAGTTCGCGGTAAAAGCGGATCCATCTCATCTTCCTTAGTAAAATTGCCATATAGTCTAAAGGGTGCCCCCACGATATCGTCCAATTGCCCCTTTGGCCGTTCAATAGAATACCTACTCCTTGTTGTCGAGCCGATTCATAAATTCCCTTAATCCAGAAAGAGTTTTCGAAGAACTTGTAAGGCATCTCAAAAGTGTCAAGCCAATCGTCCACTTCCGAAAGCGGGCTTTTCCCTTTAAAATCCAAATAATGAGCCGTAATGTTCCCTACATGTTGTACTGTGGATTGGATATATGGCCTCTCGTTAGCCACTCTTCTCTTCGAAGTCCAATCCTCAAAATCGTCGACAGGAACATAACTGAAGGTATGCAGATGTTTATCCTCGTTGTGCAATGCTTTGGCGGCAAAGCTGACAACAGAGCCTGAATCCAGCCCTCCGCTCAATTGAGCGCCTACCGCACGATGAGTCCGAATCCGCGAATGTACGGCATTTTGAAATACTTCACGAAATGCTTCTTCATACTCCCCGTTTGACGACAGCTTTAACTTGTTGCCCTCCGCTATAGTGCAGTACCTTCTAAAAGTAAATTTCCCGTTCATTACAGTTATCGTATGGGAAGGAGATAGTTGTTCTATTTGCTTATAGACCGTCGAGGCTGTATCCACCGCGTCGGTGGTTGTCGGAATCGCGAGAAATTCGGCGATCCATTGCTCGTTAAGCCCTCTATCAATGTAAGGGAGCGTAAATAACGGCTGTATGAGAGTACTGAAGGCGAATCGTTGATAATCCCGGTAAAAATAAAGGGTTCGTGTCCCGGAAAAATCTCGCGCACCGAAAAGCTTATCTTGCCTTTCATCCCAAATCATAAAGGCAAAATCGCCGACCAAATACTTTGGCGTTTCTTCTCCCCACTTATGGTAAGCGAGTAAAATCAACTCACTATCCCCCATCTTCGCACGCCGTTCATACGCCACTTGCAGCAAATCAAACAGTTCAGCACGGTTGTCAATGATTGCATCTGCAGTGATGGCAAGCTTTCGTTCAGTATCATAATAAGGTAATATTTCATGAACAGATTCAGGAGTTATCCATTGCGCATGGCAACCAAAAAAAAGGGTCCTGCCAAACCATGTACCGGTCTGATCAACAGGGTATTTTCGCAAAGCTTGCATTAGCACATCGGCTTCGCTGTAATTGATCATGGATCCATGAAAATGAAGAATACCGTTTATCGCGCCCACTTCTTCACCCGATCTCATACGTAATATAAATATTAAAAACTCATGCAGTTCTATTTATTAGTGCAAATTACATTTGAAATATGGTATTATTAAGTGTATTTATTGAGTATAAATATGTATCCGTGTGAATGCCGATCATGTTCTCACCGTCAAATGCGAAGAATTGGGTTTTGGAAAAGAACTTGCCGTTTCATATGCCTCTAATACTTTCGCGTAAACATATGGTCGATCCACATGAAGCGCCTGAACCACATTTCGCTGACATTGCAAAGAGTGCTCCATTGCAAGCAGTGGATGGTAAGTCTGCCGAACCGGGGCAGATACAGGTTGCGATAAAACTTGCTTATGGGTGACAGACAATAGCATTTCCTCTTGCTGAAGGCATACTTCAACGACAAGGGAAACTTGCTGAGTATTGAATCGATGATCCGGCAAAATTCTTGAACACCCCTTTTCACCTTTAAATAATAAACAAACTCCCTTAACTTTGATACATTATGTATTTTGTCGTATTATACTGTACAATATATGATACGTTAAGTATCTAGTCAAGCGTGTTTTTTGTTTTGTCCCATATCTTAACAACACGTTTAAAAATTTGAGGAGAATGTATTTATGCACACTTGCGGTGAACGAATTTCGGCGCTGAGGGAAAATCGAAAGCTGACACAAGAAGAGATGGCCTCCCAACTGCAAATTTCCCGCGCCTCCTTATCTCATTATGAGAAGAACAGAAGAAAACCCGATTTTGATACACTTCGTAAGATCGCCGATTTCTTTCAAGTATCGATTGACTACTTGCTCGGGCGAGACGATGATCTCATCCCTGCTGCCAATGATGAAATCCTAGAATTTTCTGAAAACCTGGAGCTCTCGGACGAAAACATTTTAGAGAGGTTTTCCTTTGCTATTGATGGCAAAGAACTAACGCCTGAAGAAGCGAAAAGATTCATCGCCTTCATTAGGGCCGAAAGATCGATGAGATAAAAAAAACCATACGACAAGTGTTGTCCAGTTAACGAGCTGACAGCACTCTGCCGCTTCTTCGGACTTATTCTGAACAGCGAAAAGGTCATATCTTTGTTCTGAATTCAAACCGGTCTCTGAAGTAGAACCCCCCGTTAACTTTTACAGCTTCGGGAGTAAACTTTTCTATACTGCCGCCGCTGTTGACCACAATACTTAAAATACTATTCATCGACATGATTACATCCACCTTAGCTTGAGTGACCGCCGCAGCAAATAATTCCTGATCCGTATGTAATGCCTTATATGCAGGCTTCATCCCCATTCCCCCAAAGCCTTTATCATATCAACAGATTAAATTAAAGCGGTTACATCCCCTCTACGATCATATTAGCATACTATCGAAAACTTTGATACGTATTGTATCAATAAATATAAAGAGATCCCCTACTTTATTTCAGGGGATCTCTTTGTCAAATATTTTTCCAGTTTTGACCTTGTTGCTGAATGAGCGGTGTAAATCATCACCCTCATATCGATTTTATTTTCCTTCCCATTCTTTATGGAAACGGTCCAGGAATTCCAGCATAAACTGATGCCGTTGCTCCGCCAGCTCCCGCCCGCTTTCCGTATTCATGAGATCCTTCAGCTTCAGCAGCTTTTCATCAAAATGATGGATCGTCGTGCCCTGATGGCTTCTGTACTCCTCCTCGGATTGAAATTCACGGGTGCTTTCTCCAGGATCATACATCAGACGTCCCCTTGACCCGCCATAGGCGAAGGCCCTTCCGATGCCGATTGCGCCGATGGCGTCCAAACGGTCGGCATCCTGTACCACCCGACCTTCCAGCGTCCGGATCGGCGGACGGTTCCCGCCGCTGTAGGACATGGTGGCTATAATCTCAAGAATGTGGTCCTTTGCTTCAGCCGGTACTCCCTCAACTTGCAGCCAATTCTCCACCTTGCGCAGCCCTTCTTCCTTGGAAGAATTCAGCTTCGGGTCTGCCACATCATGCAGCAGCGCAGCCAGAATACAGATCTGCAGATCAGCCCCTTCCCCTTTCGCAATGGCAGCAGCCGTCTGCTTGACCCGGTATGCATGCCACCAATCGTGGCCGCTGCTGTCGTGCTGCAGCTGCTCCTTTACAAACTGCTCAGCCAGGTGTATTATGTCAGAAGCTTCATACATAATCAGTCTCTCCCTTAGATATTCATGTCATTAATATAGGAAAGGTTCCATTCTTCCGGCACAGCCCGGCTGTAACCGAATCGGGAACCCTTGGTTTAATCTCAGGAATTCTTCCGGCTTCTGCGAATCCAATAAATAATAAATATAATAACGGCGATTGCGATAACGGCATAAGTAATCTCCGAATACACATCCATGTAAGCCAGGATGCTCTCCCAGGAGTCTCCCAGCGCAGCTCCAACACTGACAAGGATAATGTTCCATATTAACGTGCCAATCGTGGTGAACACAAGAAACACCCAGAAATTCATGCCCGACATGCCTGCCGGAATGGATATAAGACTGCGGATCAGCGGCACCATGCGGCAAAACAATACTGTCCACGGCCCATATTTGTCAAACCAGGCATCTGCCTTATGTATGTCCTGCTTTTTGACACGGAGAATATGCCCCCACTTGCCAACGATCGCTTCCATTCTCTCAACGCTTAATATACGGCCTATGCCATACAGAATAATCGCTCCGACCACCGATCCTGCGGTAGCCGCCGCGATCACTCCAGGCACTGTCAAATCGGAGTTCGTGGTCATGAACCCGCCGAATGTCAGTATAACCTCCGATGGTATGGGCGGAAATACATTTTCAAAGGCAATCATCAGAAAGATTCCAAAATAACCGTACTGCTCCATAAATGACGTAATCCAGTTTTCCATTATACACCCTCTGTCACGAATTTGTACTTCCCACTGCCATTCTACCAAGTATCGTACAGTGGGGGCAAACCCGCTGAAGTAGTATTTAGTATTTCAATGATGACCCGGATTTCATAGCCAGCGTATAAAATGGCCCCATCCCAAATCCACATGATTAGCGGTAGCCCATGCTTCCAGAGCTTTGAGGCTAGCTACTCTGTCATCTATCATTCTGAAGGACCAATGTACAGGAACGATTTTTTTGCCTTTGGGCAGAATCGCAACATTCACCAGCCCCATGAAATCATGATGGATAATGATCTCTTTAATCTCGCTGCTTTGCAGCGTTTTTTTGCCCAAAGTAACTGAGCCGTAATCAAGGCCCAGGGTTCGTGGGCCGATCAGCGCCCTTACAGCAGCAGCAAGCCAAACGACGCAGAGCAAAGCTATTGCTGCGATAACAAAGTAGTCTATTCCTGTAATCCCACCATCTTCGACATTGTTATAAAGATTAAACGAGTTGATGCCCCCAAGGAGAAGATAACCTAACAAAACATTAAAATTAATAGGATTCTTGACTCTGAAAACAACCTCTTTTCCTTTCATGCAACCTCCTATTAACGTTATTGATATAAGGCGGTAATAGCCGCCGCTTGCTCACATACCCGGCTCCTTAACTCCTGCGGCTCCAGTACTTCCATCCCGGGACCAAACCCAAGAATAATGCCGCAGGCGGATTCCATGGTGTTGAATTCCACCTCTGCTTCAATCTCCTGCCCTGTCTGTACCATATGCAGCAGCTTTACATACCGTGTACGGGACAGTACGTCCAGCAGTTCCTCTTGAAAGCGAAGCTTTGCCGGGTAACGCGGCAGGCTTGCTTTGAATTCTGCCATGGATTGCTCCCAGTATTGCGCCAATTGAAATCCGGGTGGCCGTTCAAAAGATTCCTCCTGCATCGCGGCGGCAGTCAAACGGGAAATGCGGAACGTTCGCATCCCGTGCTCCGTAGCCGCCACCAGGTACCACACACCACGTTTGGCTACAAGACCGAGCGGAGATACGGTCCGCTCTTCAGCCTCTTCGCCACGCATATACGTAATGGACAGCAGCCGTTCTCCCCATACAGCTTCCTGAATCACCGGCAGGCATGGACACTGCTCGTCCGCCTGATGCCAGCCCGCCCCATCGATATGCAGCTTGGCCCGTACCTCTTCCGCGCTGTCCCGCACCGTGTCCGGAGCGGAGGATAACAACTTCTGTATTGCGGAATCGAAGTGTCTGCGAATTCCCAGATCCTCCAGCGCCTTTTCCTGACCGGATATGAACAGGGAAACCAGCTCATCCGGCTTCATGCCTGTGAGACGGGTCCGATATCCTTCAGATAAGCTCCATCCCCCATTGGCCCCTCTTTCGGCATATACCGGGATACCGGCCATGCCGAGCGCTTCCATGTCTCTTGCAATCGTCCGCTCCGATACTTCAAGCTGTCCGGCCAACTGCCGGGTGGTCAGTCTGCCCTGATTCTGCAGCAGCAGCAGGATATGCAATAAACGGTCCGCCCGCATTCACTTTCACCTCCATCAGGTTAATGATTTTATTTTAGCAAATAATCATGACAATAGATGTCTTATTTCAAGGATAAGCTGGGCTTGTGATCACTTTACAGAAAGCCCTCATTGGGGAAATTACGCGAAGCAGCATGGATTTCTGTAGTGCGTGGTATAGCTCATTATGCAAATGGCTATCCCACTAATTATACACTTTTTACCATGAGGGTGGCGTGATGTTTTTTTAAAAGTCGGGCTGCCAGACATTAAAAAAGACAGATGCCCGTTAAGGACAATCTGTCTTGAATCAAAGATCTGGATCATTCTCCACTTATTTTGTGGAGTTCTTATCGTCACTGATCCCCGGTGTCGTTTTCGCAACCCATTCTTCGGCTTCAGGCTCGATGTCCTGACCATTCTCCATTTTCTTTTGCTCCATCAGGGAATCTCCGTCTTTATTCAGCTTGTTGCGAAGTTTGTCTTCGGATTGAAATTCCATTGCAATTCCCTCCTTCAATATTGGAGCAACCGCTCCTGTGAAAATCTGCTTGTGCAAAAGCCCTCAAGTGTTCCTGCGGCCCTGCCTTTTACATATAGTTACCCGATGATGCCAATTACAAACATGGCTGCACTATAGAAGCCCCCCATTTAGTAATCAATATGCAATCCGTCGGGGTTATTTTATATTTGGCGGTGCTGGGCTCCATCGTTCAGTTCGCGGTCTGGTAAACTAAGGAGCACTGCTTCGTAGAATGTCTTTTGGAACAGAACATTTATTATATTTACCTATAAGATTTATCCTCTTTATATATTGGAGTAATAGCATCTGCAGCCTTATGATGGGTCTATAACATAACGAGGAGGAATGGACGGATGTCTGTTTATGATTTTCAAGTGAACTCCATCGACGGCAAGCCCGTTAAATTATCCGTTTACCAAGGGAAAGTTTTGCTTATTGTCAACACGGCCAGCAAATGTGGTTATTCCCGCCAATTTGCCGGACTGCAGGAGCTATATGAAAGTTACCAGGACCAGGGCTTTGAAATTCTCGGCTTTCCCTGCAATCAATTTAACGAAAAAGAACCGGGCACAAACCCGGAAGTAGCGGAATTCTGCAAGAGCAGCTTTGGTGTAACGTTTCCGCTGTTTGAAAAATTGGATGTCCGAGGCCCATCCGCTCATCCTTTATTTCAATATCTCGCCGGGCAAGCCCCCTTCCAGGGCTTCGATACTCAGACCTCTAACGGACGGTGGATGAAGGATTTTTTGCAGGAAAAATACCCGGATGTATATGCCGGTGACGGGATCAAGTGGAATTTCTCCAAGTTTTTGATCGGTCGGGACGGCAGGGTATTCGGCAGATATGAGACTACGATCGAGCCATTTGAGCTGGAGTCAGACATTAAGTCGCTTCTGTAATGCATAAAAAAATCGTTGGCAAAATCCGCTTCAAAAATTAGTATGGAGTAATAACCCATTGGGAAGGAAGTGCGGATATGTGCCGAATTGGTTTAATCGGGGATTTTAATGAGGAGGTTACAGCGCACAGAGCTATACCTCAGGCCATTCAATTAGCAGCTAAGGATTTGGGCATGTCAGTGAGCTACGAATGGGTGGCAACGCCGACACTGGAGCAAAATGTTGACCAAAAACTTTCTGGGTATGATGCGATTTGGGCGGTCCCGGCCAGTCCGTACCAAAGCATGCAAGGGGCATTCAACGGCATCCAGTATGCACGCGAGCAACAGATTCCTTTTTTGGGCACATGCGGCGGCTTTCAGCATATGGTGATTGAGTTTGCAAGAAATGTCATGGGACTTGCTGAAGCCGATCATGCCGAGGATAATCCCGCCGCATCCATAATCTTGGTTGCTCCCCTGTCGTGCTCCGTAAGTGAACAAGTCCACACCTTTACACTAACCCCTGGTTCGAAAACGGCAAAGATTTATGATTCCCATGAGATCCATGAACAGTACGGGATTTGCAATTACGGTTTAAACTCTGAATTTGCCCCTAGCTTGGAAAAAGCAGGCTTGCGAATTGTCGGCACAGATCTGGACGGTGAAGTCCGAATTATGGAGCTGGATCACCATCCTTTCTTTGTAGGGACGTTATTCCAGCCAGAGCGTTCAGTATTGAAAAACATCACCCACCCTTTAATCAAAGCTTTCCTTCGTGCGGCCGGAGAGAAATAGCTCAACTTTGCTCCCATCTAAAAAATACATAGGATTCCACAGGAGGGATTGGATGTTCATCGTAAATGTCGAGGGTGCGATTCTCCAGCAGGACAAGTGGCTGCTTATCAAACGAAGCAGCAAAGAGGAGCACGCAGGCGGCACCCTTTCTCTGGTCGGCGGCAAGGCTGATCTGGAAGGAGTCTCTACGGAAATTCTCGAAAGGACGGTCAGACGGGAAATTTTTGAGGAAGTTGGTATAGAAATTGCGGAAGCTGTCCAATTTTTGTACAGTTCCTCTTTTGTGTTAGATGATGGGCGACCTGTAATCAATATTGTTTTCCTGTGCGAGTATGGTCAAGGAACTGCGTATCCCAAAAGCCCCGACGAGGTCGATGAGGTACTGTGGATGACAACTGACGAGATCATGAATCATCCAGATGCGCCGCCTTGGACGAAAGAAAGCATATCGAGGGCGGAGCAGCACTTAAAGGCCGTTCTTCAACAGCACGACCGAACTAAAAAATAAATTGAAAGGGGCGTTGCGATGACTGAAGATACGAAAGAGAGTCTGGCGGCCGAAATTGCAGCTCATCTTAAGCATACATTCGGTCTTTCCGTGAGCGAAGCAGCAGTGATTGACAAGGGCTGGCTTAACATCAAATGGAAGATGGTAACGGACCAGGGGCCGAGGTTTATCAAGTATTATCATCCGGTTCGTTACAACCTGAACGCACGGCCTGAAAAAAGAAACGCGATCGAGAATACGCTCCGGATTCAGCATGTATTGAATAGAGCCGGAGTCCCATGCCCGCAGGTTTTTCCGCATAACAGTCATTGTATTCAAGAAACACCGTCAGGCTTATTATATACCATGCTGGAGTGGACTGACGGTTATACCGCCGAGGCTGGATCTTTGAATACAATTCAAATGTACCAACTGGGGCAAGCTGCGGGCAAAATGCATAAATGGCTGCGCTCAGTACCGCCACTGAACAAGCCTGCCTGGAAACCTGACAAAGACCTCTATCTCAAAGAGTGGCAGGTAAACCACGAAAAAGCGCAGGCGGCTGGAGATGAGATTGTATTAGAATGGCTCAATCGGTCACGGCAGGTTGTTAAAGCCATGGATTTCCGAATGTTTGAATCCTCTCCGGCGGGCTGGCTGCACTGGGATTTGTGGGTGGATAATATCCTGTTGAACCCAGAGGGACTGGCTTCTATTGTGGATTTCGACAGAATGACGATGGTATATCAGGAAATTGATATCGCCCGCGCAATCTTGTCGGGATCTTTACGGAACGGTCAGCTCAATAAGGAGGCTGCACAGGCATTTTTGAATGGATACCGCGAGCATCTGGAAGTGCCCTACGGCATGCTCTCCCGCGCTATGTACATGCTTTATTTGGACGAATCCATTTGGTGGCTTCGGACAGAGGTTCGTATGGAAAGCGAGATCAGATCCTTGCTCCACCGATTCGTCGAGGAAATGCACTGGATTGAGGATCATTGGACAACGCTGCCTGATCAATTGGAAAGCCTGTTATAATCGGAGCAAACTCGTCAAAATCAACTCATGCACGTTCTGAAGAGAGGGAGTATCATGCTGTTCCAAAATGGAAAATTAATGGTTCGTGAGTTGGAAGACAGGGATGCCGGCCTGCTGGCAAAATGGCTTTCCGACCCCGCTGTTCTGGAATTTTATGAAGGGCGGGACAATGCTTTCGATGCAGAAAAGATTCTTGATATTTACTATGATCCGGAAGATGACACAGTAAAATGCATTATTCAATTCGATGGCTGCGAAATAGGATACATACAATACTACCAATTAGACGATGAGACAAGACAAGCATATGGGTATTCGGATAAGGATGGAACGATCTACGGAACAGACCAGTTCATAGGAGAGCCGGATTATTGGAAGAAAGGAATCGGCACCCTGCTTGTTTCCGCTATGCTTCAATTTTTAATTGAGCACAAAAAAGCGGACCGGGTCGTCATGGACCCTCGGACCAGTAATGAAAGAGCCTTAAGGTGCTACGAAAAATGCGGCTTTAAGAAAGTACGGCTTCTTCCGAAACGCGAGCTTCACGAAGGAGAATATCGGGATTGCTGGTTGATTGAATACAAAATATAAAATAGCGTCGGCAATCAGGCACTCTTTTCGAGTCCTGGTCTGCCGCTTTTTTTCATGCAATCGGGTGACATAAAAACCTGACGGTTGGGTAATTACAATACAAGAACATCGATACTATCACAGATGGGAGAGATGAACATGGAAGACCAAACTAAAAAAATGGTATACGGGATCGTAGCAGGAGCCTTGGTTGGCGCGGGGATCGGCGCGCTGCTGGCACCGAAGAATGGAAGGGATATGCGGACCACGCTCGTCAATCTGCTGAAGCTGATCAAGGAGAAAGGCCCTGAGTATAACGAAAAAGGGCGTGAAATTACCGAGAAAGGCCGCGAGGCCGCAGAAGTCGTCAAAGAGTCAATCGGCGTAGTAAAGGAAGCGAAAGACGAAGCGGTTGCAGCAGCCCAAGAGGTAAAAACTGAGCTGAAGGAATTCAAGGCGAATAACAGCGCAAGCAGCAATGATTCCGATTCCGAATCAAGCGGGGCGCTGAGTACAAGGCATAGCCATTAATCCGCTGGAAGCTACAGTCTCAATAGTAAATTACGCACCTACAGAGGTTGAGAGTCTTATCACAGCTAAAAGATCATATCCGGGAAGGAGCTGCCGCCCTTGTCCTTCCCGGACAATTTTATAAAGCGTTCAATGAATCACTCTTCCCCCGGCATCCCTGCATAAATATCTTCGTTCTTAATTTCATCCCTAACTACCCGCCTGATAGAGCCGATCATACACATCCTTATTAACCATTCTCAGCCCAAACAATCTGCGGACACGCTGGCCGGGCTTGGCCTTGAAGGTTACGGTCGCCTGCTCCTTGCCTTCCAGACAGGCAGCCGGAATTTCGGCATGAATGTTGTAAAACTTGTCGGCTTCATCAAAGCCTTCACTAAACTGCTCAAGCGGGTGGCCGTTCACCAAAATATTAAAACCGCAGTTGGGCATTTCCAGTGCGGCTGTATAGGTAATGACAAGCAGCATCGGTGCGGTCGGATCGATCTTCAAGTCAAAAGAAAACCAGCCGTCGATGCCCGCATTCCGGTAAGGGCGGTTGTTCACATATCCGGTACGGGTTGAAGCATCACCCTGGAAGTTATGATCCCGCTCAGGCTGCATTTCCCCAGGCTGGGCAAAATCGATGGTACACTGCTCCAGAATGGCCAGCTTTTCACGTGCGGCAGTGTATTCCTTTTCCGCCTCCTGCCACCCTTCTTTCGTAAAAATGTCCCAATATACGGAATACGTACGGTCATGCATTTTATAAAAAGGAGATAATTCCACATCCCGCGGATGCCCGGCCCCCGAAGTGCTAAACGTGTTCGTTTTCCCCTCCACCGGCTGTATCCATGACTCCAGTTCCTCGGCTTGCGGGATAAATACCGGGGTGTAGAGGAAATCCCTGGCCTTTGGATCATCGATCAGACCGAGGTCGCCCGCCAGCACCAGCGGTCCGTACATAACCGCCGCCCGTCCCGGATTATCCGACATAGTCTCCAGCCTCAGCGACATGGGTATCGTCACCTCTACCGCATCACCGTCGATCCAAGTTCTCGCAATAGATACGAAGCTTCCCGGCTCTGTCACAACCTCCTGTTCTTTGCCGTTTACACGTACGGTTATGCCTTGAAGAGCCCAATACGGATAACGAATGAGCAGGGTCAAGGAGACAGGATGATCACATTGGATTTCCAGCTTGGTATGATCCGTTTCCGGATAAGAGGTGCTTTGCTTTAACGTGATTCCCGCTTCTTTCCATTCCAATGTGGACGCGATAAACTGGTTGACATACAGCTTGCTTCTGTTCCTCCTTTGTAGGCTCAAAGCCAAAATAGGTGCTTGACCAGGGAATAGGTGCGAACACGCATAAAAACACAAAAATTCTAACGGTTGTAAGCGACGCTATTTGGGTAAAAACAGAGGATTATAAGATGTAACGGTTGCCATCGAGCTTATTTCCCATTTTTCGTAGGCAAAAAGGCTGTCTCTCCTAAATAAGCACGCATATAACCGTTAGTAAAGAAAGCTTCGTTTTTCCGGCCAAATAAGCGCTATGACAACTGTTAGCAAAGAAAAAAGCTTCTTCAGTTTCGCGAGCATTAATATGCGCGTCCGGCAGCTTGCTCCCACTGCCGGTACAGCTGCATTCTCGCCTCCGTGATACCGGGATGAAACTGAATCAGCGCATGTTCCCGGGCAGTATGGACCTCACGGATCGCCTCCTGTACCCGCTGTTCCCCATCGACTCCGGCAAGGCCGGCGGCATGGACAATGGAGGCGGCTGCCAGACGGCCCTGGGCCATAGCGACCAACCCGCTTTCGATGCCGGTAATATTCCCCGCTACATACAGCCCTTTGAGCGTGGTTTCCATACGTTCACTATGCAGCGGAACATGCCCGCCCAGCCCCGGGCTGTAGACGAATTTGCAGCCCGCCACCGCCGCGAGCTCAGCGAGCGGATACAATCCGCCGCTCAGCGCCACGAAGTCGACGGGCTCGACACGCTCGCTGCCGGGAATCGGCGAGCCGTCCGGTTTGACCCGAACCAGGGTCACAGACTCGACCCGGTCCCGCCCGTTCACGGACAGCACCGCCGTCCGCAAACGGATGGGAATATCCCACAGGCGAAAGCCCCTGTGGGGATAACAGCGCGCAATGAGGCCCTCCAGCCGCAGCGCCGCTGCCAGCCTGCCGCCTGTGCGCATCCAGGCGGCGGGGGCGAGCCCCGAGAGCTGCAGCAGCAGCTTCACGGAGGCAGCCGGATGGGCCGCAGTGCCTGCCAGCGGATGGGCGCACGGCAGCGCAATCGCAGCGATCTTGACCCCGGCGACGGACAGCTCGCGGGCAATCGCCATGGATAAGACGTTCATGCCTACAATAATGCCACGTTCCCCCGGCTTGACATAATGAACGTTGGTCAGCACCTGCGCTGCTCCAATAGACATAACGCCAGGCAGCGTCCAGCCTTCCAGCGGAACGGGAGCTTCGGCGGCCCCCGTCGCCAGCAGCACGTAATCAGCGGTGAATAATCCGTGGGAGGTGAAAATCCCCCATGTGGCCGTATATTCCATGCCATGCACAGATACGCCGCAGCGGATATCCACCCCCAGATCCCTGCAGCGGGCAATCAGCTGATCCGCAACAAACTTTCCGACCCACCAGCCTTTACCGCCTTCCTCATGATACTGTCCGGGCATACGCCCGCCCGGCTCCGTAAATTCATCCAGCACCGTGACCCGCATTCCGTACCCGGCAGCCGCTGCCGCAGCGGACAGCCCGGCCGGGCCTGCGCCAATGACGATGAGCTGCACGCTGTTACTCATGTCACCATTCTCCCCGTGATTTCATTCGACAGCTGTCGCCCGCTTTCCACGATCATGCCCTCCTCCAGCCTTGTCAGACAGGAGCGGACGGTACCGAGCGAATGAACCGTCAGACGGCATTCGCTGCAGTGCCCGATCGCGCAATAAATGCCCCTGGGCGTGCCGGATTCCTCATGTCTTCTCAGCAAGCGGACACCACCCGCCAGCAGCGCTGCCGCCAGCGGTTCTCCGGCCAGCCCCTGCATGGGACGCCCGTCGAAGGTGAAGGACACCTGCCGCCGTGCAGATTTGGGCCCCAGAATCGGGTGATTGACAATGCGCATATCGCTCATAGGGAACCTCCCTCTGCCAACTGGCCGAACGTGACGGGACGCACCGGAGGCCTTTGCGATAACAGCTCCGCCTCCCGGCGGGCAGCAGGATACTGGCTGTAAAACCACGACTCCACCACCTGACGGCAGACCCTGCCCTGACAGGCCCCCATCGTCACCCGTGTCGCCATTTTAAGCTGCCGCACCGTGTCCATTCCCTCGCGGCAGGCTTCCTCAAGCTGTGCCAGACTCACTTCCTCGCAGCGGCAAACCATCAAATGCGTTGACCCGTCAGACGTCCTGACATCCATTCCAACCGCCTCCTTTGCTCCGCTGCCCGCTTATCCAAAATTAATCGCACAGGTTTTAAGTGCTGAATAAAAATCAAGCGCTGCCTGACCCTGCTCCCGCGTATGCGAGCTGGACTGCTTCAGACCGCCGAAGGGAGCCTGATATTCGACACCGGCGGTCTCCTGATTTACCCGTACCATACCGGCTTCCGCCTCATCGAGAAAGCGGTGGGCCAGCCGCAAATCGCGGGTGAACAGCGAGGCGCTTAACCCGTATACCGTCTCATTGCACAGCCGGATCGCATCCTCAAAATCGTCCGCTGGCAGGACGCTGATCACGGGTCCAAAAATCTCCTCCCGAATCAGCGAGTGTGATGAATCCAACCCGGCGGCCACCAACGGACGCACGTAATACCCGTGCTCCGTCCCGGCAGCGGCTCCGCCCTCGGCCAAAATGTCGGCTTCCCGGCGGGCCATCTCCACATAGGACATTACCTTCTCATACTGGCCTGCGGACGCCACCGGTCCGAGATACGCCCCAGGGTCCAGCGCCGGGGCAACCTGGATGCTGTTTACCGCCTGACGCAAAGCTTCCGTAAACGTTTCATAGACAGGCCGCTCCACGATTACCCGGCTGGTGGCCGTGCATTTTTGCCCCGCTGAGCGGAAAGCCCCGCTGATGATCGCCGCCACCGCCTGCGCCACATCCGCGTCCTTCAGCACGATGGCGGCATTTTTACCGCCCATCTCGGTCTGGTACTTAAGGTTGCGCCGCGCACACTGCTCCGCAATGCCCAAGCCTGTAGCGGTTGAGCCTGTAAAGCTGACGGCATCCAATTCCTTATGCGCCAGCAAAACATCACCTATCGCGTGACCCTGACCGATCACCAGATTCAGCACACCGGCAGGAAGCTGTGCCGCTTCAAACAGCTCAGCAATCCGAACCGCCGTGAGCGAAGCATACTCGGCAGGCTTCCAGATGACCGTGTTGCCACAGAGGAGTGCGGGCGCGATTTTCCATAGCGGGATGGCGACCGGAAAATTCCATGGCGTAATGACGGCCGTTACCCCGAGTGGAACGCGCTTCGTATATTGCAGCACTCCAGATTCATTGGAGGGAATGACCGTACCGATGGAACGCACCCCCTCTGCCGCGTAATAGCGGAGCAAATGGACGCCCCGCATCACCTCGCCGCGCATCTCGGTAATGGGCTTGCCCATCTCGCGGCTGGCCAGTTCGGCCACCTCCGCCAGACTTGCCTCCAGCAGCCCGGCAGCCCTGAACAGATAGGCCCCCCGGGCTGCCGGAGTTAATGCCCCCCAGCCCGCTTGAGCCCGCCGCGCCGCTTCCCCGGCTTGAGCTATATCATCCTTCGTAGAAAAACGGACAACCCCCACCTCTTCCTGCAGCGCCGAAGGGTTGCACACGACCATCTCATCGCCGGAAGGATCCTGCCACTCGCCACCGATCCAATTCCGGCTCTCCACCGTCTTCACCTCCATTAGGATGAGACCCCGCTCGGACGAACGGCCGCCTCAAAGGCTTCACGAATGCGGTCATACTCTGCCTGCGGCAGCGCCAGTCTGGGCGGGCGTGTCGGGCCGACCGGAAATCCGGCCAGCTCCATCATATATTTGATGGACTGCACCAGCTGCGGCTTGGCATCATAATGGAACAGCGGCAGCAGCCTGCGGTACAAAGCGGAAGCCTCCGCTATATTTCCTGCCCGTGCAAGCCGGAACAGCTCCACCCCTTCCGTTGGCAGCGCATTGGGCACTCCCGAAATCCAGCCTGTCGCGCCAAACAGCGCTCCCTCCATCGCCAGATTATCCACGCCAACCATCACTTCAAGGTCTGTCGTCTCCAGAATGGTGTGCATACGTCTTACATCGCCGGAAAACTCCTTGACAGCTACGATATTATCCAATCGTGATAAGTCCGCAAGCACCTCAGGGGTCAGGTCCACCTTGTAATCATGGGGATTGTTATACACAATGATCGGCAGGCCTACCTCTGCCAGCGCTTCATAATGGGCGGTTACCTCATGAGGCAGCGGATTGTAATTAATGGGCGGCAGTGCCATAACACCTGCTGCCCCGGCATCCTTCGCATGCTGAACCCAATGCACCGCCTGCCTGGTGGATGGAGCCGCCGATCCCACAACAACCGGGACACGTCCCGCCGTGGCGTCAATGACGGTATGCACCACCTGCGAGCGTTCTTCCGGGGATAAAGCCGCATACTCGCCCAGTGATCCCGTGGAGACCAGCCCGTCAATACCATTCGCAATCAGATGCTCACACAGTTCGGTCAGACGCTTGTAATCGACCTCCAGTTCGGCCGTAAACGGTGTAACCAGAGCCACATACACACCCTCAAAACGTGCCATACACTCACCAACCCTTTCCCAATCCAATTTTCTTACTTACAAAAAAGCGGCTACATCAACAGAAACCCTTCCCTAAGCGGGTCCTCCGGGTCCAGCACAAATTGATGATGTCCTGTTACCCAGGCTGAGCCTGTAATTTGCGGAATCACCGCCGGATAGGGACCCACCTGCGTTTCGCCCACAATTTCCGCACGGAACATCGAGCCCGTAATGCTTTCATGCACAAACGGTTCATGCAGCCCCAGCTTACCCTGGGCATGTAGCAGCGCCACCTTGGCCGAGGTTCCTGTGCCGCAGGGCGAACGATCGATGCCTCCCGGCGGGATGACAACGACATTGCGGCAATGGGCTTCTGGAACGGTCGGTTCCCCGTAAAATTCAATATGCGTCATTCCGCGAATCACCGTGTTGTCGGGATGCACGACCTCTACCACCGCATTCACCGCTTCCCGAATCTGCACCGCCTTCCGGACAATCTCTGCCCCATTATGCTGCTCCAACGCAAGACCGATGGAAGCCGCCTCGATAATACCGTAAAAATTGCCGCCATAGGCAATATCCAGCGTCACTTGCCCAAGACCTTGCACCTGGACCTCCACCTCGTGGCGGTACACAAAGGATGGGATATTCGTAAACGTCACCTGCTTCACCCTGCCTCCATCCACATCCAGCCGCACCTGAACGGGACCAGCGGGAGTATCCAGCAATATGGACTTTTTGTCCGGGGTAATGAATCCGATTTCCATCAGCGCCGTGCATACGCCAATCGTATCGTGACCGCACATCGGCAGATAGCCGCCTGTCTCCATAAACACCACTCCGATATCGGCATCCGGATGACAGGGCTCTGTTAAAATACAGCCTGACATGACCTCATGCCCGCGCGGCTCGAACATGAGCAGACGGCGAAAATCATCATGATGCTCTGCCATGTAAGTCATCTTCTCCAGCATCGTACGGCCGATCAGCTTGGGGGCGCCGTGAATGACCGTTCGTGTCGGATTGCCTCCGGTGTGGGTATCAATCGTCATAATTTTGCCAAGCTCACTCATCCGGTTACCTCCCCTTGAATCCCAAGACTGGCATCATCCTTTTCAAACCGGTCATACCGAAGCGGCTCCAGCGGTACACAGGCAGGCTCGCCGCGTATCATTTCCGTCACCAGCTTTCCCGTCACCGCAGCCAGGCTGATCCCGTCCCCTTCATGACCGGAAGCAATAAAAAGTCCCGGCACTTCCTCCACGGCCGATATAATCGGCAAATGGTCCGGTGTCCATGGACGCAGGCCGGTATACGCCCTCATCAGCGGCATGTTGGCCAGCACCGGAAAGAAGCGAATCGCCCGGCGGGCGATCAGACGGATCACCTGCTGATCGACACTTGTATCCATCCCGACAAACTGACGGCTGCTGCCAATCAAAATGTTTTGCGATGCGGTAGGCTCGAATACCATGGCTATGCCGTATTTTTCATCCTCTTCAGCCACGCTCCGTGTTCCGCCAAACTTGCTCATCAGATAGCCAAACTCCATGACCTTCCGCTTCCCGATGGATGGTATGCGGGCAGATACCAGGATATGTCCCTTGCGCGGTATAATGGGCAGGTTCAGGCCAAGTGACTGACCGATGGCGCGTGTCCATACCCCTGCCGCCAATACCACTGCACCTGCACGGATAGCGCCGCGAGGTGTCTCCACCCCGCGGACATTGCCGCCCGCGTCCTTCAGGACAGACTGCACCGGCGTGTGCGGCAACAATCTGGCTCCCATCCGGCGCGCAGCTTTGGCCAGCGCATACGTCATCAGCACCGGATTCACGGTGGAATCTGTCGCACACTCCAGTCCCCCCGGCAAATCCTGCGCCAGATACGGCCATTCCTCTCGCAGATCCTGATGGTCCAGCATGCGGAACGGAAGCCCTTCCTGCTGTTGCCGGGTGACCCACTGCAACGCCGCCTGCATCTCCTGCTCATTTTCACAGACAAGGATGCTGCCCGGCGCGCGGTACTCGAACTCATCCTCCAGCTCCCCGGCCAGCTCTGCCACCAGCTGCTGCGACAGCAGCGACATGCGGCTGTCCAGTCCCGGCTCCTTGTCGATCGCCAATATATTTCCGTCACAACGCGACGAAGTGCCGCCGGCAATTTCTCCGCGCTCAACAAGTACGACCTGCAAGCCGGATTTTGCCGCATAATAAGCGATAGCCGCACCGATGATGCCGCCGCCTACAACCAGCAGATCCGCCGCATCGTGTTTCATTCGTCGACCTCTCCTTCCACTGCTGCAATGGGATTACAGCTTGAGTGAATAGCTCCGTGTCACAGGTTTACCCAGTTCATCATAATCCCGCAGTTGTACGGTGAACGTATACGTTTTGTTTCCTGTTCCGCTTGCCGCCGTTCCGCTAATCGTTCCCGTGAATCGATCCAGCTTGAAACCTGCGGGCAGCTCGCCTTGCGTGACCGTCCAATCATAAAACGGTACGCCACCCTTTGCCTCCAGCTTGACCGAATAGGCCTGCCCTTGAACAGGTGCGGGCAGCTCCTTTGTCACAATCTCCGGCGCGAGGAAAGGAGTCAAATTTTTGCGCAACGGCCAGCCTGCTTTTTCGGCTACGAGTAGCGACAGCTTGGTATTCATCCAGCGCCGGGTCGGGAACAGATGATTCCAGCCGCCATTTTGTCCGCTCAGTCTGTCCACCTCAGCCAGCGCTCCGGAGAGATGATAGCTATTGTCCAGCAGGGCCGGTCTATTTTGATAAGCCAAAATGACCGGATCATTGCCTCCCGACTCCTTCAGTGCTCTCACGCCAGGGAATGTGTCGCTGAACACCACCGCATGGCCGAATTCGTGCATCATCAGCCCATACACATCCGTCACCTTGGACAGGTCAGACTGATACCATTCTTCGTCATTCACGGACGTAAATGGAACCGCATCATCATAGAAATCCAGAATCAGACCGTAAGAACGGTTCAAATTGCCCGGTACAGTTACACCGTTCCGGGTGTGATATTTGCCGTTCGCTGCCGGATAACCCGTGGAATACGGTCCGTTCAACCCTCTGAGGAACACCCACATGCCGTTATAGGCTTTGTTATTTGACACCTGTATCGTATTTTGCCAGTCGTCTCCGGGAAGATGGTTGGCCTCCGCCCCGGTCGGAACCGTGTCGAAGGGCTTCAGATCGAAGAAATAAAACCAGTCCTTTATGGCCAGCTCTGTGGCTTTTCTGGTGGCAGCATCATTGAAATAAGGTTTGATCGTATCGAAGCGGTAGTCAAAATCAATCGGGATGGACGGCTCGGCATTATCATCCTGATCCAGTACCCGAATGGGAATGGTCTGGTTCGTCGTGCTCCCATCCCTTCCCGTCACGGCCATGGACAGCGTGTACTTCTCAATTTCGCCGTTCCCGCCGATCCGATCAGGATGGATGGCCAGCAGGAAGTTCTTCTCCTCCAGCGCGCTGTTGAAGGTCAAGGTTTTGCTGGCTCCGTTCGCCGACAGCGTGCTTGGCAAATCCATCATCAGGCGGGATGTGCCCTGTGCTTTCAGCGTTACGGTTACCGGAAAAGAAGCGTCCGCCGGCGGCTTGACTTTTAACTTCACATACGGATTTGCCAGATACCCCTGCCAATCGACCAGCTCGATGCCATAATCGTTCACCGTCCGCTTGAAAATGTCGATAACCTGGGCACCCGCTGGCGCTAACGCTTGCAATTCCGCTTGTGCTTGCAATTCCTCTTCGGCAAAAGCCTTCTCACCCGGAACAGCCGGTGTTAACGCAACGATCAGGGCAGCCGCAAGCGTGGTCAAACCTACCTTTGTGCTTCGTTTGTGCATTTTTAATCCCTCCATCATTTTTTTTTGGATGACTTGCGAAATAACTGCGTTCCTACAATACAAGCAGTTCCTTCGGCGAAGAGGTCAGCACTTTGACACCATCATCTGTTATTAACACATCATCCTCAATGCGGACCCCGCCGAAACCCGGAATATAAATCCCCGGCTCCACCGTAAGGACATGACCCGGCACCAGCACCGACTTGCTTTCGCGGGACAGCCGCACCTGCTCATGAATCTCAAGACCAAAGCCGTGACCCAGCCCGTGGCCAAAATACTCGCCATAGCCGTATGAGGCAATCACATCCCGCCCTAGGCTGTCCCCCTCTCGCCCACTTAACCCCGGGCAAAGTCCCGCAATCGTCTTCTTGTTGGCCTCCAGCACAATGGAATATAATTCCTCATGCCGCTCTGATGGTGTTCCGACAAATACCGTGCGTGTCAGATCAGATAAATAACCGCGCAAGTTGGCGCCAAAATCCATCGTGACAAACTCATCCCGGCCAATTTCCTTGTCACTGGCCAGCCCGTGCGGCAGCGCCGAACGCTCTCCCGAAGCGACAATGAACGCAAAGCCGCCCGCATCCGCACCCGCCAGCCGCAGTCTGTACTCCAGCTCCGCCGCAATCCGCCGCTCTGTTACACCAGGCTTGATCGAATTCAGCACTTCTGTAAAAGCGGCCTCCGTGATGCGCACCGCCTCGCTGATGGTGCGGATCTCTTCCTCATCCTTTACATCGCGCAGCCTTTCAACTACATCCACAGTCAGCACATATTCCAGCGAGCCAAGCGCCGCTTGAAGCTCGCCCGACTGCTGCAGGGAGACATGACGGCTCTCTACACCAAGCCGCTGAACACCTAACTTCCTTGCAAGCTCAGCCACAGTTTGGAGAATTGGCCCCTCATGCTGCTGGATGGAATATTCCGGCGCCTGCTCCGCTGCTTGTATCATGTAGCGAAAATCCGTGACCAGGAAAGCTTCCTGCTCTGTAATGAGCGCTATCCCCGCCGAGCCGGTAAACCCGGTCATATAACGGCGGTTGGGACCATGTGTAATCAGCAGCGCGTCTATACCTAGCGCGGGGGATTCCGCGCGCAAGCGGGCCAATCTGCCCGGTACACCCTTCATGCCCTCTTCTTTCATTCATTCGCCTCCTTTTCTCAAATCGTGCAACCTGGCTTCCTGCTAGCCTTTTATCCCTGTCAAGGTGATGCCTTCAATAAAATAGCGCTGCCCGATAAAAAAAAGCAGGACAACAGGAGCCAAAATCGTGCTGGAAGCCGCCATCAGATATGGCCAATTTGTATTGTTCAGCCCGCGAAACGTCGCGAGTCCCAGCGCCAGCGTAAAATTCCTTTCATCGCTTAGATAAATAATCGGACCCAGAAAATCGTTCCACACGTCAATAAAGGTAAAAATGCCGATCACGATCAAGGCTGGCGAACACAGGGGAACGATAACACGCCACAGCACGGTCAGAGGTGTGCCTCCATCCATATATGCCGCTTCATCCAGATCACGCGGAATCGTCAGCATGAATTGACGCATCAGGAAGATATTAAATGCTCCGCCGCCGAACCATGCGGGAACGATCAGCGGCAGGAATGTATTCAGCCCTCCCAGTTCACGCCACATGACGAAGGTGGGAATGAGCGTCACCGCGTAAGGCAGCATCATCGAGCCGATCAGCAGGGAAAAAATCAGCTGCCGTCCCGGCCAGCGCAATCGTGCAAAGGAAAACGCCGAGATTATGGAGGTTAACAGCACGCCCGCCAGCACACATACTTCAATGATGAATGTATTCATGAAGTACCTGCCGAATGGCACCGAGGTCAGCGCTTCCGGATAATTGCTCCATTGAAATGGAGCAGGGACCCACTCCGGCGGGAACACGAAGATTTGCGAGGTTCCCATCAGTGAGCTGCGAATGAGCCATACAAATGGCAGCAGCATGAAAACACTGCCTGTGATTAAAGTGATGTACAGCAGCACACGGGTAAACCGGAAGGGTTTGGCACCTAAAACCTGATTCATGAACGTCCACCCCCTTCATAGTGAACCCACTTGCTGGCCGTGGAAAAAATAAGGGCAGTCAATGCCATGATGACGAAAAACAAAATCCAGGCCAGTGCTGAAGCATAACCGATTTTCGTTTCCGTAAAGGCTGTGCGCCACAAGTAAAATACATAGAACAAGGTCGAATTGTTGGGTCCCCCAAGGGTCATGACATAGGCCTGGTTGAAGGATTGAAAGGTAGAGATTAAAGACATTACGAGATTGAAGAAAATGGTCGGGGTCATCGAAGGAATGGTAATATGAATGAATTTATGCCACATATGGCCGCCGTCTACTTCAGCCGCTTCATACAAATGGGCAGGCACCGACTGCAGCCCGGCTAAAAAGATAATGACCGTGTTCCCGATCCCCCACGTGCTCATCATAATCAAGGAAGGAATGGCTGTCCTCTCATCATAAATCCACTTGCTTCCCGGCAGTCCGACTTGCTCCAGCAATGAATTCAATAAACCAAAATCCGGGTTAAACATCCACAGCCACAGCATGGTGTTGGCAATGCTCGGTACAATGGTAGGCAAATAATAAATGGTGCGGAACACCGACAGGCCCTTCACCTTCTGATTTAAGAGCAGCGCAATGATAAAAGCCGCCGCCAGACCAAGGGGGACACTGCCCAATGCATAATAAGCGGTCACAAACATGGATTTGGAAAATGTAGCATCCTCAGTCAAAATCGTCCGGTAATTATCCAGCCCGACAAAGCTCATTTGTCCGCCTATTGTCCAGTCGGTCAGGCTGAAGACAAATGAGGCCGCAATCGGTCCAATCGTAAAGATCATGAGTCCCAGGATGGCAGGAAGCGCAAACAGCAGACCCCAGTTTCGCTCCATACGTTCCATTCCTGATTTTGGCCGCTTCATGAGCTGTTCTCCTTTCCCGGCGTTCCTGCCGGATTATTCATCCGGGTATACGCCTTGCAGCAAGGGCTGAATGATGGGCTCCAGCTCATCCAGCGCCTGCTGCGCCGTTTTCTTGTTCGTCCAGATCAGATCCAGCCCCGGGGTCAGCTTGGAACCGATATCAGGCCAGTTGCGCAGGGTGGTGGTCAACGGCTTGATCGCATAATCTCTGGCATACTTGATGCCTGCCTCCTGAAATTCCGGCGGATGTGCGGCGTTATTGGTCCATGACTGGATAGCCTGCTCATCTGTATAATATTTTTCCTCGATAGGCATCCACAGACCGGATTTGAACAGCTCTACCTTCTCCGGGTTGTTATGGTACAAATAAAATTCGAGTGCTTCCTTCGGATGCTTGGTGGACTGGAAAATCACCGTCGCTCCTGCAACAATCATCGTTTTGGGCTCCTTCAGTTTCGGAAGGACGCCAACGCTCCATTGCAGCTGCTTGTTATTGGAAAAGTCCAGCAGGGACCATGTCCCGTCTACCACCATGGCAACCTTTTTCGTCTGCAGCCGGATCGTATTGGAAGGCATATCCTGCTGTTGAATCAAATCCGGGGACACATGCTCCTTGAACACCAGATCCTGCAGCTTCTGGAATACCTCCACCGACTCAGGGCTATTCAGGGTATACTTTGTGCCTGTCTCGTCGGTTAAGCCTGCGCCGTTGCTCGCCAGAAGCGGGCCCCAGGAGCTGCGGTCGTTGCCAAAGGCAAAGCCGTATTGCACAATATTATCCGGATCGAATCCGCTTTCCCCCGGATGCTTGCCGTTCTGATCCTTGGTCAGCTTTTTCGCAATTTCCAGAAACTCATCCCAGGTCCAGGCCTGTTCGGGATCCGCAGGCGGGACGGGGACTCCCGCTTCCGTAAACAGCTCCTTGTTGTAAAATAACTGCATGACTTCCAGTGCGGTGTAATTGCCGATTGATTTGCCGGGTTCGCTGTAGAGATAGGAGGATTTAAGCTTGTTGGTTAATTCGGGATATTCGTCATAATAAGAGGATAAATCCAGGAGCTTACCTTCACTTGCCCATTTCATCGTGAGTGAATCGCCCAGATAGGCGATATCCGGCAGCTGATTCGCGGCCATTAATGTGTTGATTTTGGTCGTGTAATCACCCGGAACATGCTCGCCCTTCACCCGGATGTTCGGGTGGGAAGCATTAAAGCTCTCGACCATCTTTTCCATCGCCTGCTTCTCGTCATTGCTTCCCCAGTACATGAACCTGAGCTCGACCGCATCCGAATTGGGCGTTTCGCCTGCGTTCCCGCTGCAAGCCGTCAGCCCTGCCAGCATCGTCGTCAGCACAAGAGCCATCCATGTCCGTAACCGTCGTTTCACCATGCTCACCGGCCCCTTCCTGAATCGGATTCTCCTTACAAGAGGTAGTTCAAAAAGTCATCTTTTGTACACTCACTTATATGTTCATTATGCGCGGAGAGCCCAGTGCCGACCACGCGACAAGTCCAGACTTTCTTTGTTTTGGTATGATTTTTTTAACAGAAATTTAACATTTCACAAAAATGTTTTACGGAACTCTGTGGGCGTTAGTCCGGTGTGCTTTTTGAAGGCGATGCTAAAATAATTCGTATCCGCAAATCCCACAAGTTCCGCCACCTCCGCCACCTTGCGCTTCGGGTCCAGCAGCAGCTCGCGGGCACGCTCAAAACGAGCGCGGGTCTGATAATCCGCAAAGCTTTCCCCTGTAACCTGCTTGAAACGGACGCTCAAATATTTGGGGCTCATATTCATATAAGCCGCAAGACTGTTCAGACCGCCGTCCTCCTGCAGATGCTCGCGAATCCATTGCCGGGCCTGTTGAAATTTGCGCGGAATCCCTTGCTCGCGCGCTGCCCGGATATGGCGGGCCATCCGGATAAAATAACGAAACACATAGTCGATCATCTCGGGTCCATGCCGTAAACGCGACAGCTCCAGCAGCGGGTCCTGCTCCTGCGCCGCCTCCTGACGAACCGATGCGTCGCTGTGAACGACACGCATGACGAGCAGCATCAACTGAGTGAGGATCATCTTCACCTGCTTCACAGGCAGCCCGGCCAATTGCAGCGACCATTCCTGTAAAATCGCATGTACAGCGGCATCATTGCCAGCCCGCAGCTCCGTAATCATCAGCAGCTCCTTCTCCAGCAAACCGCTGCTGTCCAATGCATGGGTCTGAATGCTCGCAAAAGGGATGATCTGGTTATAGCCGACCCAGGCCCGGTGCTCTGCAGCCAATACAGCCTCCTCATATGCTTCCGGGAGCTGCTCCAGCCGCTGCACCGGGCGGCTGATCCCGATGGAGACCGCCTGGCTCAGCCGCTGCTGTACCGCCTGCCGGATGTGCTGCGCCGTCCGCTCCACCGCGCGGCTGGATGCTGCCGACAGCAGCACGATACGCCGATTCCGGGACACCGCGGCTCCGTATGTCTTTACACCAGCTTCAGCAGTGATGTCGCTCCAAGTCAGTCCAGTGAAGATAGAACCACTGTGATTTTTGCCGCCATGCAGCTCACCTGCAGAAGCCGCTGCCTCCTGAGAGGGTTCCTCCAGTTCGCAGCAAAGTACGATATAAGGCAGACTGCCGCTCTCACCGAAGAAATTCAGCCTCTCCATCTCGCCAATCACCGCCTCGGCCGGACGCCGCTGCTGCAGCAGATCCAGCAGCAGATGCTCCCTGTACCATGGCTCAGATGAGCGCTGGCGGTAAATGGCCTCCTCTCCCCCTCTGCGTGATTCGGCAATCCGCTCCCCGGCCCTTCTCAAGGCTGCTTCAAATTCCTCCCTCGTTACGGGTTTGAGCAGATAGTCGGTCGCCTGCAGCGATAGCGCCTGGCGAATATAGGGCACGGATTCGTACCCTGTCAGAAATAACAGAGGCGTATGCAGATCCTTTTCCCGAATGGCCCGGGCCACCTCCAACCCGCTTGCATCCGGCAAATGAATATCCAGCAATATCATGTCCGGTCGCCGCTCCGCATACAAGCGTAATGCAGTCTCACCGTCACCCGCCATGGCACTTACTTTTATGGATAGCCCGCTTTGTGCCACCATGCGCTTGAGCCCTTCCCGAATATGGTATTCGTCGTCCACAATCAGCAGCCGGTACATGCCATCTCTCCTCTCTTTATTCAGACCGAATCGGCGCAAGCAGAGTCACCGAGGTATAATACCCAGGCTCGCTCGTCACAGACAGTCCATACTGCGGACCATAATGCCGCAAACGCTCATGTACATTGCGCAGCCCAAAGCCCTGGGCACTGCCCTGCCCGGATTCAAGGGATTTCCTGATCTTCTCCAGACGTTCTGCGGCCATCCCGTGCCCATCATCACTGACCGTTAATCGTAACGCCCCCCCTTCCTTTGTACCGGATAACATGATATAGCCGGGATCGGTACGGCCTTTGAAGGCGTGGTAAATGGCATTTTCTACAAGCGGCTGCAAAATAAGCTTGGGGACGTAAAAGCCGCAGATTTCTTCCTCCACTTCGCAAATCCATGCAAACGAATTGTGAAACCTGAACTGCTGTACCTTCACATAGGCGCTTACATGCTCTACCTCCTGCCCCAGGCTGATTTCCTCCCGTCCGTAGCTTAAGGAGATGCGAAAGCATTTGCCAAAAGCTCCGATGACCTCCGCCATATCCCCTTCTCCCTTCGCAAGCGCCATACCCTTGAGCGACTCCAGCGTGTTGTACAAAAAATGCGGGTTAATCTGCGCCTGCAGCGCCCGGAACTCCGCCTGCTTGCGGGACAGCATGGCTTCATACACTTGCCCGTACAGCTCATGATTTTTTTGCAGCATATGAAGATAACGCTCCCCGATCTGTCCCACTTCATCCTTTGGGTTAAAAACCATCGGAGCGGGGGGCCTTGGGACGGAGGGGTCTATGGCGCTTATCCCCCCATCCGCCGCCATTAATCGCCTGAGCTGCAGCAAAGGACGGTAAATGGTATCACTCATGCGATAAGAGAGAAACCAGCCCAGTGCCAACGCAATCCAGAACGTCCAGATGGTCCAGACACCTACCTTGCGCGCATCCTCAAACAGCACAGAGGCATCGACGGTTTGCAGCAGCGTCCATTGTCCTTCATTTAATGAGCCATAGGAGATCATCGTTTGCCGCCCGTTCCATGTCCGCCAATCCTTGGCCAGTTCAGGCCGGTCTGCAGCGGATTCCGCAATCTGCCGCAAAAGCTGCCGGTCAGCCGCTCCTTGCTCCGGCAAGCCGTACACGGCTTGCCCCTTCTGATCCAGCACCCACATCTGCATATTGCTGTCTGCTTCATGGAAAGAAAGTCCCCGGAACAAGCTCTCCTTGTCCATTTCCAGCAGCAGAAACCCGAGCGGTGCATAATCTCCGGTCGTTTTTCGCAGCAGCTTGCCGACATAGATGCGATCCTCCGGCAGCCTGCGCCCTGATGCGAACGGTGAATGAGTCATCCAGATCATGGGCTGCTCCGTGAGCAAGCGGCGATACAATTCGTGGGCTTCATTTAATGTAGGAATACCGCCAAAACGGACCGACACATTCCCCTGATAGAGAAAATGCCTCGGCCCGCCATTGGCGGCATAAATAAGCGAGGATATGATATACGGCTTGCTCTGGGTCTGCGCCCGGACAACCATGCTAAGCGTTTCATCATTCCGCAAGTAGGCATAGTCGTCCTCCGGTTTGCTGTCCAGCGTAACCTGCACATCAGGATTGCTCAGAACGGCATTGGTCAGATCATTCAAATCGGAAAGGGTCGAATTCACATAATTCACACTCATTTTCCAGGATTGCATAGCCAGCGCCTCCGACTTCTCGCCAAGGGAATGAGCCGCGATCCGGGAAAAAGTAAACGTCAGCACCGCCATCGGAACGACGGTAAGCACCAGTGTCAGGACAATAATCTTTCCGCGAATGGTGGGAACTCCGGTGAACCTGATACGACCCTTTTCCCCCATACATCCTCCTCCTTACACATCATGGAAGTCATGTTGCTAAAATACAAGGATACCCGCCGCCACGCTTTCCTTTGCGGGAAAAGAGTGACGACGGGCAACGTTAATCACAGCTATTTAATATTTCCTCTCCCGATCAGGGATTTCCTGCTGACTTGCCAGAACTGATGGGCGAAACCGGTAAATCAGATGTCACCGGGGGGACCGGGGCTGCCAAATTCAGCTCGTTATCCGGGCTTTCCATCTGAACCTCTGCCCCCGCTTCAATAACGGTTACCCTCGCTATGGCCTGCAACAGGGTGCCTTCTACCGTGCCCTTCACTTCAAATGATCCGGGAGCAGCGTAGAGTGCTGGATCTATATCCTCCCATTGCACATCCACCCATTTGCTGGAGCCTTCTCCTTCTCCATACGTAGCCTCCACCACGCTCGGAAGCTCCGGCTTGATACCTGCAGAGGTTGTTACACTTACTTCCTTCAGAGCCGTGATATCTCCCATCGGCAGCAGGCTCTGTGCGGTCGCGGTGGCCAGCCCCTGCACCTCGGCTGCACTCAATGCACGGCTGTAGATGCGGAAATCATCCACCAGACCGTTGAGGTACGGGTCAGGGTATTGAGATTTGCCGATATAGTTGTTTTTGGTCTGACCCAGACTGGTCGGATTCAAGGTCATGCTGGTATTACGCCCCACCTCCCGGCCGTCCACGTACAAAATTCCTGTGGAGCCGTTCAGCGTGACTGCGACATGCTTCCATACCCCTGTCGGCAGCACAGGGCCGGTGATCGTTTGTTCCTGCCCTGCCCCGTTGCCATTGACCGTTATGGCAAACAGCATCCGGTTCCCGGCTTTGGGGGTCAGGAACATGTATTCATTCGTGCCGGAGCCGAAGTCAAAAATCCGCATATAATCGCTAAGGCTACTAGCCTTGACCCAGCCGGATACGGTCAATTGCTGCGCCCGGCTCACGATGCCTGCCGGAAGCTGCACATAGCTGTCTCTGCCGTTCAGGCTGACAGCGTTGCCTTTGATTCCCGCAGCCCATGCGGCCGTTCCCTTCACAGAGGCGGCGTTGCCGCTGCCCGAGGAATCTGCGGCTACCGTGCCGCTTGTTTCGTCAAGCTTGTATAGCGCAAGCTGCTCAGGCAGCGGTGCCGCCGACTCAACCACCACACTGACGATGTCTTCTGCAGACAGTAAAGAGTCATTGGCGGTCAGCTTGAACTGATACGTTCCCGGCGCGGATACGTTCACCTTTGTGCGCAGTGAGGTTTTGCTGGCGAAGGTGACATTCGCGCCCTGCGGTCCATCAACAAGACTCCACTCGCTGGTCACCTTGCCTTGCGGAAGCCCGTCATCCTCGGCTGTGCCTTTCAGAACGACTGGATCAGGCAACTTCACTGTGAAATCCTGGCCGGCATTGACGGCCGGAGCCTGGTTCGGGTCAGGTGTGGTCGGTGTCAGTTCCACCGTGTAGGAAGCAGCCGTACCGATCTCCAATTTAAGCTTGTTGACTGGCGCATATGCGTTAAATTTCCCTTTCGTTTGACCGTTCACCTTCACCAGGTACGTGCCTTTCTCCAAGCCCTCGAAGGTAACATACGTGGTGTGAGCTTGACCCGTTTGGTTCTTCAATTGGAACCATACATAGTCCTTGGATGCGGATAGCTTGGCTTCGGTAAATTGATCCTTGCTCAGCTCCATGTACAGCTTTTCCGTAATCAGATTAATCCGTTTGTACAGCCCGTCCAGCGGCTTGACCGTGTATACATCACCGCTTTCGCTCACCTCTGCACCGTAACCTGTCAATCCAAAAATCGGATCAACCGCGACATCTGCGCTCAGCGTGTGCAGCGCACCGAACAAACCGAGATCCGCCTCGCCGCTCATACCGCGCCAGCCATTCAGGAGCGGAATATTTCTGCCGCCGCCGGTGCCGTTTGTTCCGTTATTGCCCTTTTCCGCTTGATACGTCCAGGCAACCGCCCCGATGTTCGCCGGGTCTGAGCTGATTTGTCCGGAGTTAATCGCCCCGACGTTGGCAATCTTGGCCGCATAGGACAAACGCTGTTGTTCCTCACGGCGATTGCTCTCATGGTAGCGGATCCAGTCATCCATCGCGTAACCTGCCAGCGAGGTCGTATATTGGAAGTTAAACCAGTTCTCCCCGGTAATCGTGACCGGATCGGCATAATAATACCATACAGGCATATGGCCGCGAGACGCACGCGTTTTGGCATTGATTTTGCCCATCATTTCCAGCGATTTGCTTTCCTCTTCCCCTGCATTCGCTTTCATTTTAGCCAGCGTATATACTGCCTCTTCGCCTGTATTATCGTAGCTGTATTCAGAACCGTAAGGATATTTCGTATTTTTGAAATTGTTGAATTTGCGGTCCATTTTTTCCTTGAGATCACTTGCCTCATCCACGAAACCCTCTTCTTCAAGCGCCTGAATGATATCTGGTGTGGTCAGCTCGCCCATCAGACCTGTTTCCCAGTTGTACGCGACTGGCCCTTCATACAAGGCTTTGAAGATGTTATACGCCCGCAGCAAATACGTTTCCTTCGGATGCTTGTAAGTCACAAGATTCGGGTACTCCTTCGCAATCTTGTACATGCTGAAATAGGTGTTGTATACGTGCGGATACGCATATCCGCGATAGGTCGGTGTATCGTTCGGCTCTGGCATCAGGAAGTCATGGATTAAATAATCCTCATGATGCCCGTTCATCAGATTCGTCCAAATGGCTGTCTCCAAATAATCGTCCACCGCCTGCACTTCTCTGGCAACCGGAGTCAGTACATTTTTCTCGGCCAGGAACTGTCCGTGGGTCAGACCCCAATCATCCCCCCAGCCCCAGTAGCCGTTAAAAACATTACGTTTGGATTTGGTATTCATCATCCAATCGTCAAACACCTTGTCGCGCAGATCCCCTGGCACGTTCCACTGCGTCTTCTCGACCATAAAAGTAGAGTGCCGCTGCAGAGCCTGATCCACTGGCTCGATGGCGTAGAACTGTAGCACCGTTTTGCTGCCATTTCCGTATTCCACCGTAATGTTGTTCGGCCCCAGCTTGGTGAGCTGCAGCTCATAAATGTTATGCCCGCCAGCCTTGCTTTCCGTCAGCGGAATGACAGTTCCATCCGGGTAAGTCACCTTGTTAATCGCCTGCTTGGTGCGCAGGTCCACCTTGGCCTTCTGATTCGTAGGCACAATCATGCCCGGCACAACGGTGACATCGAGCAAATTTTCCTCGTACAGCTTGTTTTTCATGTCCTGCTCCTCCTTCACCGCCAGGAACTTGAAGCCATAATTGCGGTTTTCACCAGCATTCAGGGTCAGGCTCGTGTTCGGCAAATAACCGCGGTTGGTAGACTTGATGACATTGGAATGAATATAAAAAACATTCAGCCCCTCGATCCATTTGCCTTCATTTGCCGGATTCCAGGCCCACTTACTGCCCGGATGCTCCTCATCCCGCCAGCGATCCTGATACTCAAAACCTGCGCCTGTCGCGGCATCCGGGATCATCATCAGGTAAGATCCAACACCACTCGGGCGGCCTGCTGTAACATAGGAGCCGTTATTGCCGACAAAGGAATGGGTCACAACTCTCGTTTCGTAAATCGCGTCCCCATAGGTCCACTGCTCATTGAAGGGCAGCGGCAGACCAAAATCGCCAATTTCCAACTTTTTGCCACTCGTATTCTGCACCTCGATATTCCACCGCACCGAACCATCCGGCTCCGCCGAATACGTCTCAATCACTTTAAAATTGCGTATGCCTTCCGCATTGCCCGAATTCTCGTACGTGACGGTAACAAGATTGCCACTGCTCGTAATCTTGCGCACATCTGCCGACTTGTTCGTCCACGCCTTGGTCCAACTGCCCCCGTCCAGTCTGTACGTGAACATCAGCTCGCCCAGCCATTGATGATCTGCGGTGTTCTGCTCCGGGGATACCGTGGCGTTCATCACGTATTCTGTCGGGAAAGCGTCTCCCTTGATCCGAATGGATGAAATTTCGCCATGCTGACCGGTCTGAATCGTCAGCTTGTCATTAGCCAGCTCATAAGCCGCTGCCGTCTGCATCTTCAAGCACATGGACGCTGCCGTTAAAACGAAAAAAGCCGTCAGAATCATTTTCCATTTCATACACATGGCCCCCTTCCGGAATCGAAATCCCTCGTTTGCTTGCCTGTCACCTGCAGTCTCATCATAACGCCGCAACCTCCTTTATCGAGAATGTAAGCGCTTCACAATCATTGTACATAGCATGTCCCATGGGGAGAATAAACAGTTTCAACCGGTTTATGCAGAATTTCAACCTTTGCAGGCACCTCCTTTGCTGTTTCCTGTGTGGTTACTGGTTTTTCGCTTCTTCTGCTATTATCTGCTCACACTTACCACTCGTTTCGTTCTCCGTGATTTTAAGTATGCAAAAAAAGCTCATTCCTATTTATGGTTCGAGTGGGAATGAGCTTTTGAAATTTTATTATTTTTGGGAATTATTTAAAGAGAACTCGATATGTCGTTATAGCTAATCCCGAAATTGTAATTCCACTACCTATGATCCAAAGAATCAGCTTATTATGAAGGCTGGTGGTCTTTTCCTTTACGTATGTTTTAGTGGCTAAATCAAGGGCTTTGGCCTTATCATCAATTATTGATTTGACCCGATCTTCAGTAGGTAGCTTGGCTAATTCAGTAGATATAAATGATTTTAAGTCTGCTGTTTGATTGGCACTGTTAAGTTGAAGTTTCATGTCCAAAATTTCCAAATCGCTTTTTGATACCTTACTTTCCAACTGACTCTCAAGCTTATCTAACCTTCTAAGAATATCGTCCATCCCTCCGCCGCCTCCTCCTCCAGAATATTCCGAAGTAGCTGCATATTCCCTGAACGCATGACCACCTACTCCTTCTGTATTAACGTCCGTTTTGCTTTTCATCCTCCCTGAAGATCTGTCCTGTATGTAAGCAACTTTAGAGAAATTAGATGACCGTTGAAGAATATGTGTTTTCTCACTCTGCATATTCATCACCAACTTTAAGATAGAAGAATGTTTTCCCAAGCACTTTTCCATTCAGTTCAATAACTGCTCTATAAAGCCCTTCTTCATTGAAGGTAACAGGAACATCAGGTGTTAATCCTATTTCATACGTAAAAGAACTGTTACGCCGTTGTATTCTATCTTCATCATACAGCTCGTCACCATCCAAGTGACTCTTCATAAGATCGATTTCCCATAGCACTTCATTAGCCTTATTAAAAATTCTTATGTATGATTCTTTTAAATCTCTGTTATTTCCAACCGCAACTGCAGCAACTATTGAAAAACTAAATTTAGCAGGTAATGACGAAACAGTCCGATCGATGAAGGGTTTATATATCATTATGTTATCCGCACTTGTTCGTGATACTTCCTCACACAATATTATGTAAGATACATCATAATCAAAATCAAATGCGAGCGTCATTATAAACCATCTCCGTTTACTATCAAATTTATTATAACTACATTATAAACTAAGTAACAGTATTATTTGGCGATTAGTCTTGTAGAAATAAAAAAAGACGCCGCAGCTTTGCTAGCAGAACCCCTTTTCAGCGGCGCTACCGAGTTTACACAACGGCGTGTCCGCATGGTTAACCTCAATATGCGCCATTTGGACTATTTTGTAAATAAATATAGAAAATTATCCCTAGTTCTTATAGACTATATTTATTAATTTTAGGGAGGAGCAGTCAAAGACCTTCCGGGACACTCTCTTTCGCTCCATTTCACAACAATTAATATATGTTTAATACATTGTTAAAAGAATATTATACTCTTCTCGCCATTAAATCCTGTTGAATGAAAGCCTCATTCCGTTCGAACCTCTTATAGAAAAACATAGGAATGATGCCAACCAGGAAAATGATAAACGGCAGCCAGATAAAACTGAACTGAATGCCGGACAACGCGGCAGGCGTTTGCACACCCCCGGCAATATAACCTGTCCGATCCATCACCCACGCTGGCAATAATCCGCCAATTCCGCTACCCGCTTTGATACAGAAGGCGCTTCCTATAGAGGTCAGAAATCCGCTGGCCCGGATGCCATTTTTCCACTCCCCGTAATCTACCGTATCGGACAGCATCGCAAATGGCATGGAACATGCAAAACCGGAACCCAATGCCCCTATGATCCAACCTGTGATAATCAGGGTCAGATTCGCGCTTCCCGTTAAAATCACAACTTGTCCCAATGCAGCCAAAATCAACCCGATGATCATGATCTTATGTTTACCCATTTTCACAGCAAACAACGGAATCAGCACCATCGAGATTAACTGTAAAGAGGTCAAACCATTGATTAAGGGCACCAATTCCTTACTGTTCAGATTGTACTGCAAATAGTAGACAAGTGTTGATGAACGAATATTCAGACCGATCCAGTAGCACAGGTTGGCGGTGACAACGAGCATCCAGGGCCAGTTACGTTTGACTGCGGCAAAGCTTTTGGCAATGGGCACGGGTTTGGCTTTAACGGCCGCATGTTCTCGCAAGTTGGTAAAAGCGATGAAAAACATGATGACAGCCATTACGCCAAATAAAGAGAGTGTGAACGTGAATCCTTTTTGATCATTGCCTTGTCCAAAGAGCGTTACGAGTGGCAGTGTAAACGTCGTAGCTATGAAAAAGCCCACATTGCCCCCGACCATGCGGAAGGAGTTCAGGACAACACGCTCATTGGAATCGGTGCTCAGATTCGGCAAAATGGACGTTATTGGGGTGCTGATGCCCGTATACAGAATGCCCGCAATGATGTAAGTAACAGCAGCATAAGCGATTTTGGAAGTGCCGCTCAAATCAGGTGTCGTAAACGTCAGGACCATGAATACCGCAAACGGGATCGCTAACCATAGAAAATAAGGTCGACTCTGGCCGTATTTGGATTTGGTGCGGTCAATCAGGATGCCCCAAAGCGGGGCATCGATGGCGTCGAGCAAACGGGTAATAAACAGCAGCGTTCCGGCTATTCCCATGGAAAGCCCAAAAACATCTGTATAAAAATACAGCAGATAGCTGGAAATGACGCAGTATAACAAATTGCCAGCCGTATCTGTCAATGAATAACTGATTTTGCGTTGGAAAGGAACTGAATTAGGATTCATATATCCACACACGCATTTCTCCCTTGGTCCGGTTGCACCAGGCGTAATATGGGATGGCCGTGATCGTCTGAGGAATCCATTCCTGCGACTCGGAGCTGTATAATGCGGCAGGACTTTTTACCCGGTAACCCCCTGCGATCAACTTGGCAACTCCACCCAGCAGGCCTGCATCGAACTCCTCCCTGATCAGGCTGCACTTAGGCAATCTTAATCCTGCCAGGTTGGGCCCGTTATCCACTTCCTCCAGACAGTACACGACCGGACCGCGCTGAAGAGCTACCTGCTGTTGATTCATGGAAACCAGCGGATGGCTCCGCATGCGTTCCACAGACATAGCCAGATGCAGAGTTACCACATCTCCATCCTCCCAGGTGCGCTGAAGCACAACATAACCTTTATCCAGGTGATCTAATGAAACGGCTTCCCCGTTCACCTTCACCTCTGCTTGCTTGCACCAACCCGGGATTCGAAATGCCCAGTTAAAGGAAGCTGTCATTGTCGTATGGACAGAAAAGCTTAAATCAGCATCCCATGGATAACGATGAACTTGTGTAATTTCAACCTCTTGCCCGGACAACACAAGGTCGGCCTTACCTGCAATATATAAGTGTGTGTACAGGGTGTCCTCCGTCTGGGTATATACATGATCTTCGACTGAAGCGATCATTCGTGCCAGATTGGGTGGACAGCAGGCGCAGAAGAACCATTTTTGCCGCTCTGTTTTGACATGCCCCTGATCTTTTCTGGACGCTTGGAAAGGATTGACCTCCAGCGGATTGACGTAAAAAAAACGTTTGCCGTCCAGATCCATTCCACTGATCGTTCCATTGTACAGCGCCCGTTCCAGCACATCGGCATATTTGCGATCAGGTGTTAAGCGCAGCATCCGATTGGCCCAGAAGACCAGGCCCACCGAGGCGCAGGTTTCGCAGTACATACTGTCGTTGGGCAGATCATAACTGAAGGTAAAAGCCTCCCCATTGACGGCAGAGCCGACCCCGCCGGTAATGTACATTTTATGATTTGTCACATCTTCCCAAAGGGCTTCGCAGCTCTTCAGCAGGGAAGCATCTCCCGTCGCCGCCGCCAAGTCCGCCATCGCAATATACAGATACATCGCTCTGACTGCATGGCCGACAGCCTCCGTTTGCTCACGAACCGGCCGGTGCGCCTGCTGGTATTCGAAGCCCAGGCCAAAATTGATGTGGCTGTCATCATTCCAGGTAGGAGCTGTTTGAATATGCCTTCTCTTTTCCTGCTCCTCCACAAAATAAATGGGCTGCTGACCACGTTGCTCGATAAAATATTGGGCCAGCTTCAGATATTGAGCCTTTCCGGTCACGCCGTATAATTTGATTAAAGCCAGTTCAATTTCCTCATGCCCCGGGTAGCCTTTCAATTTTCCGTCTTCTGTGCCAAACGTCTGCTGAATAAGAGACACATACTTTTCCATGATGTGCAGAAGCTTGGTTTTGCCTGTCGTTTCGTAGTAAGCTACAGCCGCTTCTATAAAATGTCCTGCACAGTACAGCTCATGGTTGTCTCTTAGATTCGTCCAGCGATTGTCGGGCTCCTTCAACAGATAGTAAGTATTCAGATATCCATCTTCAGCCTGGGCTCTTCCCAGCAGCTCAATCACTTCATCCGCCTGCGCCTCAAGCGCCGGATTCGGATGATCCCTCAGACTAAAGGCCACCGTCTCCAGCCATTTGGCAATATCACTGTCCTGGAATACGGTTCCATAATATTCACCACTTGATTCCCCGGCAGCAATTTTAAAGTTTTCAATGGCATGGCTTGGTTCTGCATCCGGCAACTCATCATTCAATGCCTTCCATTGATAAGGAATGACCTCTTCCGCTACCACCTGCTTGTACTTTTTCCAAAATGAATCCTCCACGATGACACCCTTGACTGGCTTTGCTGTTTTCATTGAACCAACATTCCCTCCTTGATAATAGAACGCTTTCATTTTCCGTGAAATCACGATAAAGTAACATCATACCGACCAGATTAACCTGAGCTCTCCTTGCACAGTGCCTATTTTATCAACCTGAATCCACAAAAAAAATCGCCATCTTTAACTAAAACTTATACGATTTCACACTTGCCTGCATTTTGCAAATGGCAATTGGCTTGCGATTCCGACTGTAAATATGCACTCATAAAGGAGCTGGCTTGCATGAGCAAAACAGATTTTTTATCCTTCCTCGTCCCTCCGCTTCCTTATTTCATTGAGGGCAATTTTACGACATACCAGAAAGGGGATTGGCATCCGAACAGGTACAATCTCGGGTACTTCGACGTCATCATCGTCAAGGAGGGGCGGTTATATATCGGGGAGGAGGATCAGGCGTGGCAGGTTACTGAAAATTTCGCTTTAATTCTGGAACCGGACAAGCACCATTTTCCTATGGAAGCCTGTTCAGAACAAACCTCCTTTTACTGGTTCCACTTTCAAACCAACAGCACCTGGTGCACACAAGTCTTACCCAACTTCATTACACCCAGCGCACCCATTCCGGAGCTGCATTTTCATTCCGAGCATACGACCATTCATTTGCCCAAATTTCAAAAAGTAGTCAATCCGCAGGAGCTGTTTGCCAAATTGGACTACTTGTTAGCCTCCACTTTAAAGCCCAGAAAGCTGGCGCTTTGGGAGACTCAACAAACTTTCGTTAATATTTTCAGCAGCCTGGAGTATGATCAGAGCAGCAAAAACAGCTCTGCCAAGCTGGCAGAGCAGATCGAAATCTATTTAAAGCAAAATTACAAAAACACGGTTACCAATAAAGATTTGGAAGACCATTTTCACGTGCATCAAAATTATCTGGCCCGCTGCATGAAAGTCGCTTTTCAGCGTACACCGCTTGAATATTTAATGGATTACCGGCTCGAGCAGAGCCGTAATCTTTTGCTGCAAACCGACTGGCCCATTCAACAAATCACGGAAGAAACAGGGTTCTCCCAGGCCAGCTACTTCTCCAGATGCTTCAAGGAAAAATTCGGGGTGTCGCCGAAAAATTACAGACAGCAGTATTGGAGGCCAAGCCAGTAGAGGGAGAAGGGTGGGTCACACATTAGGGGAAATCTAGAAATAAGTGTTTGACCAATGGGAGTGTCTCGAGTGATCGGTCTATCCAGTGCATCTCTTTGCTAACGGTTGCCGCAGAGTTTACTCGGCTGAGAAAAACAAGGTTTCTTTTCTAACGGTTGTGCTTATTTAGGCGAAATAGTTCTTTACCACCGGAAAAACGGGATTTAAGCTCGCTGGTAACCGTTGCATGTTGTAACCACCCCGTTTTTACCCAAATAGCGTTGCTCACAACCGTTAGAATTTTCGCGCTTTTATTTCCATGTTACTACCACCGATTCCTTATGTTAAATGTCTTTAACAGATAAGAGACTCTCTCCGTCCATTGTCCCTCTGAGTCTGCCAGAACTGCGGTCCAGCCCAACTCTTTGGCCGGTACCAGATTCTTCTCCTGATCATCCACATAGATTATTTGTCGGCTGCCTCCCAGTTGTCTGTGCAGCTGGTCAAATGCTTGTAGATCCGGCTTGCAAAATCCCGTTTTATCCGAAATATGCATGCTTGTCACATATGGCTTCAACGGACGGATTAATTCCGTCACCCACTCGGTCCGATGATTGCTTAACAGATGGATATCAGCGATATCGCTCCATTGGGGCAGCAGTTCGGCGGCAGGCAACAGCTTCAGATGTTTGTGAATCAGGTGCGGCAAGTCGTACTTTTCCAATGCTGGATACTCCCGGGCAAGCCAGAGCTCATAATCTGCCACCGCTGTTTCTCCACTCCAAAAGGACTGCCGGATTTCCTGATTGAACTTCTTCTTCAGTTCCTGTGCGCTGCATCCCGCATATTCTGCGAGCTCCTGCCAATACACGGGTGAAAGATTCGTCGCAATGACCCCGGCAATATCGAGCACCAGATGCAGCCTGACCATAAGCGTCCCTCCCTGCGACGGTATTATAATAGATCCAGTAGCTGCTTCAAGCTGGTAATTGAATGCATAGGTGTAACCGTCAGCCCTTCACGCCAAGGCTGACTTACCTGCAGCCATATTGTCTTCATCCCGGCAGCGGCAGCCCCCTCAATGTCATTTACGGGATGATCCCCAATATACACGCATTCTTCAGGCTTAAGGTTCAGCTGTTCTGCGGCGATTTCGAAAATACGTGAATCCGGCTTCTTAATGCCCGCCTCTTCCGAAACTACAATCACATCAAAGCTGCTCCGCAGCTTCAGACGATCCAACTTCCCGTATTGAACGGAGGTCTTCCCATTCGTAATAAGTCCAGTTTTGTATTTCTCACTGGTATACCTCAATACGTCCTTTGCATCGTCCATAAGCAGTGCGTGTTCAACATACTTCTTCTCATAATAATGGAGCAGCTCGGTTAGTTCGGGTTTACTGCTCCATGGAAGCTCTGTAAGCAGCTCCTTGAACATGGCGTTTTTTTCTTTATACCCGTCCTCATCCAATTCGATAATCCTTTTGACCAGCCCTTCCCTGAAATCGATATGCTGAAAATATGTATCGGTAAAAGAGCGAGCAAAGTTGGTAAACGTGGTCGTGCGGTCCACAAGCGTATTGTCCAGATCAAATACGACAGCTTTAATGGTATCCATAGTAACCTCCTGATTGTTTACGGTATGAATCAATCCTCCAGCCGCATTACCGCTTCATACGATTTTGCCCCCGGTATTCTGTTGGAGAAAGGCCCGTACATTTGCGAAAAAGCTTGGAAAAATACAGCGCATCCTTAAAACCGACCGATGAAGCTACCTGTTCTACCGTCAGCGTTCCTTCGAGCAGTGTTTTGGCTTGTTCCAGCCGAACCTGCATTAAATACTGCTTGGGGGAACGCCCTGTTTTCTGTCTAAAAGCCTTGGAAAGATGGGCACGGTGATAACCCAGGCTTTGGGCCATGCCTTCAATGGATATCGGCTGGTGATACTGCAGCGTAATCCAGCGGATCGCTTGCTCGACCTGACGGTCAATATCGGATAGATCCTCTCGTCCGAGCGGGATATGCTTCCCCTCTTTTTCCAGACGATGAAGCAGTAGCCGCAGCCAGCCGGACGCCTCCAGATCCTGCAGCCGCGGTTCGTTGGAATCCGCAAAGCAACGCCGGATACGCCGGTACAAGCCGACTAATCCGCGGATTGAGCTTTTATGGATGACTGGTTGCCGGGGAGTCAGACCCAGATCCTCCATTAAATCATGCGCCGCTTCCCCTTGAAACGCAGCCCAGATATAATGCCAAGGCTGACTGGCATCCGCTTCATAGCTGAACAGAACACCCGGGAAAATGATAAAGGTATCCCCTTCACGGCAAATGAGAGACTGTCCGCCGCACTCAAACACTCCTTCTCCGCTTAATACCGTATGCATCAAATAATAGCTGTGGACAGCCGGGCCGATTTTGTGAGCAGGGTAAGGCTTGCCCTCCCCGCTGAACAACACCGCCAGACTCCTGTCCCGGGGAGACAGGTTGATGCCAACGGTAAACTCCTCGTGATCCAATGTGCTACCCCCCTACGGTTCCATCTGCCCTTGCAACAAAAGTCCATATGCTTCTTGTATTCTTCCATACTCATCGCTGGGGACTTTCTCTATATTATAGCTTGAGCGGAGCAGCTTGGGAGCGCTTTATCTCAATAAAAAACAGCGGCGAATACCTTTGAAGAGGAGGAAACAAGCATGGCCAAAATTACATTTCTCGGAGCAGGCAGTACTGTATTTGCGAAAAATGTGCTGGGTGACTGCATGCATACCCCTGCGCTGCAGGGCTTCGAGCTTGCTTTATTTGATATCGATTCACAGCGGCTGGCCGACTCGGAACGGATGCTGAACAATTTGAAGCAGAGCAGCGGCAGCACCTGCATCATAAAATCGTATTCCGACCGCAAAGAAGCGCTGCGTGGAGCCAAATATGTCGTGAACGCCATCCAGGTCGGAGGTTATGATCCCTGCACGATTACCGACTTTGAGATTCCGAAAAAGTACGGCCTGCGGCAAACGATTGCCGACACCGTCAGCATCGGCGGGATCTTCCGCAATCTGCGCACCATTCCGGTGATGCTCGATTTTGCGGCCGACATGCGCGAGGTGTGTCCAAACGCGCTGTTCCTGAACTACACCAACCCGATGGCGGTGCTGACCCAGATCATGAATACTCAAGGTGGTGTAAATACAGTCGGCCTCTGCCACAGCGTGCAGGCCTGCATTCCGGATCTGTTCAGGGATCTGGGGCTGGACCCCACCGGCGTCCAGTCCAAAATCGCCGGCATCAATCATATGGCATGGCTGCTGGAAGTGACGAAGGACGGGAAAGACCTGTACCCGGAAATCAAACGCCGGGCGGCCGAGAAGCAGAAGGAGCAGCATCACGATATGGTGCGTTACGAAATGCTGCTGAAGTTCGGCTATTACAATACCGAGTCCTCCGAGCATACGGCTGAGTATCATCCTTACTTTATCAAGCAGCGTTATTCTGAGCTGATCGGGACATTGAACATTCCACTGGACGAGTACCCGCGCCGCTGTGTGAATCAAATCCAGCGCTGGACGGAAATGCGTGAGGATTTGGTCAATAATGCGGATTTGGAGCATATCCGCTCACACGAATATGCATCTTACATTTTTGAAGCGATCGAGACGGGTGTTCCTTTCAAAATCGGGGGCAATGTGCTGAACACGGGCCTGATCCCCAATCTGCCGCAAGAGGCTTGTGTGGAAGTGCCGTGCCTTGTCGATAAAAGCGGTGTAACCCCGACTTACGTGGGTGACCTTCCACCTCAGCTGGCCGCACTTAATCGCACGAATATCAACACCCAGCTACTGACGATTGAAGCTGCAATTACTGGCAAAAAGGAGCATATCTATCATGCGGCCATGCTGGACCCTCATACGGCAGCAGAGCTTTCCCTGGATGATATCGTTGCGCTCTGTGATGACCTGATTGCGGCGCACGGGGACTGGCTGCCCGAGTTTCACTAATCTGCCTGTAAAAAAGAGGCTGGCCGCATAACGGCCGCCTCTGTTCGTTTTCAGACAACAAGTCTTCTGCAGGCTGCCCTACTGCTTATTCAAAATTCTGACCATGGCGTTGACCATGCCTGCATGAGAGCTCTCGTGCACATTGCTTAAATAAACCAGTTCTTCAATCGTTTCGGCTTGACCGAAATTCTCCTTCAGAGCAACAGGTTCATCCAGAATAGCCGCGAAATCCTCGCGAAGCCGGGACGGCTGCTCATCAAATAACTGCAGGAGCCCATCCCAGGCTGGCGGCTCTGCAGTCCAGTCGGCCGGTTTCGTTCCAGGTGCAAAAAAGGTTTTATAGCTTTCCGGGAGTGAAAACTGTTTGCCTGCAATACCGCAGATGACCATATCCGCCAAAGTAACCATATGACCAAGCTGCCAATGAATGCTGTTGTTAAACCCTGCCGGAACAACATTACGCTGGTCTTCTGAAAGCGATTCCAACTGTTTCCGGATGCTTTGACGGATTTTGGCCATTAAATGAAAAGCATAAACGTCTGACATTCGTTTTCTCCTCCCATGTCTGGAAATCGTGATCCTCAAGTTGTACATTTTTGTATGCCAAAACCATTATCCACCTTTTTTGGCTCGTGTTCAATACCCGCAGAGAGTAACATTAGGAGGAATTTTTTTTTATACATCGCTTGAAGCTCTCCCGAACCATACGCATAGCGTATGGCTTTCTTCTGACAATAAGAAAAAAGAGACGCACTAGGTCTCTTTTTCATCAATAGACATTTATCACTACAATCAACATTGTTAGCAGGAAATATAGTCTCTCAATCTTTTATTCAAACATTTTTGTCAGTTCTTCTCGTGCCTTTTTCTTATCATCTTCAGTTAACGGCGTTATCTCACCAAGACTAAAATGGTTCATAACACTATCAGACCTATTGGCTTCTCCGAAAGGAAGAATGTTATCAAGAGATGTCTTCTGTTGCTTTTTTCTGATTTGCTCTTGAATATTTAATAATTTAGTCATGATCTCAACCCCCTCCAGATACTTTTCTGGGTTAGCTATATCCTGTCGATAACTTAGGCAACTAGGTAAAGGACAAACATCCTGCTCTTTTTTCACATATTGACTCACTCGAAAATCCTCTGCAAGTTGCTCAACTGCAACATTCATCTGCCATAAAGGATCTTTGCTGAATTGTACTATCCTGTGCGAGCAATTGTCAAGGTAACCCATATCACCCAACCAATCGTACATTTGTATCGCAGTCTCAATATCTTCATTGTCCATCGCTCTGTACGTTAATATATGCCCATACTCATGAATTATAGAAGCTGCTACTCGCTCACCAACATTAAGATCACTCATCGCACCAATCCAGGAATCAAGACAATCCCGGGTAATTTTTTGGTCTTTAAACAAGGCCTCTAATCCAGCATTATGATAGGCCTTATCTTTGAGAATTCTTGTAGGTGTATGATCCGGCACAAGATATATGTTGCGGTGAAGCTCAGGATTACGAACAGTAAAAGCGGTCTCTGCTGGCTTGCCCCGTTCATTTATCACAGTATACGGAAGATTCACAATTTCCGCATTAATTATAACGCCGATATGCTCACATTTCTTGATACCTGAATACACCTCATGTTTGGTTCTTCTTCGGTAGCCATTATCAAATAGTCTATCTTCTCCATATGTATCAAACAGGCTTGAATGATATATATCAGTCGTTCTACTTAATACATTAACAAACTGTCTCTCAAACGATGTGTCGTTGATAGTATCATCCATTAGATCTAAGTAAAATTCTTCACTCACACATATTCCCCCAAAAGACCAATCTCTATTCATAATTATATCATTAGTTTGGAGTAATGTGGAATCTTGGTGCGGAAGCGGCGATCACACCAAAGCGATACAACTGGCAGAAGTGTTGCCATTAATCAAGCCTTAGCTGATCAGTAAGCTATTATAGTTTACCAAAATCCGAAGACATTAAGGCATCCGCCGCGTTATGATAAGACCAGCAGATTATCGTGGCGCTGTCCCTAACTTTATGAGCATGCACATGATGCAGAATGGCTCTAACACCCACATCAAGCTCCGGCCCATTCATGAAAACATCATATAGATTTTGCGCATTGTGAAAATAACGGTCTGCGGTATCCAGCACTCCGTCTGTCATTAATACAATATGGTTCATACCGGGTCTGAGCTGCCTTCTCCCCACCGTATAACATGGAATGTCCAAATCGAAAGTATTTACTTTGCCGACCCACTCATAAAACTGCCTTTGATTTAATGCGAATTGTCCGAACTGCGCTAAATCGGGGTGCAGCAAATAGGCCATGCAATCACCTATCGACAGCCACCACAGAAATTGTTTTTTCTGAAAAACAATCAGGCACGAGGTCTCGCCGCTGAGCTGATGACAGGCTTGGGTGAACTCCGGACTTGTAAACAAACTTACAAAGTATTCCTCAAGCCTGAAGAAAGCGTCGTCTTGCTCTAGCAATTCGGCCAGACTGGTTCTGTCCTTTTTAATCGCGGCAACAACTAACTCAGCACTGTCTGCTCTATGGTGCGCATCAAGAAGGACAGCGAGACTCCAGGTCATGGCCTCATCTTGCATGGCCAGCAAGCCGTCTTCATTCTTGATCGCTCCGCTCGCCGTGCTGCCGCCGTAACGTCCGGTAATGATTCCATGATGTTTGCTTACTGCAATTTCATCGAGAAAAGTCTGCTTGCTTCCTACCCAATCGGTCAGCATTAAACTTCACCCCTTGGTTGATTCAGAATGATGTTGCTGTCAGGAATAATTTTACACACGATGGATCACACTATAAAGCAATAAAAAAAGCAACAAATTCCATTTGTAAAAAATATAATTGCAGAGGAGATGCATGACCAATGACATTGGGACTGGTCCCGTACTTGTTCATGGATGGAAATGCCAGAGAAGCTATCAGCTTTTACGAGCAGGTGTTAGGAGCCCGCACCGAATTTGTTCAGGCCTTTGAAGCGATGCCCGCAAACCCGGATTTCCCGCTCCCAGAGGAGGCAAAAGGCCTTATCGCCCACGCCATGTTGAGCATTGGTGAATCAACCTTGATGCTGTCGGATTCATTTCCAGGAAACCCTCCACAACAGGGTAATCAGGTCACACTCTGCATCATGTCGAAGGATAAAGAACGCTCCCGCACCGTCTTCGAAGCTCTGCAGCAGGGAGGACAGGTACAAATGCCGCTGCAAGAAACCTTCTTCAGCCCGGCTTACGGCACGCTGACGGACAAATTCGGAGTAACGTTTCACATTTCTACAGAAGCTCCGCAGCCTTAACAGGTCAATCGGATACCGATTGGTTTAGCCTGTTTACCCCCATTGAGCTCTGCTGCTTGATTCTAGCGCAGGGTTCTTTTATTAATGATACGGTTTACGGTCAATCCAGGGCCGAATATCGGCCCGGAGGAATGCATCCAAAAAAAGACACTGACCTGCCAGATCAGGCAAATTAGTGTCTTTCAAAGCACTCGTTAATACATTACATATGAGTCACAAATTCATTTACCGGCTTCCGGTAACCGCGTGGCTTCCGGCTCTCCACCTTCTCTTTACCGATGGTGATCATTAATACAACCTCATGCTGGTCGTCGATGTTGAGGACCTCTTTCACCGCTTCCGGATCGAAGCCAATCATCGGACACGTATCCCAGCCCTTATCCTTGGCCGCCATCATGAATAGCATGGCCGACAGCGACGCATTGCGGATCGCCTCGTCTCTTTGAAATTGTTCCCCTCTCGATTCATAGGTAGCAACGGTATCGTTGACCATATGATCATACTCCTGCTTATTAACCACGCCCAACAGCTTAAGTCCTTCATAAATTTCAGCTGCCTGAAGATATGCCTTCTTATCGCCCAGGACCACAATAACCGCAGCAGAACTGCCTACTTTATACTGTCCATATGCCGCTTTCTTAAGCTTTTCTTTATAGACCGGGTCGGTGACTGCGATATAACTTGTATGCTGCAGGTTAAAAGCCGATGGCCCCAGCTTGACCAGCTCAAAAATTTCATTCAGTTCTTCCTTCGTGATCGGGTGATCTGGAAGAAAATTGCTTGCAGAACGTCTTTCCTTTACCACTTGCACAAAATCAGCCATTTCGTTCTCCTCCATTTTCGTTATCTTACATTTCTATATCGGAAAATCGTTAAAATTATTTATCTTTATTTAAAGACTTTTCTATCATGAAGCAATACTATTCCTTTTTTATTACGGTGTCAATCTCTTTTAACAAAAAATCCCCTCCGGCAATAAAGACATTCAACCGAAAGGGATCATGATCATTTACTATTTTTAAATCGCAGCAGCCTCTTTACCCAGCGGCATCGTATAATACCACGGCTTCTGGTCTTCGTTCTGCTGGTACACCACAATCAGGAGTGTGCGGCCATCAGCCGTCAAAGCGCTGCCTCCACCCAGAATAAACTCAAGCCGGAACGGCAGCACATCAACCACCGCGAACTTCTGCAGCTCCTTCTCCCCCATTCCCAATTCAGCAAATGCAGGTGAGGTGAATCGTTCTCCGGCAGCAGCTTGCACCGCATCCGGATGCTTGGCCGCCAGTTTGACATACTCGCTGCGGTCGTCTTTGTCGAGCGAAGTGTCCCACCAAATTTTACGCGGCTTATATTTGTGATTCAGGAAGTAATCCAGCTTCATCAGGCCGAGGACAACATCCATTCTCTTTGTATCGCGCTGCTTAAGAAAAGCGTAAAGCCGGTTAAACAGATCCTCCAGTTGGTGTCCGATCTTCTGCCAGCCCTGCTCCTCCCAATAGTCCCCGAACTCCTGAAAGAAGTCGAAGGCGGATAGAAATTCCCGTTCGATCAGGTAATTCAGCGTATGATCCATCCGATGTGCGTTCCAGTATTTCTCCAGCACATCCTCCAGACGCTTCAAACGAACAATATCTGCAAAAGACAACACGTCATTGCTCAGCATTTCATATGGCGCAACATCCATATAAATGTAGTTATACTTCTCGGCATCCAGGCGGAGGCCCGTGCCGCGCAGCATTTTGAGGAAGCCGAGCTGCAGCTCTTCCGGACCTAGTGCGAAAACATCGTTAAAGGTTTTGCGGAATGTGTTGTAGTCCTCCAGCGGCAGGCCAGCGATCAGATCCAGATGCTGGTCGATCTTTCCGCTCTCTTTGACCTTCGTTACCGTCCGCGTCAGCTTGGCAAAGTTCTGCCGCCGTTTCACCAGTTCATTCGTCGGATCGTTGGTAGACTGCACGCCAATTTCGAACCGGAAAATACCCGAAGGGGCGTGCTCTGCCAGATAGTCCAGCACCTCTGGCCGCATAATGTCCGCAGTAATCTCAAACTGGAATACACAGCCCCGATGGTTTTCGATCAGGAACTTGAACATCTCAAGAGCATAATCCCGCTTGATGTTGAAAGTACGGTCGACGAATTTGATCAGCTTGGCCCCGTTGTCAATCAGATACAACAGGTCTGACTTGGTCCGCTCGATATCGAAGTAGCGCACACCGACCTCTATACTGGACAGGCAGAACTGGCAGCTGAACGGACAACCCCGGCTTGTTTCGAAATAAACAACCCTTTTCCCCAGCTCGGCAATATCCTCCGGGAATCGGTGCGGGCTTGGCAGCTCGTTCAGATTGGCCTTCGGCCGCCCAGGCATAAGGATAACCTCGTCACCCTTGCGGTAAGCCAAGCCGTACACAAAATGATACTTGCCCGCTCCCTCAATTTCCTGCAGGAGCTGATGAAACGACTCTTCCCCTTCGCCCATCACGATAAAGTCGACGTTATGCAGCCGGTTCATCCAGTATTCCGTATCATAGGAGACCTCCGGCCCGCCGAGCACGATTTTTACATCTGGCATAACCTTCTTCAGAACGTCAATGACCTTGATCGTTTCTTCGATATTCCAGATATAACAGGAGAAGCCGATCACGTCCGCTCCCCGCCGGTACAGGTCTGAGACGATATTCATCACCGGGTCCTTGATCGTATATTCCGCCAGCTCAATGTCAAAATCGCGCTCGCTGTACGCCTTCAGACAGCGAATAGCGAGCGACGTATGGATGTACTTCGCGTTTAAAGTGGACAGAATGACTTTCATGGGTCACGACCTTTGCGTAGATTAGTTAAAACTCATCGTCATAGAGCGGAGTTGAATCGTCTGTCTGATTCAGGAAGAAGTCCATGAACGGCTTGCCGTACTTCCGGAATTTCACTTCCCCGACGCCTTTGATGCGCAGCATGTCCGCTTCGCTCCGCGGATTGGCTACGCTCATTTCCCGCAGGGTGGCATCGTTGAAAATAATATAGGAAGGCACATGCTCCTTCGCCGCCAGATCACGGCGGATCAGGCGCAGCTGCTCGAATACCGTCTCATTAACCGCTGACGGGTAAGCATCCCTGCCGCGTCGGCTGCCCGAGCCGCCAGAGACGGCAGTCGCATGACGCACAACACGCTGCATGACCTGGCGCTGTCCTTTTAATACCTCTGCCGCAAGCTGCTGCAGCCGTACGACCGGATACTGTCCTTCGCTGAGGGACAGATACCCTTCCGAGATCAGCACGTTGATGATCTCTACGATTTCCTTTTCCGTGTGGTTGCCCATGACGCCATAAGTCGGGAGGCTGTCAAATCCGTATTGCAACACCTTCTTGTTGCGTGAACCCTTCAGCACCGCTGCAACCATCGTCGCGCCAAACCGTTCCCGCATGCGGTGAATGCAGGAAAAGATTTTCTGCGCATCCACTGTCATGTCCACGAGCTCGCGCTCATCGGTGCAGGAGCTGCAATTCCCGCACGGTGTATCGTCATGCGCTTCGCCAAAATAATCCAGCTGTGCGCTGCGCAAACATCGGGTCGTATAGCAGTAGTCGACCATCTGCTGCAGCTTCCGGTAGTCGTTGCGCTTGCGTTCCTCATCCTGCGGGTTCTGCTCAATCAGGAACTTCTGGGTGACAATATCCTGCGGCCCGAACAGCAGGATACATTGGCTCGGATCGCCGTCACGTCCGGCCCGTCCTGCTTCCTGGACATAAGCTTCCATATTCTTCGGCATGTTGTAATGAAGCACATACCGTACGTTCGATTTATCAATGCCCATCCCAAATGCATTCGTCGCAACCACGACTTGAATATCGTCATACAGAAAAGCCTCCTGGCTTTCCGCGCGCTCATCGTCACTCATTCCGGCATGATAACGCCCTGCCGCAAGACCGGCATCGCGCAGGCGCTGGTACAGATCGTCGACATCCTTGCGTGTCGCTGCATAGATAATGCCCGCCTCTCCGGCATGCTCCCGCACATAGTTCATAATATAAGCTTTCTTGTCCTCACCCCGCAGCACATGAAACGCCAGGTTATCACGGCCAAGTCCGGTGACAAACGTCTGAGCCTCACGCAGCCGCAGCAAGCGCACAATATCATCCATAACCTGCGGTGTCGCCGTTGCCGTGAAAGCAGCAAGGATCGGACGCTGCGGCAGACTGTCTACAAACGGAGCCACAGCCAGGTAGCTTGTCCGAAAATCATGCCCCCACTGTGACACACAGTGCGCCTCATCCACGGCAACACAGGAGACCGGCAGTTGGGCTATCTCCTCACGGAACCAGTCCAGCTCCAGACGCTCCGGGGCGACATAGAGCAGCTTCAGGTCGCCACGCTGCGCTCTCCGGATACGTTCATTCACTTCCCGGCCGCTTAAGGTACTGTTAATGAATGCTGCCGGTATTCCCATCGCAGTCAGCGCATCTACCTGATCCTTCATCAGCGAGATCAGCGGGGATACGACCAGCGTAAGACCGTCATACAGCAACGCCGGAATCTGATAGCAGATGGATTTACCTCCACCAGTCGGCATAATGCCGAGCGTGTCGCTGCCCTGCAGCAGACTTTCTACGATTTTCCTCTGTCCCTCCCGGAAATCGGGATATCCATAAAACTTGATCAAAAGCTCGCGCGCCTGTTCCAGGCCCGGTGCTTGCACGTTCATTATTCAAAACCCCTTATAAACAGCGTTCATAACGCCTGTAAACCTTTTGTTCTCATGCTTAACCGATTTTACAGCCTAGACATCCAGTACATGTTATTTTCCCATCAATACGGCATCATTTCAATAGGCAACGGAACTTGGAAACTCACTGTATCCCGCATGTATCTCTAGTTTAGCGGGCTTCGAAAAAATGGGCAACCGTACAAGCTGTTCCGCCAAAAACGGGTACTTCTTTTCAACCCTGTATTAGCGCCGCCGATGGTCAGGTGACATAGTATACATTATTTAATTTAACGGATGACTCTAAGGGGAGTGTGTTAGCCTTTATGAAGAAAAAACACTAATAACATCGGGGGGAACAGAAAAAGAAAAATACAAAAACTGAAGCTCAGGAAGCACACCAGGAGGAAGGTCACATGTCCTCGAAGGATTCAATCTGCGGGAAAGTGTTCCCATGAGCGGGGAAAAGGGCAAAAGCGCAGACACGTCAAATCCGGTTAGCAGATATCGCGGCGAAACGGGGATAACTCGAAAATAGCAATCCGTCTCAGTTAACCCGGAACGTATTATGATGAAAAGGAGGCTAACAAATGTCACAACCCAATATACCTAACATAACACCTAATATATCCTTAACCAGAAATAATGCTATCAACTTGCTCATATCTTCTATAGCTTTTGAAGAACTTGGCCTAAGCCATATTCTTAATGCGGAAGGAGAAAAACTGCAATATGTGCTTGGGACGTTCCCGGGTATTTCCAGACCGGCTCCTACGATAAGTGAACTTTTGGCTGTCAATGATAGTGTCAGGAATATGGTGAAAGATATAACCAAAAAAGAGTTGGTACTTCAAAACAAGCTGGAATATATTTTAGACGCACCTTATTCAGGTGATTCAACAGGGCCGACCGGCGCTACTGGGGCGACGGGTGGCACGGGCGTCACTGGGAACACGGGTCCTATCGGTCCGACGGGCGACACCGGACCGACGGGTGACACGGGCGCCACGGGAACCACGGGCGAGACCGGGCCGGCTGGGGCGACAGGGGCGACGGGATCCATTGGGCCAACCGGGGCTTCGGGCGTCACTGGGAACACAGGAGCCTCAGGCGCTACCGGGCCGACAGGCGCCACGGGCGCAGCAGGACCCACGGGCGATTACGGACCGACAGGACCGACAGGTGAGACTGGAGCTACGGGGCCAATAGGTGAGACTGGGTCGGCTGGGGCGACGGGACCCATCGGACCAACCGGGGCTTCGGGCGTCACTGGGAACACCGGGGCCTCAGGTGCTACTGGACCAACGGGTGGCACGGGCGCCTCAGGTGCTACCGGGCCGACGGGTGATTACGGACCGACAGGTGGCACGGGCGCCTCAGGGAACACCGGCGCTATCGGACCGACGGGCGACATCGGACCGACGGGTGCGACGGGGCCATCGGGCGTTCCCGGGCCGGCTGGCGCTACGGGGGCGACGGGGTCTATTGGGCCAACCGGAGCTTCGGGAGCCACGGGGAACACCGGCGCTATCGGACCGACGGGCGACATCGGACCGACGGGTGCGACGGGGCCATCGGGCGTTCCTGGGCCGGCTGGCGCTACGGGGTCCATTGGGCCAACCGGGGCTTCGGGCGCCACGGGGGCCTCAGGCGCTACTGGGCCGACGGGCGATTACGGACCGACAGGTGGCACTGGAGCCACAGGGAACACCGGCGCTATCGGGCCGACGGGCGACATCGGACCGACGGGTGCGACGGGGCCATCGGGCGTTCCCGGGCCGGCTGGCTCTACGGGGGCGACAGGACCTATTGGGCCAACTGGGGCGACTACGGGCGACACCGGCGCTACAGGACCAACGGGGACCACAGGTGTCACAGGAGCCACGGGGGCTTCGGGCGCTATCGGACCGACGGGCGATCCCGGGCCAGTTGGAGCTACTGGGGCGACAGGATCCATTGGGCCAACTGGGACTACGGGCGCCACAGGGGCTATCGGACCGACAGGTGATCCCGGGCCAGTTGGAGCTACTGGGACGACGGGAGCCACGGGTGCTACCGGGCAGACAGGTGATCCCGGACCGACAGGGGCTTCAGGCGTTACGGGACCTATTGGGCCAACTGGGGCATCGGGAGCCACGGGAACTATAGGGGCCACAGGGGCGACGGGAACCACGGGAGCCACAGGAACCACGGGAGCCACGGGAGCCACAGGGGCCACAGGAACCACGGGAACCACAGGGGCGACGGGAACCACGGGAACCACAGGGGCGACGGGAACCACGGGAACCACGGGGGCGACGGGAACCACAGGGGCCACGGGAACCACGGGAGCCACAGGAACCACAGGGACGACGGGCGCCACGGGAACCACGGGGACGACGGGAGCCACGGGGACGACGGGCGCCACGGGCGCCACGGGGACGACAGGAACCACGGGGGCCACGGGGACGACGGGAACCACGGGCGCCACGGGGACGACGGGAGCCACGGGCGCCACAGGGACGACGGGAACCACAGGAACCACGGGCGCCACAGGGACGACGGGAACCACAGGAACCACGGGCGCCACGGGGACGTCGGGAGCCACGGGAGCCACAGGGGCGACGGGAACCACGGGAACCACGGGCACCATGGGGGCTACAGGGGCCACGGGCAGCACCGGACCCACGGGCGATACCGGACCCACAGGTAGCACCGGACCCACGGGTAGCACCGGGCCCACCGGACCGACTGGCAACACTGGACCCACAGGCAACACCGGACCCACGGGTAGCACCGGGCCCACAGGCAGCACTGGACCCACGGGCGATACCGGACCTACGGGCAGCACCGGACCCACGGGCGATACCGGACCTACGGGCAGCACCGGACCCACAGGCAACACTGGACCCACGGGCAACACTGGACCCACGGGCAACACTGGACCCACGGGCAGCACTGGACCCACAGGCAACACTGGACCCACGGGCGATACCGGACCTACGGGCAGCACCGGACCCACGGGTAGCACCGGACCCACGGGTAGCACCGGACCCACAGGCAGCACTGGACCCACGGGCGATACCGGACCCACAGGCAACACTGGGCCCACAGGCGTTACCGGACCCACAGGTAGCACCGGACCCACGGGCGATACCGGGTCCACAGGTAGCACTGGACCCACAGGCAGCACTGGACCCACGGGCGATACCGGGCCGACGGGTATCTCCGGACCTACGGGTATCACTGGGCCCACGGGCGATACCGGACCCACGGGCAGCACTGGACCCACGGGCAGCACTGGACCCACGGGCAGCACCGGGCCGACTGGGGCATCGGGGGCGACGGGCGACACGGGGGCCACAGGCGCTACCGGACCGACCGGCCCTTCCATAACCAGTATCAGTATCATCCCTACGGCGTTCAGATATTTTCTCATCCTCCCAAGTGATACGAGTTTATCTACTCCTGTAATGTACACCGCAACCCAGTTCACCGATGATTCCGGTGGCCCGGCCGCAGCATTCAGCGGGCTTGGGTCAAACAGCTACAACAACTTATTTATCAATGGAATCCTGCAAGAGGGGAGCTTCTATAATGTAACTTCATCTGCATTAACGTTAAATAACGGGGGCGGAACCCTTTATGCTGGAACTCCGGTCATTTTAGAGATCGTTAACTTTACAGCCATATTTTCATAACAAATTTGTCTATCTATATAGCAGGACAGTGAAAAGTTCTTGTACGTGAATGACCTTTTACTGTCCTTCCATTCCTGTTGCTCCAGACAAGACGCGTTCGAATGATCTGTAGTGCTCGTCGTTGGCTGGATACTGCGCTCCAATCCCCTGGGTGTGGCGTCCGTGATCCCCTTTCTCAGTTCAACAGTATTAAAGGTTGTTCAAAAAGTCATCTTTTGATCACGAAGGAAGTCAAGAAACGGACTCGACATCGAATCTTGAATTCAGCCGGGCCTAAGCGGATGCTTCCGAAGCATGTTTCCTGCGGAAACATTTCAGGTGCTCACGTACCCCACGTACGCTCCGCTCCTCGGTCCCTGGCTTCATCCAACTCAAGCGTTTTGAAAAAACGCATTTCGGAAGCATACGCTTCGGTGCTGAAAACCTGACTTTTTGAACACACACTATTTAGAGATAAAATCGTCTTCTACGGAACCTCACTGGTCCAGTTTTACTAGCAATCTAAAAAACACTCTTTTAACCCCCTTCTATCGCCGCTCCTTTCTCTACTTGCCGAACATATTCTGATATAGAGAAAGGAGGTGAGCCACTATGCCAGTAACTCCTCCCTTCCAGGCCTCCAGAAAGTTCTCTTCTACTTTTGGAGCAGGAACCGGAACAGGTGCGGCGTTTGCCATTGCAGCTACTGCTTTTACGAATGACGCAGGTGCAGCAGCAACGGCTTTCCCAGGCGCTTTTGCCTACTACGTTCTTTATGTCAACGGTGTCATTCAGCTCTCAAACGCCTCAACCGTATCAACGACAGCGATCACAATCCCTGACGGTGATACAATTGACGATGGCGTACCTGTTCTTGTAGAATTCGTTATCACTTAAGATTTGCTGCAAAAGAATGCCGGTTATCTTATTAAGATAGCCGGTATTTTTTCATTCCAGTGCGGATCAACTACATACGCAAATGCCCTCAAGTGTCCTGCATGGCATTCCACCTGCCCGCATGGTATAGTGGACACGATACTATACAGGATGGAGATATTACCGATATGGGTGAACAGCAAGGCCCCCGTAAGGGAGCTCAAACCTACGGACAACCGAAAATGCAATCTCAGCTTAAAACACATACAGGAAAAAGCAATGCCAATACCGAGGCCAGGACGGTCTCTTCCGGACCCAAGTCAAAAAGAGCGTACAAGCAGCCCTTTCACCGTAAGCCTGCAGTTGCCGCCGACGCAGAGGAACTGCGACCGGATGACCGTATCGTTATCACGATCAAGCGGCTGGGCATCAACGGGGAAGGAATCGGATATTACCGGCGCAAGGCTGTTTTTATAGACGGGGCCCTCACCGGGGAAGTCGTTAAAGCCAAAGTGACTGACGTCCAGCCCAAATTCATTAAGGCAGAACTGACCAGTATTGAGAAAAGATCCCCGCATCGCATCGAGCCCCCCTGCCCCGTGTTTGGCGTCTGCGGCGGCTGCCAAATTCAGCACCTTTCTTATGAAGGCCAGTTGGAAGCCAAGGTGGATATTATACGTGAAGCCTTCAGCCGTTATGCCGGGCTGGAGAATATCAGGATGAAAACCGCGCTTGGCATGGAACATCCGTGGGATTACCGTAACAAAGCACAGCTTCAATTGACCCGCCGCCAGGGCGAGGTCATTGCCGGACTGTATGAAGCGGAAAGTCATGATATTGTCGACATCAGCGGCTGTCCGATCCAGCATCCGAAGGTCAATGAAGCCGTGGAAAAAGTCAAATCCGTGCTGGAAGAACTGCGGATTCCGCTATACAAAGACAACGGCTCCCGTGACGGTGTCCGCACCATCGTCGTCCGTCACGGCTTTCAATCCGGCCACCTGCAAGTGACGCTGGTCACCGCAGACAGCAAGTTGCCGCGCAAGGATGACTTCGTTCGCCTGCTGCGCCTCACGCTGCCGGAAGTGACAGGCATCTCCATGAACGTGAATCCGCAGCGCACATCGCTCATTTTCGGCCATAAAACGATTACGCTCTGGGGTGCGGAAGCCATGCAGGAATCGCTCGGTGATCTGGAATTTTCCCTGTCCCCACGCGCGTTCTTCCAGCTCAATCCGCAGCAGACCGTCAAGCTGTATGAGAGTGTCAAAGCGGCGGCTGCCCTGACCGGGCGTGAAACCGTCGTGGATGCTTACTGCGGGACAGGTACGATTGGTTTGTGGCTCGCCCCTTACGCCAAGGAAGTCCGCGGCATCGAGGTCATTCCAGAAGCAGTCGAAGATGCGAAACGCAATGCGGATCGCAACAATCGGAGCAATGCAACCTTCTATGTCGGAGAAGCGGAAGAACTGCTGCCACGCTGGGTGAAATCGGGCTTCTCCCCTGACGTCATCGTTGCCGACCCGCCGCGTACCGGCCTGGACCGCAAATTTCTGGATACAATCCTGCGGACGAAACCGAGGCGCTTTGTCTACGTATCCTGTAATCCATCCACTCTTGCCAAGGACTGCAAGGTGCTGCTGGATGGAGGATATGCGATCGAGTGGGTTCAGCCTGTCGACATGTTCCCGCAGACCAGTCATGTGGAGTCGGTGACATTGTTAGTGCGAAAGGACAAGTAATACGGAGATCTATCGTCTGATTATTCATAGAGAGGTTTTTGATATGACAGATCATTTTTGGCGTAATTTACCGCAGCCTTTTTTTATACTGGCACCCATGGAAGATGTGACGGATGTTGTTTTTCGCCATGTCGTAAGTGAAGCAGCCAGACCAGATGTGTTTTTTACAGAGTTTGCAAATACAGAAAGTTATTGTCACCCGGAGGGGAACCACAGTGTGCGCGGGCGTTTGACTTTTACAGAGGATGAACAGCCTATTGTAGCTCATATCTGGGGAGATAAGCCGGAATACTTTCGTCAAATGAGCATCGGTATGGCGAAAGAAGGGTTTAAAGGCATCGATATAAATATGGGGTGTCCTGTAGCGAATGTAGCAGAGAATGGGAAGGGAAGCGGTCTGATCTGCCGTCCTGAAATTGCAGCGGATATCATCGAGGCCGCAAAAGCCGGGGGACTGCCCGTCAGCGTAAAAACAAGGCTCGGTTATAGTGCCGTAGACGAATGGCGCGGCTGGTTAACCCATATTTTGAAACAAGACATTGTTAATCTGTCCATTCATCTGCGGACAAGAGAGGAAATGAGCAAAGTAGATGCTCATTGGGAGCTGATTCCGGAGATCAAGAAACTTCGTGATGAGGTGGCGCCAGATACACTTCTGACCATTAACGGGGATATCCCCGACCGTCAGACCGGCTTGCAGCTCGCTGAGCAATACGGTGTGGATGGTATTATGATCGGGCGCGGTATTTTTCATAATCCATTTGCTTTTGAGAAGGAGCCGAAGGATCACAGCAGCAGGGAGCTGCTTGATTTGCTGCGGCTGCATCTGGATCTCCATGATCAATATTCAGCACTGGAGCCCCGTTCGTTCAGACCTCTCTCCCGCTTCTTTAAAATATATGTCCGTGGATTTCGAGGGGCAAGTGAATTAAGAAATAGCTTAATGAACACAAAGTCCACAAGTGAAGTACGTGCGCTGCTCGATGAATTTGGCAACAAGGAGCATGACGACGCGGAGGAACCTGGAAATTAAGTTGTCTGGTTAAAATAAAAAAAGACGTGAATAGTTGGAGGAACTTAGGGGGTTATATGTCCTGGAGCAAATTGAAGCAACAACTGGAGAGCTTTCTCAGTCCTGCGTTAAATGGAAGGGTCGAATACAGCGCACCGGGTTACCGTTATCTACCTGATAAATCAGGTATTTGTTATATTTCGGTAGATAAAAAGAACGTACTCAATATGAGTGATAAAACCAGCTCCATCAGGTGGTATCAAACGGAACTGGAAATTAAGAATGATCCAGATATCCAAATTCCTATCACCACTGACGACATTGAAGCGGTCAAAAAAGATGCCAAGGGGCCAGTGCCGGAGGATCGTCTAGCAGTCATTGCCAGAAGCAGAAAAAGTTCAGAACTTGCAAAAGAGCTTTTGTCAGCACAGGCTTCATTAAGTAAATCGAATTTTATCGTTCTGGCTAATAAGTTTTTATCTACCTCTGTCGAGGAAAGCATAGAGAGTAATGATATCTTATTGAATATTTTAGCATTGGTGGACCGAAGAATTGGAAAAAAGCGGATCTTACACATGTCCGAGAAGATGAAGTTAAAACATCCAAGCGTGCAGTATTTTTATGAACTACGGCGTAATACGTTGTGAAGTATGATCATCGCGAATCATCATGCGCCTAAATGTAGATGCCCTGCTGCTCTCTGCCTAGATAAAAATAGCTGTGATTAGCTATAATTAAATGTAAGTAAGTACGGCTAAAGTTGGGAGGTAGTGTCAGACCCATGAATCTAGAATCGGTCATGCAAGAGCTTGAAGCTCTCGGCAAGGAACGACTCAAAAAAATGTACTTGTCCAATGGAGCACATGAACCGCTTTTTGGCGTGGCGACAGGCGCTATGAAGCCTATAGCCAGGAAAATCAAAACCAATCAGCCTTTGGCTGATCAGCTTTACGCCACAGGAAACTACGACGCCATGTATTTTGCCGGCATTATTGCAGATCCGAAAGCGATGACCGGGGCGGATTTTGAGCGTTGGATGGATGGGGCTTATTTTTACATGCTGGCCGATTACGTCGTTGCGGTAACCTTGGCGGAAACCGATATTGCGCAAGAAGTTGCCGACAAATGGATCACAAGTGGCGAAGAGCTACGAATGTCAGCGGGATGGAGCTGTTATTGCTGGCTGTTGGGCAGTCGGCCAGACGTCCAGTTTGCCGAAAGTAAAATCGCTGACTTGTTAGAGCTTGTGGAAAAGACGATACACGCCTCTCCCGAACGAACAAAATCTTCGATGAATAATTTTATGTATACGGTAGGGGTATCCTATCTGCCGCTCCATGATAAAGCGGTCGAGACCGCAAAGGCCGTAGGCCCAGTAGAAGTTAAACGGGACAATAAAAAAAGTAGTATCTTGCTCGCTTCCGAGAGCATTCAAAAAGCGGCAGAAAAAGGGCAACTTGGTTTCAAACGCAAATATGTAAGATGTTAAACGTTTGTTCCCCTCCCTTCTCTCGCATCGGCGGAGGTGTGAAGTTCTGGCTCAGCTTCCACCTGCGCCGTTGGAGATACTGTGACTATTTTGAGGCGGCTCGCTACAGTCGTCTAGGTCTTGAATTTATTAAATTCAAAAGTCCTTTTTCAAATAATAATGGGTGTGGCCGCCGGCATTTTGAATTACTCCGTAAACTTCGAAGTACCCTAACCGACGAAGCTGTTCATCAACAAACAGATATTCAACTTCCATCCAGTTCCAGCATATTTCGCTAATGATTCCACCAAAAATTTGACCATCCCCATTTTTTAAATACAGATTCACCTCTTGATACCTGCCCTTTAAATCATCTGGAAAATACATTAAATTAAACTCAACCATCTTGTTTCTTATGTAGTTTTTGTCAGCCTGATTTAATTCCTGTGAAATGTACAGGTCCATGATCCTGCCCCTCCCCCATCATTTAAATCAACTCAAATAAAACGGATAACAACTATAACTTACCATACCGGGCTGGAAATAAAAGATCAGAAGAGGATTTGCTGCAAGAATGTATGTTTTTTTCTGATTGGAGCCAGATTGTTAACAAAGCGCCGATATCACATATATCACAAGGAGGCACAACATGATGAAAATCATTGTTACCAGCATATTCGTTCAAGATCAAGATCAGGCATTGAAGTTTTATACAGAAACGCTGGATTTCATTAAAAAACATGACGTTCCCGTTGGAGAATTTAGATGGATCACGCTTGTTTCTCCCGATGAGCCAGACGGTACCGAGCTTTTACTCGAACCGAATAACCATCCTGCCGCCAAAGAATATCAAAAGAAGATATTTGACAGCGGTTACCCAGCAACCATGTTTGGCGTGGCAGATATTCATAAAGAGTACCAACGTTTGCTGGAAAACGGCGTGCATTTTACTACAGAGCCGACAAAAATGGACGAGCTCACCCTGGCTGTCTTCGACGATACATGCGGCAACTTGATTCAGATTGTGCAGCAGTAGCTTTCCTTATCGAACACGGTCATGGGTATTATCCCTCTGCTTGTTTGGTCCGGTAACCCGGAGCGTTGCCCCCCTGCTTGGCCTTCTGCTTCACGTTTGTGCCAATCACTCCTGCGATGATGAGTGCAGAACCGATGAGATGGTAGACGGTCACGGTCTCTCCGAGCATCAATGCTCCGGCTGCGATGGAAATGACGGTGGACAGATTGGAAAAGACGCTGATCTTGGAAGCCTCAAGCTTGGACAGCGCAAAGCTGGATGAGAAAGCTGTCACCAGCGATGCCAATATGCCGAGATAAAAGATGGACCAGACAAAATCCGTATGCGCCAGCGGCGCGAGGATTTGCTGCATCGTACCGTCAGCCGCATGACCAACAAGCGACACGGTCCAAAAGGTGACACACCCGATCGCCATCATGGAGCTGGTGACCTCGGTCGGTGTGAACGTGCGCAGCAGAAAACGCGAAAGAACGATATAACCCGCAGATGCGAGACATGATAGAATAAGCAGCAATATGCCTGCTGCATTCGCGAGCTCAATGCCACTGCCTTGCATGACAAAGATCAATACCACGCCAAATACGGATAACAGGATCGACAGCTTCTGCCACAGTGTCGTGGATTCCTTCAGAAAGATCCCTGCCAGCAAGGCGGTAAGGATCGGTGTCATCGCAAAAATGATGCCGCCTTCGGCGGATGAAGCATGCTGCAATCCAAACGTCTGCAAGGTAAAAAAGCCAAGCGGATACATCAAGGCTAACAGAAGCAGTCTCAGCCACGGTTTGCCCTTGAGGGAGATACGAAATACACCAGTGGCCCCCAGTATAACAATCACCGCGAATGACAAAGTAAAACGCAGAGCCAAGGTATCGATAGGATCGGCGTACATGAGAGCGACTTTCGTAAACATAAAGGATAACCCGATAATGAACGCATAGACGAGAACGGCCAAATAGGCATAGAAGCGACCGGGTTGAAATTGAGATTGCATGTAGATTTCCTCCTTTTGGAAAATGCAGCGTCGAAGTCGAATTTGTACTTGAATCGTAAGCTTTCCCCTTTCATGCCACAATGCGAAAAAAATGAAACTGTACCGATACAGCTATGGACAGCGGTTATGGTGCTTGGGCATTTTTTTCGGTATAGTGAGGCTAAGAAGAACTACAGGCAAATATTGAGGCATGGGAGCATGGATGTCATGAAAAAATATGCGGCAATCCTGGCGGATTTTGAACAAAAGCGGGCTGCAGGCGAGCTGCGCCCCGGCCAGAAGCTGCCATCCGTTCGCCAGGCGGCGGATATGTACGGCTGCAGCATCAGCACGGTGACAAGGGCTTATGCGGAGCTTGAGAAACGTCATGCGATCTATTCGATTCCACAGAGCGGTTATTATATCGTGGAGGACGAGGAGCAAGAGGCTGGTTTGGATGATGGGGTGATCGATTTTGCATCCTCCTCTCCCGATCTGAATGTATTTCCTTACCGCGATTTTCAGCATTGCCTGAACAAGGCCATCGATACATACAAATACCATTTGTTCACCTACGGGGACCCGAAAGGGCTAAGCGCTTTGCGCGAAACGCTCGTTAAGCATCTTGCCGATGATCAGGTATTCGCCAAGACCCAGCAGATTGCGGTGACACCAGGCATCCAGCAGGCACTTCATACATTAGCGAAGATGCCGTTCCCGAATGGCAGGTCAGTGATCCTGGTGGAACAGCCGAGCTATAATTTGTATTTGAAGTTCCTTGAGGCGGAGAATGTGCCGGTGAAGAGCATCGCGCGTACCGCAGAAAGCATTGATTTACAACGGTTGGAGGAACTATTTCGCGATGGGGATATCAAATGCTTTTATACGATGTCGAGGCATCATAATCCGCTTGGCACATCCTACGGTGTCCGGGAGAAAAAGACGATTGCGCGTCTGGCCGCCAAGTACGATGTGTATGTGCTGGAAGACGACTATATGGGGGATCTCGGAGACAGGCGGGGTTTTGAGCCCATATTTGCTTATGACCAGAGCAGACATGTGGTGTATTTGAAAAGCTTCTCGAAAATCATCTTCCCTGGGCTGCGGATCGGTGCCGTGGTGCTGCCTGAGCCGCTTTTAGACAGGTTTCATACGTACAATCAGCAAGGCGGGGCTGCCCTGCTGTCACAGGCGGCGCTGGATATCTACATCAAAAACGGCATGTACGAAAGGCACAGAGAAAAGATCTATCGCCAGTATGAAGCGAGGGTTGAGACCTTGCACGACGCGGTAAAGATGTATAACGATGCAGGGCTGCTTGAAGTGGCCGATGTCCGTTCTGGTATTTATACGCAGTTCAAAGTACCACAGGCAGTCAATCTTGAGCGGGTAGTGGATCAACTCAAGCGACGGGGCGTGCTCGTAAACAGCGGGAAGCTCTTCTATCTGTCAACCTATCTGCAACGGGAGAAATTTTTGCGCATCAGCATCTCGCGCGCTCGTCCGGAGCAGATTCATGAGGGCGTGAAAGCTGTCATCGAAGAAGTAAAACGGGGAATGAATGCATAAGGAGGAGCTAACATGACAAAAAATAATGAAACCAGCAGCATAAAGGAGTTGTCACCCGAACAACGTGAAGAACTGCTTGGAACATTAAAGGCCCGGTTTGAGAAAAACATGAACCGCCATAAAGGATTAGAATGGGCTAAAGTTCAAGCAAAGCTCGAAGCTAACCCTGAAAAATTATGGTCACTCCATGAAATGGAAATAACCGGCGGTGAACCGGATGTTGTGGGTCATGATGAAAAGACGGATGAATACATTTTCTACGACTGTTCAGCAGAAAGTCCTAAAGGCCGCAGAAGTGTTTGTTACGACCGTGAAGCACTGGAGTCAAGAAAAGCGCATAAACCAGAAAATACCGCAATCGATATGGCTGCTGCCATGGGTATTGAGCTTTTAACGGAAGAACAATACCGGGAACTGCAGAAGCTTGGAAATTTCGATATGAAAACATCAAGCTGGGTGAACACACCTGCTAATATTAGAAAACTCGGCGGGGCCATATTCTGTGATCGCCGCTACGACACAATCTTTATGTACCACAATGGAGCCGACTCCTACTATGCTGCAAGGGGTTTCCGTGGCTCGCTAAGGGTTTGAAATTTGGAGGAAAGCAGCAGTGTAACGACTCTTCCTTCAAACGAAAGAGGCTTCCAATTCCGAGCCTCTTTCGTGTTGTTCATGATTTTTTCCCGTTTGCTTCAAGTTGATGATTATGCCCAAGTTGTAGTCGTTTCAACCGGTAAGCGGTAGGAAGGATAACCCTCTTTGGCTGCTTTTCCTATCGAGATCAACATGACCGGCTGGAACCGGTTTTTATCAAGGCCAAAAACTTCAGCGATCTGCTCCTTCTCATAACCGGCCATCGGGTTGGTGTCATATCCGTGGGCACGGGCAACAAGCATCAGTTGCATCGCAACGAGACCCGAGTCAATCAGGTTCATGTCACGCAGGTCGGATGCGGCCACATTCGCATAATAAGGTTTCACTTGTTGCAATTGCATCTCCATGACGTCCTGTGGCATGTATCCAAGCTCCACTGCTTTGCCAAAAATTTCATCAATATATTCAATGTTGTTTGCATCGTAAAATACGGCAATAACAGCCGAGGAAGTCAAAGCTTGCGTCTGGTTGAAGGAAGCCAGCGGTGCAAGCTTTTCTTTGCCCTCAGCGCTGTCGATGACAAGGAACCGCCAGGGTTGCATGTTAATGGAAGAAGGGGCACGGGAAGCTTCCGCCAAAATTTCGGTCATTTCCTCCCGGCTGATTTTCACTTCAGGATCATAGACTTTAACGGAGCGGCGTTCTAAGACGATTTTATTGAAATCATTTGTTTTATGGAATTTGCCATTGACTGTGTTCATGCAGATTTCTCTCCTTTAATATCCGTTTATTTAATATTTGTGAGATCGTGGTCATTCCACTTATCTTCACTATGAGAATTGTAAACTATGAACTATACTTTATAGCAAGACAGAAAAATGAGGTGATTCATATGAAGATTAGTGAAGTGGCTAAAATGGTTGACCTTCCTATATCAACGATCCGTTACTATGAGAAAATGGGCATTATCACTGATGATTATATACTGCGAGAACAGAATAATTATCGGAATTATGCTTCAGAAATCATTCAGTATTTGAATGTTGTTAAAAATTGTTTAGCTGTTGGTTTTTCAATTAACGATATAAAATCCATGATCTCGAAAAACGGAATGCCAAAAGATGAACAAACACGCATTATTAAAGAAAAAATATCAGAAATTGAAGACGCTCAAAAAAAATTGGAGGATTCCAAACAAAACCTTTACGACTTTCTTAAATTGGATATTACGTGTGAGAAGGGGTTCGGAAAATATTAATTGATGAGGAAAATATGGCTACGCTGGAGCTCTATTACGAACGTTTTTTATCGGAAAAGGCGAGGAAGTCGTACATGGCCGCAGCAGAAAAAATTGTAGCCCCACTGGCTGCGATGAAAAGCAACGATCATAAGGGACTTTCTGAATGACGCCCCTTTTCTATTCAATCCAATCGAACCGGTTACTTTCTTTAGAGGTGTAATTTCAATCCCTCATGCGATGCCTTAAAACCTAGCTTTTCATAGAAATTAAGAGCCTCGGGTCTCTTTTTATCTGTTGATAGTTGCACCATACGACATCCGCGCTCTTTTGCACGTTGAATTGCCCATTGAATTAACATAGTTCCTACACCTTTCCCACGTTCTGAAGAAGCTATACGAACACCTTCAATTGTCGCTCTCCATCCTCCTTGATGAGTAAGGTATGGAGTAAATGTAATCTGTTGAATACCTACTATCTCCTCACTATAACATGCCACTATCAATTCATTGTTAGGGTCTGAGTTAATTGATTGAAATGCCTTTATGTAACTTTCTGGCAATGGGTTTTTATAAAGTTCTCTTGTGTTTCCTAAAACGTCATCTGAAAGCATAAATACAATCCTGTCGAGGTCATGTATTGTCGCTTCTCTAAATGTAACTGGGTTTGTATTCATTATAATCCCCTTTCCTTTTTAAAATATGACCGTTTCAGGAGCTCAATCCCTTACAAGAATGGCCCTCGTCCGGTGGTCTCGCGCACAATCAAATCAACAGGCAGTGTCTTGCGCCGCTCTGCGATTGGCTTACCGTCAATTTGATCAATAAGCATGCGAACCGCTGCCTGTCCCTTTTCCAGTATGTTCTGTGAAACGGTCGTAAGCGATGGAGATGTGTATTCAGATATAAACAAATTATCAAACCCGATCACAGAATACTCGCCGGGTACACTTTTTCCTTTTCCCTTCAATCCTTTAAGCAATCCCATTGCACTGATGTCGGAAAAAGAAAAAATCGCTGTGACATCCGGCAGCTCCACAAGTCTGTTCGACGCTTGATAGCCCCCCTCCAGGGAGGTCGGCAGCTTAATCATCAATTGGGGGTCATACGGAATTCCAGCTTCCTCCAATGCATCTTTATATCCGAGCCAGCGCTCATGCAGCACGCCATAGTCGGCAATCCGCTCCAAAGGAATGTCACCAACCAATAATGCAATTCGCCGATGGCCCTGAGCGATCAGATAAGACGTCGCCCGATAGCTGCCCATGTGGTCGTCAAGATTAACTTGATACAACTCGCTGTCCTGCAGGTAGCTGTCAATAAAGACAACAGGCAGACCCAGCTCCATAGCCCGGCCAATCGCCTGTGACCCCTCATTCATGCCCACAATAATCAGGCCGTCCAGTCTTCGCTCCTTCACGAAGGCGAACGTCTCCGTGCTTTCATCGATACCGGTCAATATAATATGAAATTTCCGGTCCCGCGCCCCTTCCTCCACACCTGCGAGCAGATCCCAGTAAAAAGGGTTATCCTGCAAGCGCCCTGGCTCCATGGTCGGTACGACCAGACCGATCAAATCTGTTCTCCGTGTCTTCAAATTCCGGGCAGGTAAATTGGGGGTATAACCAAGCTCCTCGATCACCCTCTGAACCTTCTGTATCGTGCTGGCCGATACGCGGCCTTTGCCATTCACAACATTGGAAACGGTGGCGATGGAGACCCCTGCTTTTTTGGCCACATCGACGATGTTGACTTCATGCTTCATATAAACACCGCTCTCTTTGATTTGAAACGTTTTACCACATTATAGCCCAAGCCATCCTGATACGGAAACCGTGAACGGCAGCCTGTCCTGCCCAGCCGCGCAAGCTTCCTTTTGTGGATCGCCTTGACCAAACAGAATAACGGCCAACCCGCTGCATGCGGATCGGCCCATGAGTCTACCAGCCGCTGTTCCCGGAGCCTTTAACAATCTGAAAAGCATTATCGGGATTGTGAAGACCGCCTGAAGCAGCGTCTTTTACTACAACGTTCGAAAATGATCCTGTACCTGTGACCCCATCAAAATAAATGCCGTATGTTCCTGCTCCATCAACGTTCACCCCATCCAAAACAATGCCGCTGATTTGCTGATTGTAGCTGAATTTGATGCCCTCATAGGTGCTGTCCACAATATCCGCCTGCTCGATCACAATCGGTGATGTAATATTTTGATTTTCTGCATAAATCCATAATCCGCCAAAGCTGGTGTTCCAATTCGGCTCATAACCGCCGGTGCGCAGCAGGGTATTACGTTTGACTTCTGTCGTTCCACTGAATGGTACGGCGTTAAAACGGGTGCTCACGGCAATGCCTGCCGATGCGGTCACCGTATCCGCACCAATGTTATCCCAGACTTTGTTGGCTTTTCCGCCGTATAAAGCAAACGTGTTGGCCAAGACCGGGATTTGCGCCGTATTGTACCGGAACATGTTGTTCTCATTCGGCATACTGTCCGACCACATCGCGAAGGCGTCGTCCCCTGTATTACGCACGTTGAAGTGGCTGATTATCGTGTTCTTCACACCGCCGTGGAAGTTGACTCCGTCTGCCCATGTATTGCGCACACGGCCGCCTGCAATGTACAAGCCGTCCGTGCCTGCCTGCAGCCAGAATCCGACCTTCATATGCTCGATCCAGACGTTTTGAATAAGCGAACCTGTGCCGAAGTTGCCCTCGATCCCGGCGTGATCCGCAGCGTCGTTCCGGTAGAGCGAATCGCCGAAAATGGACAGATCGGCAATCCGCACATTGCCGCCCGTACCGTAGAAGCCCCCTTTTCCATTTGTCCCCTGCAGTGTCGTATGCCACATGCCCGCTCCGCGAATATGCACGTTATCCACGTTCACTCTGTCGTTCATGCGGAATGTGCCGACCGGAATCCAGACGCCGGCCTTGCCCGTCGATTTAGCATTTTGTATCGCTTCGCGCAGTGCCTGCGTATCGTCGTTATGATCATTCGCAACCGCACCGAAATCGATGATGCTCACAAAATTCGCTGGCATGGCGTATGCAGGTTCCACTTGTTCCAGATTAACCAAATCGATCGTATAATAAGCAGCTGTATCTCCTGCGTCCTTCTGTAATCTCACTGTCGCCCCGGCCGGAATATCCCCCACTACAAAGCGGCTTTCATCATAAAAATGGTGCGCCCCGCCATGGGCGGGATTATCATTATACGGATAATTTCCGTACGTCCAGGCGAACTTGGAGCTCAGATTCAAAGCTTGCCGCTTAACCCCGTTCACATACAAGCTGAGCGTAGCCTCTGTTCCTCCACCGCCCGGAGCATCCGGCATGCTATAACGCACAATCAACGAATTGGCTGCTGCGGGTGTGCTCCATTGCACATAATGGCCTGCCGATGACAGCTTCACCGCGCTTCGCCCGGAGGATTCGGCTGCAACAGTCAGATACTCACGTGACGGTGCCAGTACCTCTGCATTTGTCGTGCCTTTTTCCGCCTCCAGCTCCTGGTATGGCACGGTCGCTCCTCTGCTTGCAAGGGCGATGCCATTCTCAACAGTCAATGAGTCGATTGTGACGCCACTCATCGCCCCGCCGTTTGTCTCGTACCAGATGGTGTTTACCCCTTTGCGCAGCGGCAGTGTCTCCGTTTGATTGGCCCAGGCATCCGTTCCGCCGGTGGAAGCAAGCGTTATCGTTGTCGCGTAAATGCCGTTTACATATACATTCATCGTTCCGGATCCGCCAGTACTCTTGGCATAACGTAAAGTAACATCTTTATTGCCCGTGGATGCCGAATTGACCGTAAAAATGACCCGGGCACCTGCAGAATCGAAATTACGCAATACATTTCCCGTTCGGACGACTCCGCCGGAAAAGAACTGCTCCTCTGCTTGATACTCGTCCGGTAAACCAGGATTCGGCTCAGGCTCAGGTTCCGGCTCGGGAAGCAACTCCCCGACAACGATATGATCCAGATTCACATTCCCTGTATCTGTTGCATCAAAGCGGTATTGAATCGTGTTGCTGCCTTCATGAAGCGTTACCGTCTCTGCCTTCATTCCCCATTCATCCCAGGCCGAGGTCGCAGGCAGCAGCAATTGTCCCGACTTCACTCCGTTGACGTAAAGGCTGAGCGTCATCGCCGCTCCTGTTCCGTTGGCATAACGGAGCGTTACGTCCCTGTCACCGGCAGCGGACGATTCTACTGCAAAGCTAACAGAGGCGGAGCCCATGTTGCTGTCGGTGAAGCCGCCGACAAAGCCGGAGCCCGAATACCCGGCATGATTGGACTCTACCAGGACGCCGCCCGCCAAAGAAGCATCCTCGGCTTCATAGGAAGTGGCGGCATAGATCGGCTGCGGCAGCGCCACAAGCGCCACAATCATGCAGCTCATCAGGAACAGCAGCAATGCTCTTTGTTTCAACCTTCTCATTTCGTCGCCTCCCCAAAATAGACTCAAGACTCGAATATTCAATCCGGTGTTCCTGACACTACCCCTTCGTTGCACCATCCGCGAGACCTGTAATCAAATACCGCTGCAGGAACAGAAACACGATGGCGATCGGTACCGCAATTAAAATCGCGCCTGCCGCAAAACGGGTAAAGTTGTTGGCAAATTTGTCATTGATAAAATTAAACAAGCCAAGCGCCAGCGTAAATTTCTCCGGACTGCGTAAAATGATGCGTGGCAGCAGAAAGTCCATAAACGGTGCCATAAAGTTAAACAGTGCAACTACCGCAAGGATCGGCTTGGTGAGCGGCAGCAGAATTTGAAAGAAGATCCTGAAGTGGCCAGCACCGTCCATTTTGGCGGATTCATCAAGATCCCTCGGAATCGTATCCAGATACCCTTTGACCAGAAATGCATTCATGGGAAGCCCGCCACCAATATAGATGACAACGAGACCCCACAAGGAATCCAGCAGCCCAACGACGTTCAGCAGCAAATAAATGGCGACCATGCCCATCAGCACAGGAAACATCTGCAGCAGCAGGAACGAATAAATACCATATTTTCGGCCCACAAAATCATACCGGGAAAAAGCAAACGCCACAAAAGAAACGACAAGCACGGATACAACCGACGTGACAGATGCTACCCAAAGCGTATTTTTGTACCATAACAGATAATCGCTCTGCGGATTCGCAAAAAGCCACTCATAATGAATGAAGGACCAACGCTCCGGAACAATGCTTGAGCTGAACAAGCTGGTTCCGGGGTTCAGCGAGATGCTCATCGTCCATAACAGAGGGTACGCAATGACCATAAACATGAGCAGCACCACACTGTAAATCAGCGTTAATTCCAGGCGGTTTTTGGCCTTCCTGCTCATCAGAACATCCTCTCCTCTCGGGCCGACCGGCTGCGGCTGAATTGGAAGAATGCAAAGATTGTGACGACAAGCCCCATAATAATCGAAATCGCCGCCGCCATTTTATAGTTGTTATTTTCGAAAGTAAGCTTATACACCCAGGAAATCAGGATGTCCGTTCCGCCTGCCGTCTGGTTACGAACCGGGGGGCCACCCTGGTTAAACAAATAGATAATGTTGAAATTGTTAAAATTGCCTGCATACTGCATAATGAGCAGCGGTCCGGTCGCATACAGCACATGGGGTAAAGTAATAAATCTGAACTTGTTCCACCGGCTGCCGCCGTCCACATCGGCCGCTTCGTACCAGTCCCTCGAAATGCTTTGCAGCACACCGCTAAACAGCGCAAAAACGAATGGAAAGCCTAACCACACCTGGATCATGATGATGGTGACCTTCGCCCACACCGGATCGGACATCCACGGAATTTGTACACCGAGCGGTGCCAGCAGCTCACGATTGATGGCGCCAAAGTCGTCATTAAACATCGCCGCAAAGATAAGAATGGTCACAAAGGAAGGCACAGCCCACGGGAGAATGAACACAGTACGGATCAGCTTCTTGAACTTGACACGGGCGTCGTTCACCATGACGGCCAACAGCATGGCGACCGCAATTTGCAGCGTCGTTGCAACGAACGTCCACACCACCGTCCATGATAAAACGGACAGCAGGCTGGCTCGCCATATTTCTTCTGTGAACAAAATTTTAAAATTCTCAAATCCCACCCAAGTCAGAAGCTTGGCGGGCGGAGAATTGTATAAATTGTAATCCGTAAAAGCAAGACAAATCATAAACAATAACGGAAAAACAACAACGAAAGCCAGTATGAAGAAACCCGGCAGCACCATGTAATAAGGAAAACCGCGGTCCCATGCGGCGTGAAAGCCTTCCTTCAAGCTGGGAATCGTGAAGCCGTTTTGCAGCTGCTGGCCGTCGCGGTAAGCATCGATAAAATTGTAGGCATAAAAAATGAGCATGAACCCTGACAAAATAACGGACAACAGCCCCTGTACAAGCAGCGTGCGGGAATCGTCCAGCATCGGAATGGTGCCTAGCGTATAAATCCCCCAAAAGCCGATGTTCAGAAAATCGTACAGCCCCAACAAAATCGCCGCCGACAGGAGAAGGAACAAGCTGCCCTTTACATATCTGCGGTTATAAAGCTGCCCAAGGCCCGGTAATACCGAAAGCGCTACAGATAAAGCCGGATAATGATTAAGCTTCTTTTTATATTGAACAGTTGCCAAGCTTCTCACCTTCTTCAACTGTCATGAACCCCAACCTCACTTAGTCACGTGGATCTATGTCTACTGTGCGCCCGCCATTTTTATTTTGTCTTGAATCTGCACGACAGCCTCATCAAGCACCGCCTGCACCTCTTCGCCTTCGGACGCAAATTTAAGCGCGTTCGCCATCGGGTCCCACACATGCGTCAGCTCCGCCACATTCGGAAATGGTTTTCCGTACTGAATTTGCTCCGAAAAACCTGCAACCAGCGGATCATTAACGAGCAGCGGATCGTTTAATACATCCAGATGAGCCGGCATTTCACCTGTCGCTTTAAACCATTCCATAGACGATTCCGCATTGGTTAAAATTACAGCCAGATCCGTGGCCCACTCCGGATTTTTGGAATAAGCAGAGAGCATCCATCCTTTTACGCCGATAAATGACTGCGGATGGGCACCGTCTTCCATGACAGGCAGTGCGGCAACAGCCAAATTGTCCCCTAACTGCGCCTTATGGTCGGTAATGGCCCAGGGTCCGTTAATGACTGCCGCCACTTTACCCTCATTGAACAGGCCACCAACAATGTCACCGTTCACTCCTTTAGGCAAATACCCCTTCTCAAACCAGCTTTGGATAAGGCTCATACCTTTAACGGTCCCTGCCTGATTAAGTCCTATATCGTTAATGTCAAAGCCGGTATCCGTTTCTTTAAAAATATAACCTCCGCTCCCGCCCATAAATGCCCAGGAATAATAGAAGTTCGTGGCATCATACAAAAAGCCGTACTCATCGCTGCCCGCATTTGTCATTTTTCCGGCAAGCTGCTCAAGCTCCGCAATCGTCTTTGGCGCTTCGGGAACAAGCTCCTTGTTGTACAGTAGCGCATACGTCTCAACCACAAACGGCAATCCATACAGGTTCCCGTCATAGCTAAGCGCTTCCAAAGTTTCTTTCGTAAAATTAGCTTTATCTTCCTCACTTACCTTTAACGGCTGTACAAGTCCCTGCACTGAAAGACTGCCGATTCCCGGCTGATAGAAAAGATCCGGTCCCTTGCCCGCAGGTCCGTCCAGCGACAGCGACTGCTGCTGATCGTTCATGGCAATCGGCGTAATATTCACCGGAATGCCGGTTTGTTCTGTGTATTTCGCTGTTGTCGCTTTCAAATCTGCCAGTTTTTCGGCATTGTCATCCGCCCAGATTGTAAGCTCCGCAGGCTTTGGCTTTATGCCTTCATCCGCCCCGGGTTGACCCATGTCTTCAACACCTTCGGTGCTGCGTTGTGGCCCGCATGCTGCCAGCATAAGAATAAAAACCAATAAAAAGACCCAAACGGACATACTCTTATACGACACTCTGGATTCCTCCTGGATCATTTTCATCTTGCTCTCACGTGAACACTGCTTTGGCAGTCGTTTTGAGTCCCTTCATCAAGGCGAGTGCGACTATAGCACCCAAAAAAGATAGCGCTTACATTAATGACGCTAATCAGCCACTTCACCGCAACGTAACCTCCTTGAACAGACGTAGGCAAACAATTTTCTTCTCATTTCCGGCAAGCAAATCCCAAGAAGCCTCATAAATAGTGCATGGTTAAACCTTTAATCAGAGAGTAACATGCCTTTCTTCTCATCGTCAAGCTCATTTTCTGACTGATAATAAAAAAGAAATGCAGACCCGATCAATACATATCTTTCATCTTCCACGGACAATGCACTGTAGCCTAAAAAGCGACATAGGATAAGAAAAATTGCATTGGAAAGGTGGAACAAAAGTTGTATTATACGAACAATTATCAAACGAATCCAAGTCTACTCCCGGACATTGCACATGCTCTTAATGGTGAATATTCTGCTATTGCTTGCTATGAGCAATTGGCAAAACTTGCTCCAAATGAAGAAGAACGAACTAAAATTCTTGAGATACGCAATGATGAGATTAAACACTTTCGTATCTTCTCACAGATTTACACCTCACTAACTGGCAGACAGCCCACCCCTCACATACTTGCAAAGTGTCCGGCAGAGTATATGGCTGGACTTAACTTTGCATTTAAAGATGAACAAAATACAGTTGATTTTTACTTAAAAATCTCTGACAAAGCAGACGACCCCTACATTAAGGAGCATGTCAAACGTATTTCGGCTGATGAACAAAATCATGCTGTATGGTTTCTCTACTTCATCACGCAGCATAAGTAAAAAGGCGTTCACCTCTCCATCGGTGAAAATGTGGGATAAACAAAAGCTATGCCTGCCTTCCAGTTTAAGTTTTGGAAGGCAGGCCTTATTCATGCACTATGAAGGAACAGAAGAAGTCAATTTAAATGAGACAACTCTCTTTCATACTGCTGCTGCGCGGCACTTAACGCATCCGGGATCGACATAATGCCCAGTGCGGCGTTACGTACGGCCATGCCCAGGATTCTTTCAAACCGGTTTTCATTCATATCCAGGGATGGGCCAAGGGGTTTTCTGCGCCAGCCTGTTTTAAAATGCCGCTCGATGCCCCGCAGCCAAGGATACAGCTCCAAAATTTCCTCATTCTCAAACACCGAAGCGCAGGGCGACAGACCTCCCAATAGTGTAATTAAATTGGCAATTTCGGAGCTGTAAATCCAGTTAAGAAACTCCATGCACCAATCCACATGTTTGCTTTGCTTCGAGATCCCGATGCATCCTCCGCCAAGCAGTGGCGTCTCTCCGGGCGTTGGCGCTGTGCCCACACGGTTAAGCACACCTGAAAACCGGTTATTGATAATCTTCGATGCGTGATTGATGAACACAATCGTCATTGCGGATTTTCCATGGGCAAAGGCTTCAAGCGAGTCCCCCCACCAGTAGCTGATCTGCGGGTCCGAGTATGTTTTCGTTTCAAGATATTCCTGCAGCGATTCACTGAATGCCGGAGACAGCAGGTCCATATTTTCCGCTGCAGGGTAAACCTCTTCTGCTCTTTCCTTGACTCGGGGCAAAAAATCACATGCCGCCACACTAGCCGATCCATAGGTCATGGTTGTGCCAAATTTGGTAGGTGAGTTCGGATTCAGACTTTGTGTAAAAAACGCCGCGATCTTGTTATATTCCGCAAAACTGCTTGGCACCGCCAATTGCTCATGGGTCATTTCATAGAACATTCTGCGGATGGTTGTATTTTCAAATAAATCTTTTCTGTAAAACAGCATTTGAATGCTGGGATCAAACGGCAGCGTATACTGCTCATCAGGCGAAGGACAGTACACATGACGGATTTCAGGCAGAAACGAACGGATCGCCCCGGACAATTCATCCATGCGCGGCCCAAGCGGAATGCATAGCTCCTTTTCGAGGCGTGACAGCCATACCATGTCCATTCTGATCAAATCAAAAGGCACGGTATGCGCCGATGACAGCATCCCATACAGCTCTTCATGCGGCAGGGCCACAATTTTCAGCTTGATGCCCGTAGCCTTGTAAAGAAGCGGTGCCAACACCGATAAAATATCGCTGGTCGGACTCACGATGGTCGCAAGTGTGATTTCTTTTTCGGTGGACAGGTCAGGCACAGGGTAATCCAAATTTCGGAACCCATTGGCTGGAATCATCTGGCTCTCCCCCAACCCGTCTCCGGCTAAAACATCTAGGACGCGGCGGGCCATTTTCCGGTAATCAAGCTCAAAACGCGGGATATCCAATGAAGGGATCACTTCGCTTGGAGCAAACGTCATGATCGGGGGCAGCTGTCTGGACATCATTTCATGTATCCGCTTCAGTTTTACGGCACGTTCGGTATCACTGGTAATCATGACATCAAAAGCCGGCTCATGACTTGCGATTTCAATGGCCCCGCTGCCGGAAAGCCGGGAATCGTAGCTGAAATTGGATAAAGCGACCCCCTGCGTTTCCAGAAGATTTTGTAATGCTGCAAAAAAAGCATGCTCTACAGGTGTATTCTCGGATTCTGCAAAATAGACTGCAGACTTATATCCCCTCGACAGCAGCTTCTCCGCAAACAAAGACGCGATCGCCGCATAATCAAAGGATACCACAGCCTGATTGGGCTGGGGATCAACGAAAGGATGATTCATAAACAGCACATTTGTATTGACCTTGTAGGCCTCTTGCGGTGCGGACAGGCAGCTGAATGCAACGATCAGCTCAGGACGGTTGGACATCGCCTGCTGAATGCATTCCTGCTCTTTTTCAGGCACGTTTTTTGATAAATGAAGACTGGAGTCATAGTTTCTCTCTTCCAGAAGCTGAATCAATGTTGTGTAGAACTGATGATAGGTTTCCTTCGTGAGGTCAGGCATGATCACGGCGACATGTTTTACTGAATCCTTGCGCAGCTTCTGCGCCTGGGCGTTCTTATTGTATCCAAGCTGGCGGGCGGCCTCTTCAACCAAACGGATCTTTTCGATGCTGACATTCCCTTTTTGATTGATGACATTGGATACCGTTCCGTGTGATACCCCGGCGAGCTTGGCTATATCATGCATGGTGGGCAAGTCGAATTCCCCCGTTTTCTTTAAGAGGTAGTTCAAAAGTCATCTTTTGATCACGAAGTAAATCAGGAAGCGGACTCGACATCGAATCTTGAATTCAGCCGGGACTAAGCGGATGCTTCCGAAGCATGTTTCCTGCGGAAACATTTCAGGTGCTCACGTACCCCAAGTACGCTCCGCTCCTCAGTCCCTAACTTCATCCAACTCAAGCGTTTTGAAAAAACGCACTTCGGAAGGATAGGCTTCGGTGCTAAAAATCTGACTTTTTGAACACTTACTTTATTAACTTATTGATATCACACTTCATCCCGAAAATAAAGTGCAGGATTTTGTATTTAAATTTGAACGTGTCAATTCATTTATACCTAAAATAAAACCTAATTCTCAGGAAATATCTGCTTTTAACTTAATTTTTACATTGCTTTTACGCAATTATGATTGATACGTTCAAATTAGTGTGTATAATCTGAGTTGTTCAACATCAACGGTGTGGAGGAGATTACGTGGGAATGGCCTTGTCCGAGTCGCAGCAAACCCTCAGAAAGCTGACAGATCAAAATAAAGTATTAATTATGGCTCACCGTGGCACTGCGGGCGGCAACATTGTACAGAATACGATCGGAGCCTTTGAAAATGCGCTGAAGCACGGTGCTGATATCGTGGAAGTAGACGCATCCATGTCCACCGATGGCGTTTTTTATGCGTTCCACGATGGTATGGAGCCTGTACTGCTGGGAGTCACAACGAATATCCGCACCTTGGACTCCAAGGTGATTGAGAGCTTATGGCTTCGCAATTCCAATTTTGAAATTAAAAAAGAAAGAGTGAACCGCCTGGATGATGTTTTGGACTATCTGAAAGGGCGCTGCCTGATTAACCTGGACCGTGGCTGGCTGAATTGGGAGGAAACGATTAGGCTGGTCAAACGGCATAACATGAATGAGCAAATCATTTTAAAATCCCATCTGGTGCCCGAATACTTGCAAGCCTTGGAGGAGCAAGCGGCGGACATTATGTTTATGCCTATTATAACCGCGGCTGAACAAACCGGATGTTTCGATCAATACAAGCTGAACTGGGTAGCGGCAGAATTGATTTTTGAGGATTTGCACAGCCCTGTCATCGATGAGCAGCTGATCACGCATTTGAAATCCAAAGGGCTGCTCCTGTGCTGCAATCCGATCACCTTGAACGATTGGATCGATCTTACAGCCAAAATGGACGATAACCACTCCATTCTGCATGGACCGGATCCGTACTGGGGGTGGTGCGTCCGGAAAGGCTTTGATATTTTGCAAACAGATTGGCCAATGCTGCTTAAATCATATATTAATAGCTTGTAGATTCTATACATCCAACGGAGGCAAACAATGAAAAAAACATTTGGCAGATTGATTACGGGACTCTTCACCTTAATGCTGATTGCAGGCTGTGCAAACGGGAATTCTTCACCTACAGGCAGTGCATCTTCACCTGATTCGGCAACATCTGATGCAGCGGCGCCAGCGGGCTCGCTTGTTGTATATACCAATTCCGGCGGGGACGGCCGTGACGTGTGGTTGAAAGAACAGGCCAAAGAAGCCGGTTTTGACATTTCTATTGTAAATCTGGGCGCGGGAGATTTGGCCAACAGAGCCATTGCCGAAAAAAACAATCAGGTGGCGGATGTTGTTTTCGGCCTCAATCCGATGGAATACGAAAGATTAAAGCGTGAGGATCTGCTGCTGAAATACGAGCCGGTATGGAGCAGCGGTGTCGATAAATCGCTAGGTGATGCTGAAGGGTACTACTATCCTATTGTAACGCAGCCTTTGCTCATGATCTACAACACAGACCAATTCAATGGGCAGACGGCGCCCAAAGATTGGACAGATCTGGCCACCAACCCTGCATTCAAAGATAAATATACGATCTTGTCTTTAGGTGGAGGCACCTCTAAGTCGATATTGGTGGGTTTGATCAGCCGCTATTTGGATGAGTCGGGTGAGTATGGCGTATCGGCGGAAGGCTGGGACATGGTCAAAAAATTCATTCAAAACGGACATGTTCAGGAAGAAGGAGAAGACTTTTTCGGCAATTTGGCTAATGGAAAACGCCCTATAGCTGAAATCTGGGGAAGCGGATTGCTGCAATTCAACAGCGAAACCGGAGCAGATAACGTAGACTTTGTTGTCCCGGACATCGGCGTACCGTACACGGTTGAACAGACGGCCATTTTCAAAAACAGTCATAACGTGGAGCTTGCCAAGAAATTTGTGGACTGGTTTGGTTCTGCGGACGTGCAAGCGAAGTGGTCCAAGCAATTCGGAACGATTCCTGTGCATAAGGATGCTGCTTCTCAAGTCACACCGGAAATTAAAGCGATGCTTGAAAGGGTTCACCCGCAGCAGATTGATTGGAAGAATGCATCCGAGAAGATCGAAATGTGGATGGAGAAAATACAGCTTGAGTTCGTACAGTCATGATTGAATTTAAGGATATTCAAATCAAATATGGAGATTACGTGGCCATTGACCGTTTGCATCTTCATATTCAGCCAGGTGAATTTTTCACCTTTCTCGGACCTTCCGGATGTGGAAAAACGACGACCTTGCGCGCGCTGGCAGGCTTTATTACACCTTCGCAGGGCTCCATTCTCGTAAACAAGAAGGAAATCACCCACTTGCCCGTTGAAAAGCGGAAAATAGGCATCGTATTTCAAAGCTATGCCCTGTTCCCTACCATGAATGTTTACGATAATATCGCGTTTGGATTGAAGCTGCAAAAAAAATCGCGTGCAGAGACCGACCAGAAGATTAAGGAAGTCGTCCAGAAAATCGGCTTGAATGAAAGCCACTTTACCCGTAATGTGGCAGAGCTTTCCGGAGGGCAGCAGCAGCGGGTTGCCTTGGCCCGGGCCATTGTGCTGGAGCCGGACATCCTTTGTCTGGACGAGCCCCTGTCCAATCTTGACGCCAAAATGCGTATCGGTCTGAGAAGCGAGCTGAAAAGGCTGCAGCGCGAATTAGGCATTACTACCCTTTATGTTACCCATGACCAGGAAGAAGCTTTGACTCTGTCAGACCGCATTGCTGTTTTCAAGAAAGGGAGAATTGAGCAAATCGGAACACCCTACGAAATCTACAACCGGTCTGCCACTGAATTTGTATGTGACTTTATCGGGGACATGAACCGCCTGGACCAGAATATTTTGCAAGCAATCAATCAACAAACCGGAAGCTCGCTGAATCCAAGCCGGGAAGGCTATATCCGCCTCGAAAGGGCTAGCCTTCACCAATTGTCTGATGCAGACGTGGCTTTAAACGGGAAAATCGTGGACAGAGAATATCACGGCATGTATATCAAGTATACCTTGAACGTCGATGGAAGCCTTATTAAATGTATTGAAAAAAACGATGGCGATGTCTATTTCGAAGCAGGTGAAACGCACAGGCTGTACCTGAATTCCCGCGACATTATGCAGTTTTGAAGGCAGGTGAATGCGACGATGATTAATAATATGGAAAAATGGCTGCTCCGCATTGGACCTGGCGGACTCGTGCTTAGAGCCGGACTGCTTTGGGTGATCGTGGCCCTGCTCATTTATCCCAACCTGAATATGATTACAGGTATTTTTTACGATGATGGGCATTTCTCCGCAGAAATCATCCGGAAGCTGTTCTCTTCCGAACGGGCCATGCACTCCCTCGTGAACAGCTTTATCCTCGCCATCTCCATGATCGTCACGGTGAATATTGTGGGAATACTGCTCGTGCTGTTCACGGAGTACCTGGATATCAAGGGGGCATCCTTTCTTAAACTGGGGTATTTAAGCACACTGGTTTATGGAGGTATCGTCCTTAGTACGGGCTACAAATTTGTGTATGGCGACAACGGTATCGTCACGAATCTGCTGCTGAAATTTTTTCCCGGTATGAACCCGGAGTGGTTTACAGGCTATGGCGCTGTATTGTTTGTGATGACGTTTGCCTGTACCTCCAATCATATTATTTTTCTGACCAATGCTATTCGGGGCATCGATTATCAGACGATCGAAGCTGCCAAAAACATGGGGGCTTCTTCATTAAAGATTTTTATGCGGGTTGTGCTGCCTGCACTTAAGCCTACGTTGTTTGCAGTTACCATTTTGACCTTCATCACAGGACTGGACGCCATGTCTGCTCCTTTGGTGCTGGGCGGGCCGGGCTTTCAGACCATTAACCCTGTCATTATGACCTTTGCCAAAAGCAGTTACTCGCAGGATGTTGCGGCATTATTGGCCGTTATTCTGGGTATCGCGACGGTCGTTTTGCTGGCGATCATGAACAGGTTCGAAAAGAACGGAAATTATATCTCCGTCTCCAAAGTGAAGTCCAAAATTCAGAAGCAAAAAATAACAAACCCGGCATTGAACATCGCCGCACATGCGCTGGCATATGTACTGTTTCTCATTTATGCTGTTCCCATCGTTTTGGTTATTCTTTATTCGTTCTCCAGCTCCCAGGCGATTCGTTCCGGGGTTTTGAATCTCAATGAACTGACACTGAGCAATTATTTGACGATCTTCACTTCTAGCGAAGCATTTCGTCCGTTTGCCATCAGTATGATATATTCCCTGGCAGCGGCCATACTTGTGGTCATTCTGGCTTTAATCGCATCCCGCATCGTGCATACAGATAAACGTAAGATTACGATGGTCTATGAATATGGGATGATGATCCCGTGGCTGCTGCCCGGGACACTGATCGCTCTTGGACTCATGACCACCTACAATTCACCCAAGTTCATGATGTTTAATCAGGTATTGATTGGCACAGGCGCTATTATGCTGATCGCTTATATCATCGTCAAAATTCCCTTTTCCTTGCGGATGATCAAGTCGAGCTTTGCCAGTGTGGATACGTCATTAGAGGAGGCCGCCCGCAGTATGGGAGCCAGCTCTCTCTACACGATGCTTAAGGTTATTTTGCCAGTGATCCTGCCTACATTGTTGTCGGTTATGACGCTTAACTTTAATAGTTTACTTTCAGAGTATGATCTGACCGTATTGTTGTATCATCCCCTGATGCAGCCGCTTGGCCCTGTCATTAAGGCAGCGAGCGACGAATCCGCATCGGTTAATGCGCAGGCCATGCTGTTTGTGTATTCCGTACTGTTAATGCTGATCTCGTCTCTGGCACTGTGGCTTGTGTATGGAAATAAGCTGTCCTTCAAAAAACGAAAGCTTTAAACAGACACCCCTGCGCCGCATGCGTAGGGGTTAAACTGTTGACACACTTTCAGTTCACCCACTGCCCGTCTTCGGGGATGGCGACTCGCTCAAGTAGCCCTTCCCTTACTAAGCGGTTGCGCAAATCCGCCCTTGTGACAAGGCAATGATTGATCGCGTCCATATGCACAACCACCACCTTCATATTCGGAGCATATTGGCATACACGGACCACATCGTTTTCATCCATCGTGATCGGATCACCCACATTAAAGCGCGCACCTCCGGCATTAACTACCGTTATGTCCGGCTGATGGGTGTCCAATGCCTGCTGCACGTCGTCACACCAAATTGTGTCCCCCGCGATATACAACGTTGGTTCACCTGCTGCCTTGAAAACAAAACCGGATACGGGACCCATCCGCTTCCCGATCTCACCTGTTCCGTGCTGCCCACCTGTTCGATGGATCGTTACACCTTTAGATGTAATGCTTTCATTTACGACAGTTACCGAGCCAAAGCCAGCAGAGGTGATAGCTGACTCATCCTCCAGCTGACAGATTACCGGTGTTGATTTCGACAGCGCCACAATCGCAGCCTCATCCCAATGATCTGGATGCAAATGCGTGACAAGCACGGCGTCCGGATTAAGCAACCCCTCCATTTCAAAAGGCATCGGCACGAGCGGATTGCGGCGGTCGTTCGGCGTATTAATAACCGGCGGGTTCACCCCTTCGTCACTGAACATCGGGTCAACCAGGAACTGTGTTCTTCCATATTCCAGCCACAACGTGGCATGGCGTATCAATTGCAGCTTCATCGTTCTGCACCCCTTATCTTTCGAATCATGATTCTGCTAAAATTATATATAAAATAAGCGATAAGATAATCATCCTGGTGAATGGAAAAATCGCTTTCCACTTTCACACTGAAAGGAAATTACAATGTTGAGCAATCCAACGATCGATGAAGTTGATTTGCGTATCCTGAAGCTCCTGCTGGAGGACGCCTCCCAATCCTACAAAACCATCGGCCAACTCGTGCACCTGACCGGGCAGGCGGTTGGTGCCCGTGTGCGGAAAATGCAGGATTTCGGTGTGATTGAAGGAACGACCCTGCGCTGGAATCCGGAAAAAATCGGCCAGACGGTGCACGCCTTTGTTACCGTGTTCCTAAGCTCCAACACGGCCCACCCCTCGTTTCAGGCATTCGCTGCACAGAGCGAACAGGTAGCCGAAATGCACCGTGTAAGCGGCGAAGGCTGTTACTGGCTGCGGGTGCGCGTCGCTTCGCCGCTGGAGCTGAATGATTTTCTGGATCGTCTCCTGAAATACGGAAACTACAAATTAAGCATGTCGATCGGTCAAATCAAATAGAAAATAAACTTCGAGCATACGGAAAAACCGTGCAAGCCGCAGTTGCTTTAGCCGACTTTGCACGGTTTTGTTGTTCTGTCTGTTCCTTTACGAAAGACTGGCATTGCCACTGCCCCCGCGAATATCAGTTATCCATATATTGCTCATCCGGTTCATTTGAAGCGGCTTCCAGGATTTTCTCTGCAACAAATTCAGGAGTGTCCGATGGACGGGAAGAACCTGGCGCATGCTGTGGTTGAGTGCCCAGCGCGTTTTTGCCAAAACCCGTTGCGGTTGCGCGCGGATAGACGGAAATTACCCGGATATTCTCTGAGGCCAATTCGCCTCGTGCGGTATCGGAAAGCATGTTCAAAGCAGATTTGGTAGCCGCATAAGCTCCGATTCCAGGAATATTCATTTTGGTGACCACCGAACTTATATTGATGATCAGCCCTCCTCCTTGCTCCCGCATGATAGGGATCACAGCTTGCATAGCTGCTAATGGTCCCATCACATTGAGGTCAAAGATTCTACGGAAGTCGTCCGGATTGACATCGGCGATCGAGCTAACTACAGCTTGCCCTACGTTATTGATGACCACATCCAAGCGGCCAAAGTGCCGTGCCGTCTCCTCAATAACTCGTTGAACTTGCATCGGATCGCTTACGTCAGCAGGCAGAGCCACAGCCTCACTTCCCTGGCTCTTCAATTCCTCAGCGAGTTGGTTAAGTACATCGGCAGATCGGGCTACTAATGCTAATTTGGCACCAGCGGCAGCAAAGCGGCGTGCTGTAGCCAAACCGATACCAGCGGATGCGCCAGTAATAAGAACGACCTTGTCACGAATTTCCATGTTCATATTTTCCTTTCTTCGATGAAATGAGATGTGCAGTATTCGCATTTTTTTAGTTGACACATCAACCTGAAATCAATTTATCACGTTCAAGTTGATACGTCAACTATGCTATTATAATCCGTGTATAATAACGAGCTACACAAAGAGGAAATACGAATATTCGGGGGTAAACCCGTGATGTTTTATCTTGGAAGGAGGTATGTACGGCATGAAGGATTACGGCCCGGAGTTGTTCAAAGGAACAGCGCATTACTACTCCAAATACCGCCCGCCTTACCCGGCTGAACTAATTAGATACATCGTGAGCCGGTTTGCGCTGGACGGGAGGGGCGAGCTTCTTGATTTGGGATGCGGAACGGGACAATTAACCGTGAGATTTGCGGATTGGTTCGAGAAAATTACAGGCGTGGACAATGAAACGGAAATGCTGCAGGAGGCACGCCGGATCACCGAAGAAATGCGATTTTGCAGCGTGGATTGGGTACAAGGAAATGCGGAGAACTATATTAAAGGACTGGAGCATAAGTCTTTTAGATTCGTCATCATCGCCAAGGCATTCCATTGGATGAATAGAGCGCGCGTGCTGGAGCAGTTATATTCCAAGATTGAACGGAACGGCGGGGTTGCCATTATTGACAGCTACACTCCGGACCGGAAGGAACCGACAGATTGGCAAATCGCGGTCGAGAAGGTAGTAAAAAAATGGTATGGTCCCGAAAGAAGGGCCGGCAATTCCACCTATACCCACCCCACGGTTAGCCATGAGGATATCGTTGCGGCTTCACTCTTTGAAGCAGAGGTGCATCGGCTGCCAGTTTACGAGCATTCATGGACCATTGAGTCGATCATCGGAAATCTGTATTCAACCTCCCATGGTGCCAGGCGTTTCCTTGGGGACCAGACGGCTTTATTCGAAAAAGAGTTGGAAAAAGCTCTGCTCAACCTTGACAGCAGCGGAATATTCCGGGCCGAGATGCACACATCTATCACTTTGGCCGTGAAAAATCATTAAGCAGCTTCTCCCATTCTGCCAGGGACAGATTTTCGGTATATTATTGTATATTATTGTATATTTTTATCTCCTCATACCAGCTTTAAGTCTAGCTTTTGGTAAAATGTAATGGATGCCATAAAGGGCGACTCAAAATCATTTTCACTGATTTGAGTCGCCCCGTCTTTTTATTTTATGAGAAGTGCGAAGCTACAGCCTCCTCAACGTCCTGCAACATTTGCTTGTAAGCTTCTTCATCGAGATGTCCAACACCTCCGAAGAGCAGATGCCCTACGGACTCGATGCCAACGAAGTCAAAGATACCTGTATCAGAAGTTGTTTTCAGCGCTTCAGTCATACCAATCTGGTCATAATAAGGCTTTGGAGTACCGTGTGTATTGATAATAAATCCTTTTTTTCCTGTCAGCATCTTGACGACTCCCTCTTCGCCATACGCGTAAGCAAACCCATAGGAGAATACACGGTCAATATATCCTTTAAGGATGGCCGGCAATCCGGTCCACCAGATTGGATAGATCAAAGTAATCGCATCAGCTTCCGTGATGTAATCCTGTTCTGTTTTAATATCCTGAGGAATTTGACCGGCCTTCATGGAAGCCGTATCTTCGGGTTTAAGCACAGGCTGAAAGTCCAACGCATACAAGTCACGGACAATCACTTCGTGACCATTATTTTTCAATGCACGAACTGTGGTTTCCAATATGGAATGGTTTAAGCTCTCTGCATGGGGGTGAGCATAGATAACAAGATGTTTCATAGATGATGACCTCCGTATGTTTATACTTTTATTTAGATTATGAAGTTGTATAGATATCTATTCATTTCAGCAAAAAAAATTATAACCTGCGCAGCATGCTTTCTAACGTAGATTCCAGTTGTTCTTTTTCAGCATCATCCAGATTCCCGTAAATGGCGTCATTCAACTTTTTGGATATCGCATGAAACGTGGGCTCCAATCGCTTGCCCTTCTCCGTAAGCTGAATCCAGGTTACTCGGCTGTCCTCCTCACTTTTTATTTTTTCAACATAGCCCAATTTCGCCAACTTATCCGCTAAAACCGTTACCGTCGGCTGTTTTCGATGAATCCTTTCGGCTAGTTCCTTCACGGAGAGTCTGTTTTTCTGATACAAAAATACTAATATATCCCCGTGGGAGGGAGCCAGTCCTTTGATTCCAACATGCTCAAGTTCAGACACAATCATTTTATTGACGGCATCTCTGATCTTGCTAATGGTTGCGGCTGCATTGTATTTCAACATATTCGTATTATATATAGACATCTATGTATTTGCAACAGGCATCTTAATAAACATTGAATATATTTTGTGATAATATAGGACAAAGTCAATATGAGGATGGTAATAAAAATGACCAGAGAGCGTTTAGCCGAAGCTATTCAAATGCGTGAAGAAGGAAGAGCCACACAGGACCAGGACATACTTAAAAATGCAATCGCACTTTTACTGGAACTGGACGCCGCCTGCCCCAATGACGCAGAGATTATTTTTCAGCTTGGAGTGGCCCATGACAATTCAGGCTTGGGAAAACAGGCAATTCCCTACTATGTGCGGGCTCTTGAGTTAGGTTTATCCGGACCGGATCTGGAAAGATGTTTGCTCGGGCTTGGGAGCACATACCGGTACTTGGGACATTATCAGCAGGCCGAAGAAACGCTGCGCCGGGGAGTCACAGAATTCCCTGATAACCGGGCACTGCAGGTCCTGCATGCCATGGCTCTGTATAATACACATTGCTACAAGGAAGCCATGGAAATCGTACTGACCAATCTGCTGGAGACTACCTCGGACGAGAAGCTTCAGTATTTCAAACGCGGTTTGTTGCACTATACGAAGCATCTTGATGAAACCTGGTGATTCAGTCTGGTCGGATAAATGCCGCCAACAATCTAAAGCTTAATTGTTAGGAGAACTACTTATGTCTGATGGACACAAATATAGTGAAGCATCCCTCTCAATCAGCCGCAACAGTCTGCAAGCCGACTGTGAGAGCTGCTTCGGGTTATGCTGTGTTGCGCTTCCGTTTGCGGCCTCGGCCGACTTTGCTGTTGATAAAGATGCGGGACAGCCCTGCCCCAACCTGCAGGCAGATTTCCGCTGCGGTGTTCATGACAGCCTTAGAGAGCGGGGCTTTAAAGGTTGTACCGTATTTGACTGCTTTGGAGCAGGGCAGAAGGTAACTCAATTCACCTACAAAGGAAGAGACTGGCGGAAAAAGCCCGGAGCTGCAAAGCAAATATTCGACGTCTTTCTGATCATGCGCCAGCTTCATGAACTGCTCTGGTATCTGAAAGAAGCATTAACGCTTGACGCAGCCCGTCCCGTTCATGACAAGCTCCGTTTGGCGCTGGAGCAAACCGAGGCCTTCACCCATCTTGATCCCGATGCCCTGATGGAGCTGGATATAAACAAGCATCGGGCGGACGTCAACACCCTGCTCCTGCAGACCAGTGAATGGGTAAGAGACGACGCGCTGCGACAGCATCAACCAGCACGCCGCAGAAAAACTTATGGACGTGGAGCGGACCTGGTCGGGGCCAAGCTGAAAGATGCCGACCTGCGAGGGACCAATTTGCGGGGAGCCTACCTGATTGCCGCCGATCTTAGAAACGCGGATTTAAGAGGCGCAGATCTGATCGGAGCCGACTTTCGGGACACGGACCTCCGCGGAGCCGATCTCAGCGAGAGCTTCTTTCTCACCCAATTCCAAATCAACGCCGCCATCGGAGATAGCTCCACCAAGCTGCCCGCATCGCTCACCCGTCCAGCGCACTGGAGCGTCTCTTAACCCTCGTTGGCCCAAAGCGGGCGAGCTGTCCAACCTTTTTCCCAAACCTGGAATAGAAGGAAATTGCTTGGGACTGGCGTTTTTTTCTTTTAAGTTAGCATACGCTCGCAGCAGCGGAGAGAACGAAGCGATTCCGGAAAAGCGGAGCGGTCGCCTTTGGCCCGGAGGGTCAACAGCGATTGCAGGAATGCTTCGTTCTCGGAGCCTCCCCCCGGAACACAACGCAAAAAATTAACGCCTCACAAGGTCTGCTTCAAAGCAAGCTGCTCCCTCGCCCATAAAGCCGCACCAGTGATACCTGCCGTCCCGCCCAGCGATGAAGCAGCAAATGTAATCGATTCCACGACTTTGGGGATTCCATATCGCCGGACAGCCTCCAGCATGGGATCGAAGAGCAGAGCCCCGCACTGCGATACGCTGCCGCCAATGACAATAGCTGCTGGGTTTAACAAATGTGCAAAAGTGACAATGCCGCAGCCAAGCGCTTCCCCGGCATCTGCCAACAGCCTGATCGCAAGTTGATTTCCTGCTTTGGCGGCGGCGGCCACATGCTCGGCGGTCACCTGCTCCGGCTCAACACCGTTCAGAACAGCAATCGCCGCGGCCTCCGGCTCGCCTGACTGAATGGACGCCTGCGCCCTGCGGGCAATGGAATGCCCGGCCGTGTACATCTCCACACACCCCCGATTGCCGCAGGCGCACAAAGGACCGTCGCGGTCAATCGTGATATGGCCAAACTCGGCGGCACTATGAGTCGTTCCCTCAATGAGCCGGCCGCCGCTGATAATCCCCGCACCGATGCCCGTCGAAACGGTAATATAAATCATGTCCTGGATACCTGCCTGTTCACCTGCCATCCACTCACCAAAAGCAGCGGCATTGGCATCGTTCACAATATGAACCGGACAATGAAACCGTTTCTCCAGGATGGGACCAAGCTGCACATTATGCCAGCGCAAATTGGTCGCCAGTGAAATCATGCCTTTTTCCGGTTCCAATACACCCGCGACGGCCACCCCGATGCCACGAATAGTAAAGAAACCTGTTCGTAAAATTCCACCCGCGATTAACGTTTCACTTATGGAAATCAGGCGGCGGATAACGTCCTCCGCTCCCCGTTCAGCCAGCGTAGGCTCCTGGTTTTTAGCCACAATCTGCCCCTGCTCATCGATCAAGGCAGCCAGCATTTTGGTGCCGCCCAGATCAATTCCCAAATATAGATTATCCATGCATTAACCTCTCTCCGGACTCCAACCTCCGTTGTATTTATTGCAAGCTCTGTTTAATCCGGCGCACCGCTTCCGGCAGAATAAGCCCATCCAATCTCTGCCCCAGGCGCACTGCGCGTCCGAAATGTACTTCCTCCACGCCCGTAGCCGCCAGAAAACCAGGCAGATTATCCTCCGATAAACCGCTGCCTGCCAGGATTCGAATCGCCGTTCCTTCCGAACGCTGCCGCAACCGCCCAAGCATGCTTATCCCTTCCACAGCAGTCGCCTGCCCGCCCGAAGTCAGAATCCGGTCAATTTGCGGAAATTTCAGCAGTGTGTCAAAGGCCTGCTCCAGGTCACACGCCTCATCAAACGCCCGATGAAAAGTAACGGACAATCCTTGTGCCTCAGCCAGCAGAAAAGCGAGAGCTTCCGTATCTACCCGCCGCTCCTCCGTCAGCACACCAAGCACAATTCCGCTTGCCCCCAGGCTTTGCACGGCCCGGATATCATGGACCATAACCTCCAGATCTTCCTTACTGTAGCAAAACGAATGGCTATGCGGCCGGATCATGACACGGATAGGCAAAGCAGACACCTGCACGCCTCTCTCAATCATCCCGATGCTGGGCGTAAGCCCCCCTTCCGAAAGCGCGCTCACCAGCTCAATGCGGTCGGCACCACTGTCATTAAGCTGCAAAATATCGTCAACAGAGGTTGCGATCACCTCAAGCAGTTTTTTTTCAGACAAAACCTTCACCCCTTCACAGCTCCTTGTGTAAGACCCGAAACAATGTAACGCTGCACAAATGCAAATAAAATAATGACCGGGATCAGCGAGAGCATGCCTGCAGCACTCATCTCTCCCCAGTTCACATCAAACTTCTGAATAAACCCGTTCAAGCCAACCGGAACGGTCTTCACATCCTCGCTCACGGTAAACATCACCCCGAAGAACAGATCATTCCATGCCGCTGTAAAAGCAAATACAAAACTGGCGACAATCCCGGGCAGCATGATGGGCAAAATGATCTGGATCACGGTGCGGATCCGGCTGCAGCCGTCCACCATGGCAGCCTCTTCTAGCGCCACCGGAATGCGTTGGAAAAAACCAGACATCGTAATCAAGCAAAAAGGAATATTGATGGCCGTATACGTAATAATCAGTGCAGGCAGCTTATCCAGCAGATTCAGCTCCCCGAAGACGATGTACAGCGGAACGAGCAGCACCATGACCGGAATCATCTGTGTTGCCAGGAAAACGAGCAGGAAGAGCCCTTTGCCTCTGAACTGATATCTTGCCAGCGCATAACCTCCGAGAATGGACACGACCACGACCAGCAGGCCGGATACGAGACTGACAATCGCGCTATTCGCAAAATACTGCAGAAAATCCGAATCATGAAACGTTTTCACATAGTTGTCCCAGGTCAGCTTTTGCGGCCACAGCGTCAACGCAGAGCCATAGATTTCCTGTCGTGTTTTCAGAGACGTTACGAACATCCAGTAGAAAGGAACCAGCGTTCCCAGCAAAAAAAGTGCAAGCACGACAAACCGGACAAACCCGGGCATGTTTTTGTGAACCCATACTGCCATTACAGATCACCTGCCTCCTTATATCTGGTGATGCGCAGAAAGACAACCGTATACAGAATCAGCACGATCAGCATCAGCACGCCAAGCGCCGAAGCCTGGCCGAAATCAGCGGAATAACCAACCTTGTTAAATATATAGGAAGGCAAGTTATGCGAGCTGTTAGCTGGTCCACCATCGGTCATGATATAGATCAGGTCCGCCGAGTTAAATACCCAGATCACCCGCAGCAGCAGCGTAAGGATGAGCGTCGGCTTGATGTATGGCATAATAATTTGCAACAGCTTGCGGACTCTGCCCGCCCCGTCAATATCGGCGGCCTCCAGCATTTCATCCGGAACCGATTGCAGCGCGGCCAGAATCATAATGCCGAAGAAAGGAACGCCGTACCAGATCATGGCGATGATGACCGGAATGATGGATGCATAGGGAATAGCCAGGAAAGGAATAGACTTATTAATCAGTCCGGTTTCCAGCAGCAGATAGTTGACCAGCCCTCCCCGCTCGCTGAACATCCATTTGAAAATCATGCCGATCAGAAAAGCCGATACCGCCCAAGGCAGAAATACAACGGCCTGATACAGGTTTTTCCCTTTGAACCTTGAGTTTAAGGCCAGCGCCAGCGCAAAACCAAGAATAAACTGAAATCCGACCGTGCCCACTACCCAAATGATCGAATTCAGCAGAATGCGAAGCATGTTGGGGTCGGCAAACAGCGCTCTAAAGTTTTCCAGTCCAGCATACCCGATGTTATTCGGCTCGAACAGCACATAATGCATAAAGGCCAGTTGAAAAGCCTTGGCGACAGGGTAAGCGAAAAAGGCAAGCACGACCACGATAGCAGGCAGCAACAACAGATACGGCTGAAAACGCCGGAAAATACCTTTCGACAACATCTCATCACCTTCCTAAAGAAAAACGCATAACCAAGCAAAATTGGCTATGCGTTTTCATTCTCCTTCAGATCACCTTAAACCTTAAGGATTCTGCTGCTTGTATTTGCTTTGCGCCTCGGTCAAATAATCGGCAAGATGTTTGACCGTATCGTCAAGCGATTGGCCCTTCATCATATACTTTTGTGTCTCGGTAACCGCAAATGTGCCTGTAAAATCACTAAGTGTCGGCAGATAGCTCGGCGGCCCTGCAAACACGATATTGGAATCCGCCATCGCACCCGCATAACCGGCAATCGGGCCCGAGCTGAAGAACTCATCCTGCAGGGACTCCTGGTAGATCGGGATGCTGGTGTTGGCTTTTGCATATTCCAGATTATTTTCCGGCTTGCTCAAAAATTCAATGAATTTCCAGGCCTCGTCTTTATGCTCCGAATTTTCCGCGATGGAATATCCGGCTGTGTATCCCCAGTAAATATAACGTTTGCCGTCATCCGACTTTGGCATCGGCAGCACGTTCCAGGTGCCTTCCGTCATGTTTTTCTCCGCTACCGCAATGACCTCCGGCGTCTGGTTCAGGATACCTGCCTGCCCGTTCATAAAACCTTGCACCATTTCGTTGAAGCCCCAGTTAACAGATTCAGACGGTGCGTTTCCATTCAGGTAAATATCATAAAATCTTTTAAAAGCTTCCTTGGCCTCCGGCTGATACAGAATTGACTTTCCGTCCGCATCAAACCAGCTGTCTGCGTGAACGGCCGCCATGACGTATTCCATTGCCCGGATAATGCCATGCGCACCGCCGCGGAAAGCAATGCCGTACTGCCCTTTCGATTCGTCCGTCAATTCCTGAGCCAGCTTGAAGTAGTCATCCCACGTATCGATCGTTTCGGGGAGCCCCTTTTCCTTGAACCAGTCGCTGCGGACAAACAGCCCTTGCAGCAGGAAAGCATCCGGAATAGCGTATACCTGATCCTGATATTTGTTTCTGGCCTGCTTGAAGGCTTCTGTCGTTTTATCCTTCTGATCCCAGCTATCGTAGTAGGATTGCAGGTTGGCGATATAACCGGCGGCTGCCAGTCCAGCCAGTGAGGTGTCATCCACGCTGATGACATCCGGGAGCGTTTTGGAGGCTCCCATCATCATCCATTTGGTATGCGCGTCCTCCCACGGTACGGAAGAGTATTCGACATCGATGTTCGGATTTTCCGCTTCGAACTTTTCAATCATGCCCTCCATGAAGCTTGTGCGCTCTTCACTTGGCAAAGGATCCAGATAAGAAATAACGACCTTCTCCGCGCTATCCCCCTCGGATGCCGTGTTTTCAGGGCTGCCTCCACCGCAGCCAGTCAAGATGGAAAAAGGAAGAATAACGCCTGCCAGTAATGCGGATACCTGTTTTTTCATAATTCAGCCACTCCCCTGGATTGCATGAATTGGTTACATCAATTCGATTGCTTTAATTGATCGCTTTAATTGACTGATTTAAGATGAAATACCGGTTTGTTTTGGCCGACGACCAGCTTGTTGTCATTCATGATGTCCAGCGGAGCCAGCTCGTACATGCGGTCGATCGTATCCTGATTGGCATAGCCGATTTGCTCAAGAATGGAGGCTGTAATGATGGGCCATTCGTCCTCCGAGCCGTCCAATACCTTCAGGGCAAAGGCCAGCCGTTCTTTTTTCAGTCCGAAGCAGTAGACTCCTTTAGCCCCGCCTTTGGCGACTATATTTTCATCCATCAGCAGGCTTGAACAGATGCGGTCGGTCCCGGCTACCATTTCATAATGGGCATTCATGCGACGCACGATTTTTTCAACAGCCTGGCGGGTGGCGGCATCCCCGATAAGGTCTGGACAAGTCAGCTTCAGAAAAGCAACGGCCAGCGAACGCAAAGGCATCGCAAATACCGGGAAACCGCAGCCGTCAGTCCCCAAGGCGATCTCTTCCTGCTTGAGGTCGGCCATATAGGCAAGTGTCTCCAGAATTTCCTGCTGTGCCGGATGATCAGGATTACCGTAGCCCTCCAGCGGATATCCCATAGCTTTGCACAAAGCCAGAATGCCCAGATGCTTGCCTGAGCAGTTATGGTAGATTGGGCGCTTCGGCTTATGCTCACGGTGCAGCTGCTCCGTCGCATACACGCTGAGCGGATAGGTCGGGTGGCAGATGAGCTGATCTTCCTGAATGCCTGTTTTGCGCATGATCGACTCCAGTGCTTGCACATGAAACGGCTCGGCCCGGTGGGAGCCCATCAGAATGGCGCCTTCGGCATCTGTAAAACCAAAAGTCTCATCAACCCCGTGTTTAATGACAGGTATCGCTTGGAACGGCTTTCCAGAAGATCTCAGGAAGGTCAATGCTTGCACATCGCCGACCGAGTACTTCACGCTGCCTGTTCCGTCAACCCCACAAATATGTCCGGTATGTACACATTCTTCAACACCGGCGCGGTACTCCCTCACCAGAACTTCCTCCATAACAGTCTCCTTTTGCTCCCTATGATTTATGGATAAGCCCGTAATCAATCTGCTGCTGCAGCACGAGTTTGGCAGCGCCGATCATTACCGACCTCTCGCCAAGCTTGGAACGAAACATTTCAAATGAGCCGCTGAAGTGTTCCCCGATAAATTCCTGGAGCTTCAGATTTACAGCTTCAAACATGCCCGGATGCTCCTCGATGAACTTGCCTGTTAAAATAATGCTGTTGGGATTGTACGTGCATACCACGTTATTGATCGTGATCGCGATGTAGGAGCAGGCCCGGTCAATAATGCTGCGCGCCCACGGCTCACCCTGCTCCATATACCGGAACAGCTCCTGCAGGTTGGATACTTCCCGAATCTGGTTGGCTTCCTGCAGCAAGGCAAGATCCGTGATATAGGTTTGCAGACACCCCCGCTTGCCGCATTCACACAGCTTGCCGTTCGGATCAATAATGGAGTGGCCGATCTCACCTGCGATATTTCTGGAGCCACGATAAATTTTTTGATCCATGATCAAAGCGGCCCCTAGCCCGCTGCCGACGCTGACCAGGGCAGTGATATTTTCAACCGTTTCAGCAGGTATAACATCCAACGATCGGAAGGAGCTTTCGCCCAAGGCTTTGACCTTCAGATCATTATCCAGCACCACCGGCATGTTCAGCCTGGCTTCCAGCCTTTCAGCGAACGGTACATTCCTCCAGCCAAGCTGCGCGGAGAACACCACCACCCCCTGCTCTGAATCGATGATGCCCGGCAGTCCGACGCCTGCTCCAATAAATTTGGAATGTGGAATGCCCTGTTCTGCAGCCATTTCGGCGACCAAGCGAACAATAGCGTCAATCAGATTGTCCAGTTGCTTCTCATTTTGATCAATCAACTGCTGTTTCTCCACAATAATGCGGCCACTCAAATCCACCAGGGCAGCTTTCGTCAAATTACGATCCACTTCAACGCCAACCGTCATGATCGATTCCAGGTCTAGCTCCAGCATCGTTGCCTTCCGGCCCACACCGCCGGATATTTGGTCGGTTTCTTTCACCAGACCCAGCTCGATCAGATCTGCAACCACCCTGCCCACTGTGGCGGCGCTCATCCCTGAGAGCTTGGCGATATCTGTGCGTGAAATCGGATGATGCTGCTGAATGCTGTTAAACACGAGCATACGGTTCTTCTTGCGGATGAATTCCTGGTCATGCTTTTCCAAAAGCAATTGCATCTTCCCTTTCATTAATTAATTTCATTATGAAATTAATTAAGCAAAAAAAATGGTCTTTTCAATAAATCCGCTTTTTAAAATCATACTTTTTACCTACATTCGCCTGCTTATTGCTTGCAACTTGATAAAAATATATTCCGATCCATGTGGAATGTCAAGAAATAATTTTATATTATGTTAGCATACCTTACATAATGGGATTCTAAGAGAAAATAGAGACATCCGATCCCCTAAACACTGTCATTGGACGGCTGCTGCACGCAGGACTCCAGCGCTCTTATTTGGGCAGATTGAGCCTATTTTCATCTCCTATTGGACCACAGTGCACTTATTCCGGTATTTTCATGCGATTCCCCACCTTTGAAGGCAGTATAAGACCCCCTGTGTCCGCCCAGCACCTAAAACAGGTGAATTTCATGTCAATAAGCGCTCTCAGGTCCGGAACATTTGAAGTGAGGTAAGAAAGACGTCCATCGGCCTACTTTCATAGAAGAACATAATTTTCCTATACCCTGCTCTTGAAATACCACCCCCTTCATTGGAAAATAGTATTTATAGCTTCTAATCCAGCCATAACGCAATAACGCAGTAAAAATAAGATTTCAGAGACAAGGGGGCATGGAGATGTTGAAGCATTACGTACTGCCGGACGGTACGCTGGACAGTCAGCGAATATGGAGAAAAGAGACACTGTATACCGGCATGAACGGCAGACATGTGGAGCGTTTTTACGTGTCGCCTGATCAGAGCTATATTTTCAAGCCCTTGACCAATGACGGGCAGGCGGGCAAGGAACGTTGGGTATACGAGTATCTGCTGCCTTCCTTTCCGCCGATATATCCCAAGCTGCTGGCGAAGTCGGACACCCTTGCACCGGACACCAGTTGGATGATCTTCGAGGATCTTGGAACCATACGTCATGTTTATGACAACGAACTTGCTTTAAGCATCATCCCGCATATGGTGTGGTGGCATACACAGCCAACCGAAGCGCTGCAGCAGGTCTCTTTGCAAGGACCCAAACCGCCCATTCAGGACATTGCCGCAGACATAAGAGCAAGGCAGGCCGAGGCGGAAGCCGCTCTGCTGTCCCAGGGGATGCCACAGCTTACCATCCGCTCCCTTTTTACCCTTCTTGAACACTATTCCTTCACAGAGGCCAAGGTTCTGTGCCATGGTGATCTTCACCTCGGCAACTATACACGTGTGAACGGCCGGTTAATCGTGCTGGATTGGGAGCATGTTCATTTGAATTCCCGGCTATGGGACCTGTACCATCTGATCGACATGTCCCATCCGCTCTTTCCGAAGCGCATGACCTCTCGGGGCCGAAACTGCTTATTGGAGGCATATATGGATCAGGTGTTGCAATCCGGCACAGTGCTGCATCCGCAGGATTTTAAACGGGAATATTATCTGTTTGCAGCCGTCTTCTCCATTTGGATGCTGCTGCTGATCCGCTCAGATTTGGAACGAGGCGACGGCACCTGGCCGGAGGAAGCGCTGCGCACCCAGCTCCGCGAAACAATGGACAGCCTGACACAGTGCGCGAACGAGCTGTTTTACAATAACAATTATGAAAACAAGGTGGCACAATAAATGACCAAAGTCGGATTAGTGATGAGGAAAATTCAGTTTACAGAAGCCCAGGGACCACGTATTTTTGCGGAAAGGCTCCGTCAGATCGGCAGCGAATTGGGGGTGGAGATCGTCTTTATTTCCCCGGAGCGGCATGTCAGCGGTTATGACTGGCTGCCAGGCTATGAACACGAAAAAGGCGATCTCGTCAACTATGATATCGTACTGGATCAGCTGCATAGCCAGCAGATTGAGCATGTGATCTATACTGTGTCCGGGTTTACTTTTTTGAATATGTTCTTCAAGAAAAGCGTGCTGTTCCCGCACAGCTTTCCCGATCCAGCCCTGACTGGCTATGAAATGATGAAGCCGTTCTATTCGATTGTGAACAAGGCGATCGTGCAGACGGATTTTCTGAAACGGGAGATGGCAGACAAATTCGGCGTCCATGACGTCACTGTCATTCCCATCGGGTTCAATGAACAGCTCGTGAACAAGCATTTCGATCCTTCCCGTGTGGTGCAGAACCGCATTCTGTGGATCGGCAGAGACGAGGAGAATCGGCGTCCGGATGTGGTGCTGGAATATGCGCGTTGCAATCCGGACAAGGAAGTGTTCATGGTCTTCGGAGGCGAAAGATATAAGGAAAGCATGAAAAAATACGACATCCCGCATAATGTGAAGCTGCAGTTCGCCTTATTCCAGGATGACGTATTTGCGCTCATGAACACGGCCAAGGTGTATTGGAGCTGCTCCAAATTCGATACCTTTGCGATGCCGCTTACGGAAGCTATGGCCATGGGCAAAATCGTCGTCAAGCCCGAGCATGCCTGTTACGGCCACATCAGCTCACGCCATACCTTTGCCGGTAATGAACAGAACTGGTTCGAGCTCGTCAATATGGCGGCAGCTTCCCCTCATACCGTATCGATGGACAACAAGGCTTATGCGCTGGAGCGCTTCTCCAGCAAAGTGATGAAAGAAGGATATCGCCACTTTTTCGAGCAGTGGCTGAACTGACCACACACTCCCGTCAGCCTTCAAATATCCGGGCGGTCAATGCTTATATACTGTTCTTTTCAGGCCTGAAAAGCTCCAGCGCCGTCCGGATAAACAGCTTCACCGCCAGCGGAGCTTCCTGGAAGGAAGGCATAGCCATATAAATATCCCGGTATGCTCTCGGTTCAATCGCACGAGTAGTCACATTCGGCGGCTGATATGCCTGCATCATGCCGGACATGATCCCTGAACCCAGTCCCTCCTGAATCATGCTTAGCAGTGTCGTAAGATTGGACACGACAAATTTGGGTTTAAGCGGGGTATCCGCCTTTGCGAATAACTCATATATGGGGGTTTCAAAACCGCCCTTGCAGATAATTATGGGCTGCTGCTCCAGCTCTTTTATCCGAATGGCAGAGTGTGCGGACAACGGATGATCGTCACGGATGACCGCGAACATCTCCTCTCTAAGCAGCGGGATCATCTCAAATTGTTCATCCTTCATAATCGTAAAACCGACATCGATCTGACGGGATTCAAGCCATCCCCGGATCTCGTCAATCGTTCCCTCATGCAGATCAAACTGCAAATTCGGATACTTCTCTCCGATCGTACGCATGATCCTTGGCAGGAAATAAGCAGACGCTGACGTAAACGTCCCGATCCGGATGATGCCCACCTCCAGCCCCTTTTCGGCGGCGATCTCCTGCTCCACCTTCTCAAACCCGTTTAATATTTCCCGGAACAATATCAGTATCCGGTTGCCTACCTCTGTCAGGACAATTCCGTTTCGCCGGTCTCGCAGGATCAGCTTCACGTCCAATTCATCCTCCAGAGTGGATATGGCCCGGCTAACGGCCGGCTGCGTCATATTGAGCGCCTGCCCTGCTTTCGTAAAGCTGCCGGTTTCAGCAATTTTCACAAATAACTGCAGCTGTGTATTTGTCATAACGTAAATGGTATGCTCCTTATAACAAACATTCATTTTATTTATAGCCAAAGTCATTGTATCATGATAAAGCATTGTTATGAAAGGAGTGGTTTATCTTGCCGAAGCTTTCACGATCACGGACAGCCGTGTATCTTGCTTTTCTGATTATTATGTGGGGCATCAACTGGCCCTTGACCAAATTTGCCCTGGAGTATACACCTCCCCTGCTGTTCGCCGGACTGCGGACCTGCATTGCCGGTCTGTTATTGATCCTGGTTGCACTGCAGCGTTTTCGGGAGCTGCGCTTCAGACAGAACTGGCCCATCTATCTGATTTCCTCGCTGCTAAATATCGTTCTGTTTTACGGTTTTCAGACGATCGGACTTGGCTATGTTCCCGCAGGCCTGTTCTCCGCCATCGTATTCCTGCAGCCCGTACTGCTTGGCATTGCGGCCTGGCTGTGGCTGGGTGAAGGAATGTCCGGGAAAAAGCTGATCGGACTGCTGCTCGGCTTCCTGGGGGTGGCAGCCATCAGCATTGGCGGTCTGGCCGGGCATATCGCGCCAGCGGGAATTTTCCTTGCCATTGGCAGTGCCGTGGCCTGGACTCTGGGAACCGTCTATATGAAGAAAAGCTCCGGGCGGGTTGATACGTTATGGATGACCGCCATCCAGATTACGATGGGCGGTATTGTGCTGCTGGCTTCCGGAGCTGTCGTGGAGGACTGGACGGCCATCCGATGGGAGCCAGTGTTTATCTATGACATGCTGTTTATTTCCGTCTTTGTCATCGCCCTCGGCTGGCTCACCTTCTTCAAGCTGATCGGCTCGGGTGAAGCCAGCAAGGTCGGTTCGTTCACCTTCCTGATCCCGCTGATCGCCATTAGCTGCAGCGTTCTGTTCCTGGGTGAACACGTTACCTTGAATCTGGCCGCTGGGCTTGTGCTCATTGTGCTGAGCATTCTGCTCGTCAACGGGAAGCAGCGCCGATTGGCGGCGAACAGCAATGCGGCTCAATCATAATTGGGGCCAGGCATGAAGTACAAAAACCTGGGACGAGGTTCGCTTAGGTCCGCGTTTGTACGTTTTTTCGTACAAACGCCCGGGGCGGGGCTCACTCGGGTTCTCGTTTGTACGTTTTTTCATACAAAAAGCTGGGATTAGGCCCGCTCGGGTTCTCGTTTGTACGTTTTTTCGTACAAATATCTCGGACGGGACTCACTCAAGTCCTCGTTTGTACGTTTTTTCGCACAAAAAGCTGGGATGAGGCTCATTCAGTCTCTTGTTTGTACGTTTTTTCGTACAAATACCTGGAAGCAAGATCGCTCAGCCTCTCATATGTACGTTTTTTCGCACAAAAGCCTTGGGGGTAGTTTTGTTGCGATGATAGAATTGTTCAGCTCCGCTGAAAACTTATAAATTCTGGCATAAAGGACAAAAGGTCGAGAACAGGAGGGATCTCTGTTCTCGACCTTTTTGCTAAATCAGATATCGCAGGAGATTGGCGATGTTTTCTCGTTATTTTTTAAGCAGGGACCTGCACGCAGCCGCGGAGAGAACGAAGCAATTCCGGAAAAGCGAAGCGTTCGCCTTTACCCCCGAATTTCATCCGCTGTAATACAATCAAGAAATTCGGGGGTAACAGCGATTGAAGGAATGCTTCGTTCGCGGAGCCCTCACAACCTGCTAAAGCAGCAGCCAAGGTGAATGGCCCTTCCACGGGAACAAATATATATTAAACGCCTTGCGGTACGGGCAGGTCGAGCGCTTGCGCCAGACGGGTGCCGAAGTCGGGGTCTGCCTTGTACCAGTGGCCAATTTGGCGAATTTTGATTTCATCCTTTTCAACAGGTTTCATAGCACCGGCGATGTTAGCGATCAGACGGATACGCTCATCCTCGCTCATCAGACGGTACAGGTCACCGGCTTGGGTATAGTGATCGTCATGATCGTAGCTTGTGCTCTCTGCCAGACCGGACACTACAAACGGCGTTGTCTTGTGCTCAGGCGCTTCCGTAGGTCCGCCGTAGCTGTTCGGCTCGTAGTACGTGCCAGTTCCGCCGTTGCCGTCCGCTCTCATGAACCCGTCACGCTGGTTGTTTTTCACTTCCGCAACCGGACGGTTGATCGGCAGTGTGCTGTGGTTTGCGCCTACACGGTAGCGGTGTGCATCAGAGTAAGCAAACAGGCGTCCTTGCAGCATTTTGTCAGGTGATGCTTCGATGCCCGGCACGAAGTTGCCAGGGGAGAATGTAGCCTGCTCTACTTCAGCGAAGTAGTTTTCCGGGTTTCTGTCCAGGACCATGCGGCCCACTTCGATCAGCGGATAGTCTTTTTGCGACCAAACCTTCGTTACGTCAAACGGATCAAAACGGTAGGTGTTGGCGTCCTCCAGCGGCATAATCTGAACATATAGCTTCCATGCAGGGAAATCCCCTTTTTCGATGGCGTTGAACAGATCCTCTGTATGATAATCCGGATTTTCACCGGCCAGCTTCGCAGCCAGCTCCACATCCAGGTTTTTGATGCCTTGCTCTGTTTTGAAATGGTATTTCACCCACGCACCCTGACCTTCGGCATTGACCCATTTGAAGGTATGGCTGCCAAAGCCGTGCATATGACGGTAGGTTGCCGGAATGCCACGATCGGAGAACAGAATCGTTACCTGATGCAGAGATTCGGGAGAAAGAGACCAGAAATCCCATACCGCATTCGGATTTTTCAGGTGTGTCTGCGGATGGCGCTTTTGTGTATGAATGAAATCCGGGAATTTAATCGCATCACGAATAAAGAACACCGGCGTATTGTTTCCTACCAGATCATAGTTGCCTTCTTCAGTATAAAATTTAACGGCGAAACCGCGTGGATCACGAACCGTATCGGCAGAACCGAGCTCACCGGCAACGGTAGAGAAACGAATAAACATCGTCGTACGCTTGCCAACTTCGGACAAGAAAGCTGCTTTGGTGTACTTGGACAGATCATTCGTTACTTCAAAGTATCCATGGGCTCCGGCACCTTTGGCGTGCACGACGCGTTCAGGCACACGTTCACGGTTGAAGTGGGCCAGCTTTTCCAACAGGTGTACGTCCTGAATCAACACCGGGCCGCGTTGGCCGGCTGTTATGGAGTTCTGATTATCCCCGACAGGAGCTCCCCAGCTTGTAGTCAAATGGTTTTGATTGCTCATTAACGGAATCACCTCGTATGCTTGATATGTTTCCACTATAAATACCCCATAGTTAAAAATCAATCTTTTTTTAGAATAATTATAAAATAGAATAAAACATAAAAACTTTTCTCGAACTTACTATTATATGTATGTTGTTAAATGAACTTCATGCAATATTCATCCCCTGTTTCCTTGACAATTTGACATGGAATTTTCCCAGCAGCAGAAAAGGTCTCCTTATCCAGTGCGGTTAAGGAGACCTCCCTTACTTTTAGATAGCAATCCTGTTGCGCTTATTTAATCCAGCGGGAAAACAGCTGATTGACCCGCTGGGCAAATTCCTCAAGATTCAGATTGGCTTTATCAAGCCGGTAGTACCAATTTTTGATCGTATCCAGAACCCAGGACGGCATCCTTGCTTCCGCAAATCCGGAATAAAAGGTGTGGTAGGCCCATACGAGATGCTCCCACCGTTTGTCGTCGCCTTCCTTGACGTACTCGGATACATCCAGCACCTTGGCGCGCCCGTTCTGCAGCAGCACATTTTTAAGGTGAATATCTCGCGGATTAAGCCCCCTGGATCTGACGAAATCCCGGGCCTCCTCCACATCCTGAATGACCTGCTCCGGCACGGGGATTCCCTGCAGCAGACAATCCATCAGTGTAATCCCTTTCTCATAGCTGATCACAATATATCTGTCCCCTTCTCCGTAAAATACCGGAAAAGAGGGACATCCCCGCAGCTTCTCATAAACGGAAGCTTCGGCGCTCTTTTTCTCTGCGGCCAGTTCCGAGTAGATCTTGAATGCATATTCCGGCATGGAGTCCAGCGTAAATACGGCAGCATCCGTGCCGATGCCGATACAGTGCACACCTTCCGCATAACCGTTAATGGTGACAGGCGTGTTATCCGGGGTGCCGATGACTTCAATCCGCTGCAAAACGCTTTCTGCCTTTCTCCATTCCTCACTCATATCGATCTCCCCTTTTCCGGTGCTCCGCTAAACGCGGTATGTCTTCTTTGAAAGTACGTCGATAGATGTTTTTCTTAGGTCGGCAGCAGCAATCCCCTCAGTATGGAAAGGAATCGTCCAGCTCCATCACATGCTGAAGCGCCCCGCGGGTAGGCTGCAAATGGTCGTACATGGTATCATCTACGTCAAAAAATACCGCCTGGTGCCATTTTTTCGATATCATATGTTGTTGTCCCCTCTGCAAAGACTTCGTGCACCTGCAACCCCCGAAGCACATAACTTAGATTAGACCCGGGGAATCATCGGTGTTTTACACTCATTTGACAAAAGTGTTTCATGATACTTATTTACCATTTTTCTGCAGTTTTTATAATTTTGGTTTACAATTCGTATAATTTCACGTAATTTTTATGTTACGGTCCAGTAATCAGATCCGTTGGTCCCCGCCCTTCCGGCTCCCAACGAACACAAAATGCATGTCATCAGTAAGGGAGGAGAACTTGAATGAAGCCCGGTTCTGAATTTAACTATGGCTCCTTGTCGATGCTGATCCAGGAACTTATCGACTTTGAACAGGAGCTTGAAGAGAACAGGCACTCCCTCGATTTCGATCTGGGATTGATTATGGAGCGCGGCCGGGGGATACGGTACATGTCGACCCCGCCGGATGTTATCCCGTTCGCACGCGCGGGCGTGGACGGGCTCCAGTACGGTTTTTTGACCGATTTCGGCGCTATTGCCGATCCTGCACAGGCTCCAGTGGTCTGTGTATCTCCCATGCACTGGAACGGCGTATGGCTGGTCGCCCGCAATCTGCATGAATTCCTGAGCATTGTCTATACGGATAATAGCCCGCTCACCCATTATTATGAACATACGGACGCCTATCTGCACGATCTGGCACGCCGTCAGGCCCCGGTGTATGATGAGCGGCGGCAGATGGTACGTGAGCTGTTCCGGACCCGCTTTGGCATTCATCCGATGGAAGACATGGTCCGCTATATCAAGGATCTGCGCATGACGCGCCGCCGCAGTATCGCCGTACAAACCTTGAACGGGCTCGGCATTGTGCCGCTCTCTTCGGAGCAGCGTGCCCACACTCCTTTTAGCCTGCCGGATATGCTGCTCTGGGATCAGGACAGCGGGAGAATTCAGGAGTTTTTTCTGAATGCCTCGGTGGAATCCAGGCTTGCCTTTGTGCGGGACGCCCAGACGAAGCACCTGTTCACCGATTCCCTTCTGCGGGCGTTCGTGACATCCCAGCTCAGGATAATGGGACTGTCCGAAGCAGCCGACCATCTGGATGAGTCCTATTATACCGTTGTCATGGAATCCTGACCAAAGCATCATCTCATCTATTTCGCACTCTGCCGTCTGCATTGCAGGCGGTTTTTTTCCGTTTCACGGACACTGTCTAGACAGAGGCGGTTCATGCTACAATAGGTTCATGAACAACACATTGCAGTACTCCAGTTACGACATCATAGAAGTGTGTCTGCTGGCCGGAAAGGTCATGCTGCAAAGCGGAGCGGAGACCTACAGGGTGGAAGACACCATGTCGCGTATTGCCGCCGCTTACGGCGTCCTTCACTCCCATAGCTATGTCACTCCGACGGGGATCATCTTTTCCATGGACGGTACGGAACCGGCCAAGCTGATCCGCATCCTAGAGCGGACAACGGATCTTCACAAGGTGGTTGAAGTGAACGACATATCGCGCCGGATCAGTGCAGGCGGGCTGTCCCCGGGGCAGGCGGCCGAGCTGCTCAGGCAGGTAGAGCACGGTCCCCCTGCCTACTCTGTATGGGTGCAGCTTCTCTCGGCCGCTGCGGCCAGCGGATGCTTCATGATCATGTTCCGCGGGGTATGGGCCGACTTCCCTGCGGCCTTCATCTGCGGAGCAGTCGGCTTTATCGCGGTACAGTATTTTCACAGACTCGTTCAGGTGAAGTTTTTCGCTGAATTTTCCGCCGCCTTCCTGATCGGGCTGACGGCCTCGCTGCTCGTTACTACCGGATTCGGACACCAACTGGACACCATTGTCATCGGCTCTGTCATGCCGCTGGTGCCCGGTCTGCTGATCACCAACGCCATAAGAGACCTGATAGCAGGTCACCTCGTATCCGGCCTGTCCAAGGGGGCTGATGCCTTTCTGACCTCTTTTGCCATCGGGGCCGGTGTCGCTTTAATCTTTTCTCTCTGGTGGAGCGGAGGAATATTATGATCCTTGAACAGCTCGTTACCAGCTTCATCGCTTCCGCCGCGTTTGGCATTCTGTTCCGTGCGCCGCGCAGGTCACTGGCGCTTTGCGGTTTTGTCGGCATGCTGGGATGGGTAGTCTACTTTTACACCGTCGACCGCTGGGACACCCTGCTGGCCACGTTTGCCGCCACCTTAGTGATCGGAGTTTTAAGCCAGGCCATAGCAAGATGGTATAAAATGCCGGTCATCATCTTCAGCGTGGCAGGCATGATTCCGCTCGTGCCCGGAGGCATCGCCTACGACGCCATGCGCAGCTTTGTGGAGCATGAATATGCCGGAGCTGCCGAGCTTGCCGCACAGGCGCTCATGATCTCCGGCTCCATTGCCGTCGGTCTTATTGCCTCCGAGGTATTCAACCAGATGCTGAAGCAGGTCAAGAAGTTCTGAATGTGGGGAATGCAACGTGCATCCCCCTGACTTTCTTGCTCATTCAATCTTCAACGCGCTTGCCTACAATGACCAGATCGCGTTCAATGCCGTCCAGTACGGCCACACGCGGGTACAGCCCCCACTGTTCAAATCCGAATTTGCGCAGCAATCCGAGGCTTGGCTCATTATGGCCGAACACAAACCCCAGCACCGTCTGCACCCCCAGCCCCCGACATTCCTGCAGCGCATGCTGTATCAGCCGGCTGCCGATCCCCGCTCCCCGGAAAGCTTCGTTTACATATATGCTTAGCTCCACTGTGCCGTCATAGGCCGGTCTTCCATAGAAGGACTGCAGGCTTGCCCAGCCGGCAATGTCATCTCCGGTGCGCATGACCCACAGCGGCCGCCGCTCAGGATGATGCTCCTCAAACCAGGGTCTGCGGCTTTCTGCGGTCACCGGTTCCAGATCCGCCGTTACCATCCGGCCGGGAATGGTAGAATTATAGATATCGACGATCGCAGGTAAATCCTCCAAGCGGGCAAAATCGATGATGTACTGTTCCATATAAATGTCCTCCTAAAATGACCTGAAAATGCCCGAAATATACAATCCGGTGTATTATGCCTATTGTACAGGAGGAGCCGCGGGAGCGTCATCTGTTTTGCACGATGCCCGGACAAAATCTGAGATAACCTTTTTGCATATCTGCTCCGGACAGATTTATAATTATATAGAACGAATTTGGAAAGGGAGAAATCATATGGCTGATAAAATAAATACGTTATTTAACGCGCTGGCTAACAACGGATGGCAAGGTCTGCTGGTCACCGACCCCACACATATCTATTATTTGACCGGCTTTGCCAGCGAGCCGCATGAAAGATTTCTCGGACTCCTGCTCGTGAGCGGGGAGGAGCCTGTGCTTATCGTGCCTGCGCTGGATGAAGATAAGGCCCGTGAGAGTTCCTCCGTCAGCCGCATCGTTACTCATACCGACACGGATAATCCGTATGAGCTTCTCAAAGGATTCATCGGCGGCAGCATGGATGCATTCGCTATTGAAAAGGAGCATGTGTCCGTCGCACGCTACGAAGCGCTTTCCACATCGGTGGGCGCACGGAGCTACGGAGATCTCGGACCGGTGCTGCGCGAGATGCGGGTTAGAAAATCGGCTGATGAAATGCAGCGGCTGAAGCATGCCGTGCATCTGGTAGAGGAGGTGCTGCGCGACGGGCTGACTCACGTCAGGGAGGGCATGACCGAAGTCGAATTGGTCGCCGAGCTTGAATACCGGATGAAGAAGCTGGGAGCAGACGGGCCCTCATTTGATACAACGGTGCTGTTCGGGGCCAAGACGTCCCTGCCTCATGGGGAACCAGGGACGAAAAAGCTGACTCCCGGAGATCTGCTCATGATCGACATGGGCGTGTACGCAGGTGGCTACGCATCCGACATTACCAGAACGTTTGCTTTCGGCAGCCTGTCCCCCGAGCTTGAGAAAATTTATAATACCGTGCTGCAGGCTAACCTGGCAGGGATCGCAGCCGCACGTCCTGGGGTCAGCTGCGCTTCCGTCGACCAAGCTGCACGGGCTGTCGTTGAAGCAGCCGGGTACGGACCGGCATTCAATCACCGCGTAGGGCACGGGCTCGGCCTGGGCATTCACGAATACCCATCCCTGCATGGCGCCAATGAAGATCCGCTGGTGGAGGGCATGGTCTTTACGGTTGAACCGGGCATCTATATTGCAGGCAAAGGCGGAGTCCGCATTGAAGACGATGTGCTGGTTACTGCAGATGGCGTCGAGGTGCTGACCTCCTTCCCCAAAGACCTTAAAATTTTGGCATAATACAAGCCGGATTGTGAAAAGGGACTGCTCCCGCAAGTCATCAACGATGACGGGGAGCAGTCCCTTTTTCTCTTAAACGCCGCAGCGTTTTTTACAGCTTAAGATGTTGCCGCTGCATCCAGATCCGGTCCGCGGTCGTTATATACATCCTGATTATTCTCCTTGAGAATCTTGCTGGAGATCAAGCCTGACGTAATCGAATCATTGACGTTCAGCGCAGTACGGCCCATGTCGATAAGCGGCTCGACGGAAATCAGCAGCCCCGCCAGCGCTACAGGCATGTTCAGTGTGGACAACACGATCAGGGATGCGAAGGTTGCGCCGCCGCCCACGCCGGCCACGCCGAACGAGCTGATGACAACAACAGCGATCAGGGTAAGAATGAAATCCCAGCTTGTCGGATCAATGCCGACGGTCGGTGCAATCATAACAGCCAGCATGGCCGGATAAATGCCTGCGCAGCCATTCTGTCCGATAGTGGCGCCAAAGCTTGCGGACAGGTTCGCAATGCCCTCGGACACACCGAGCTTGCGGGTCTGTGTCTCCACATTCAGCGGAATGGTAGCCGCGCTGGAACGGGAAGTGAAGGCAAACACCAGGGTGGGCAGAACCTTCCGTACATAAGTGACCGGATTATAGCCAAACAGCGCGATCAGCACAAGGTGAATGACAAACATGATCAGGAGTGCCACATAAGAAGCCAGCACGAATTTGATCAGCTTTAAAATTTCATCCGGGTTGGTGGTCGATACTACTTTCGTAATCAGAGCGAGAATACCATATGGTGTCAGACGCAGCACGATAGTGACGATGCGCATGACCACCCCGTAGACCGCCTCAATCACATTGCGGAAGGTCTGCGCCTGCTCAGGCTTCTTGCGGTCCAATCCCAATACAGCCACGCCCACAAATGCCGAGAAAATAACAACAGCCAGCGTTGAGGTGCTGCGCGCCCCCGTCATATCTTCAAAAGGATTGGCAGGGATGAAGGACAGCACCTGCTGCGGGATGGTCAAATCCTCTACCTCGCCTACACGCTCTTCCAGTGCTGCGCCGCGCGCCTGCTCGGCATCCCCTGCATTAATCTCAATCGCCGTCAGGTTGAAGGACAGGCTGGTCGCGATACTGACGGCTGCGGCAATCGCAGTCGTAATCAGCAGCACCGCAATAATAGAGAAGCTCATTTTCCCCAGATTTTGTTTGCCCTTCAGATTCATGATGGCCGAGATAATGGACACCATGATCAGCGGGATGACGATCATTTGCAGCAGCTTGACATACCCATTGCCCGCCAGGTTGAACCAATCCACCGATTTGGCTATTGTATCCGAGCCTGCACCATATACAAGCTGTAAAATGACACCATATACAAGCCCGAGGCCAAGGCCGGTAAATACTCTTTTCGTAAACGAAATATGCTTTCTCTGCATCCAGTACAAAATGCCCAGCAGTACCAGCATAACTACAACATTTAAAACAACCAGAAATGTATCCATAAAGATTTCCCCTCTCTCTTTGTATTTGTCCGGCAGCTTTGCAACAATTAAGCCTCCGGCTTTCTTTTTTCCGGGCAATTAGCCGCAATGAATACTATACCACAATTCCCCACCAAACAGGTATGATTTATTTTATTTCATGTGATGTATATGTCAATTACTACTTTCGATTCATATTTTATTTTATATTCTAGTTAGATTTTACTATTCAACCTGCGGTTGATTTTGTAAAATAGGACTATCCTAGTTCTAAAGTGTTACGGATGCTTGTCGGCATGACTGCATGCGCATGGCGGCGTGCATCCGTCCGCAATCATGATGGCTACAGGATTACCATGGGCAGATTAGCCCGAAGAAATATGAAAGGAGAGCACTTATGCTGCGCTTTAACCGCTCTATCGCAGCCAAGCTGAAGCTATTGAACATCGCTATCCTGCTGGCTGCTTCGCTGCTATTCAGCATCAGCTTTTATGCCGTATCCATGAGTATCATCAACAGCTATGTCGTTCCACAGTCCGTTCAATCCCTTGAAACTGGTGCTCAGGAGCTGTACAGCAAATTGAATGCCACGCAGGCCTTGCAAGCCCGTCAGAGCGGAGCCGGGGCCGTCATGACGGTGGAATCTTACCTTCAGGAAAAGGTAAACAATCTCAAGCTGGAATCCGCCTACCTTGCGACCATTACGGACCAGGAGGTGGCCGTTGTCGCCCGCAATGCCAAATCTGCTTATCAGATTGGGGACAAGCTGCCTTTCATGAATGAAATGCAGCTGGCTATAGACAGCCATGAGAGACAAATCAGCGGCGTGTACAAGGATCAGTACGGGGTACATAAGACAGCCTTTTACTCGATTCCGGGAAGCAATTTGATTGTGGCTGTGAACACGGATGTAGGCTTCATCGAACAGAAATCCAACCAGATCTTCTGGATTTGCCTGTTGATTACGGTTGGGGTCATTGCAGCAGGCTGGGTTGTATCCACACTGACGGTCCGCAAAATCACCCGTCCGATTGCCGAGCTCCTGAAGCATAGCGAACAAATCGCCGCAGGAGATCTGTCCCGTGAATTGCACATCCGGGGGCAGGACGAAATCGCGCAGTTGGCCGGAAGCTTCCGGAAAATGACCGCCAATCTGAAAGAAATGATCGGACAAGTATTATCCACCTCGAATGCTGTTGTTGAGGGATCTCACGAGCTGCTGCACCGGGTGGACACCATCAGCGGTACCACACAGCAGTCTGCCCGCTCCGCCGAGGAGGTGGCGAAAGGCAGCGTAACGATTGCCACCGCTGCCTCCGAAAATGCGCGCGCAATGGAAGAGATTACACAGGGGATTCAGCATATCGCTGCATCGTCCGGTGAGGTATCGGACCAGATCAGCAGAGCCGCCGATGAGGCGGTAGGCGGAAATACACTGGCCCAAAACGCGGTTTCACAGATGAATCTTGTCGGACAAGCCGCTGAGGAATCTTTGAGGTATGTAAGCACGATGAACGAACGCTCGGAAGTGATCGGCGAGGTCGTATCCTCTATCTTTGAGATCACGAAGCAGATTCAGATGCTGTCCCTGAACGCCTCCATAGAAGCCGCACGCGCCGGCGAACATGGACGGGGCTTCGCCGTGGTGGCAGGAGAGGTGCGCAAGCTGGCGGACCAGTCAAAAACCGCGACACAGCAAATTTCCGACTACCTGCTCACACTTCAGGAAGATTCGCAAAAGTCCGTCGATTCCATGAATCGGGTAAATACCGAAATTGTATCCGGGACCGAATTGGTACAGCGGGCCGGTGCAGCCTTCAACGAGCTGATGGATCTGATCCAGAATGTCAATCTGACTATTCAGGCCGTATCTGCCGCGACTGAAGAGGTATCTGCAGGCTCCGAAGAGGTTAGCGCATCCGTAGAGGAAACTGCTCAAATTACGGCCAGGGCGCAGCAAATGCTGCAGGAGATCGGACACAGCGCGGAGAACCAGCTGGCCGAAATGGATGACCACACCCTTACTGTACGCAAGCTGAACGAAGAAGCATCCGCTCTGCAGCAGGCTGTGCTCAAGTTCAAATTGTAGATTTTGCAATATTGGGCTCGATCTGGGGCAATTTCTTCGTATGTTGTGAGACGCTCCGAGAACGAAGCATTCCTACAATCGCTGTTGACCCTTCGGGCCAAAGGCGACCGCTCCGCTTTTCCGGAATTGCTTCGTCCTCTCCGCTGCTCCGTACGTCTCCCAACTTGAAAATGCCCATCAGAAACGCCAATGTATTGCGATTTCTGATGGGGTAATAGATCGGGAACAGGAGCAAGTGCCCCTGTTCTCAAGCTTATGGTGTTCATTCGTGATGCCTTGAAATGAGAGAAAGAGCGAGTATTTTGTGGGATTAGACCACGATACTCGCTCTTTTAATCTGAAATGGTTCTTTTCGTAATTCAAAGACTGCCTAATGCCGTTTAATTCTCTTTACTTGACTGGGCAGTCCCTCTCTTACGTTAGCCCCATGATGCTGTAGACTCTTTTCATATCCACATGGGCACGGACCAGGTCGGCAATCCGGTCGAATTCGTGCTCTTTCGCTTCCCGCGCGGCAAAGGTTTGTCCCAATGGGGACAGTCCCTTGCTCAGCCGGATGCCATCCAGCCAGGAGCGGCGCAGCCTGTCATTATCAAATACGCCGTGCAGATAGGTTCCCCATACTCTGCCATCCGCTGCGGCGCTGCCCTCTTCAAACGGAACGCCGTCACCTCTGCTTACGCTGAACAACGGCAGCAGATCGTCCTGGCCCTCCATCCGTTCCGTAATGCCCATATGTATTTCATAGCCTGTCACCGGGAACGCCTCTGTCCGGCCTGCAAGCGGCAAAGGATTGGCTGGTGCAAGGGTGCCGCTGACTCTGACGGTCTGTTTTTCCTTCAGAAACGTTGTAATCAGTGGCAGCCAGCCCAGCCCCTCCGCCTCCTGCGGCTGTCCCGCTTCCACCGCATCCGGGTCCAGCAGCCGCTTTCCGAGCATCTGATAACCGCCGCAAATGCCGACAAGTTGGCTGCAGCCCTTCTCCATAGCGATCCGGATATCCTCGTGAATTCCCTGGGCCTTCAGCATTTCGAGATCGCCTATCGTATCCTTCGTACCCGGCAGAATGATGGCGTCGGGAACGCCAAGCTGCCCCGGCTCCGTAACAAACCGTATACTGACATCCGGCTCCTGCGCCAATGCGTCCACATCTGTAAAATTTGAAATCCGCGGATAGCGGATCACCACAATATCCAGTTCCTTTCCCTGCGCGCGCGACTTGGGCAGCTTGTCCAGCACAACCGAATCCTCCGCCTCGATCTTGATGTCCGGGATGTAAGGCAGGACGCCGAGCACCGGGATGCCCGTCCGCTCCTCCAGCCAGTCCAGCCCGGGCTGCAGCAGCGACAAATCACCTCTGAATTTGTTAATGATAAAACCTTTGATTCGCTTCACCTCATGCGGCTCCAACAGCTCTATGGTTCCCACAAGCGAAGCGAAGACCCCGCCCCGGTCAATATCGGCCACCAGCAGCACAGGGGCGTCGGCCCAACCGGCCAGATTCATGTTGACGATATCCCGCTGCTTCAGATTGATTTCGGCCGGGCTGCCCGCGCCTTCCATCACTACGATATCGTATTGGCTGCGCAGCCGGTCCAGCGCCTCCATCACGGTCTGCTTGGCCTCCGGCAGAAAATGATTCCGGTAATCGGCCGCACTCATATGGGCATAAGGCACCCCGTGCACCACAATTTGCGAATGCATATCCCTGACCGGTTTGATCAGGATTGGATTCATGTCAGTGGTTGCTTCGATGCCGCTGGCTTCCGCCTGAACCCCCTGCGCGCGCCCGATCTCCTTGCCATCAGCCGTGACATAGGAATTGAGCGCCATATTTTGTGATTTAAACGGGGCGGGCCGGTATCCATCCTGCCTGAAAATCCGGCATAGAGCCGCAGTGACTACACTTTTGCCAACATCCGAGGCAGTGCCCTGCAGCATCAGGACAGCGGCAGTCTGCTGCCCTGCCGTTTTCTTTTCGGTCATTACAGGTCCCCTCCTCTATCATAAATCCAAATCGGAACTTAAGCTGTGGCCTTTAGAGTAGCAGCCTGTGCAGCAGTACCACCGCAAGCAGCAGCAGAGCCTCCAGCAGCTCATTCAGCGCGCCATAGACGTCGCCCGTTAATCCGCCCAGCCGCCGGCTGATTCGTTGTGCTGTCCATTTGCCAATGATCCACGACAGTACCGGTACCACCAGGAAGGCAGCTATGAACGGAGACATGAGGACAACCGGGTTCAGAAGCGCAAGCAGCACGCTCAGCATGGCGGCTAAGAGGGCAGCAAGACCTGCCTCACGTCCCTTGAGCGTTTGAAACTGCCCGGCCAGGCCCTCCCCTTGACGCGCTTTGGGCCACCTGGACAGGGCAGCCACCATGAACCAGCGGCTCCAGAGCAGTGGCAGCAGCAAGGCGGTGGACCAGAGTTTTTCATCAATTACCGTATAAATAAGGGAAACCTTCAGCAGCAGAAGCAGGACGCAGGCGATCACACCCATCGCTCCCACTCTGCTGTCCTTCATAATCTCCAGCATTCGTTCACGGGAACGGTAGCTCAGGAGCGCGTCAGCCGAATCCATCCACCCGTCAAGATGCAGCCCCCCGGTCAGCCATACCCACAGCATCAGGACCAGGACGGCTGCCGGGAATGGCGGCAGCAGGAGAGCCGACAGATAAGCAGCCGGCCAGACTACCGCAGCGATGGCGAGGCCGACAAGCGGGTAATAGACAGTGCTTCGCTGCAGCAGTTCAGGCGAGAAGTCGCCTCCGGATTTGACCGGGAAGCGTGACAGGAACTGGAACGCCGCTGCCGCTGCCTCAAGTCCCCGCTTCACAACCGGTACTCCAGCCGCTTTAATTCAACGGCGACACCTGCGGTGACGAGAAATACTTCCCCGCACACTCCCGCAATCCGCTGATTCATGATCCCGCTCAGATCCCGGTACAGCCGCCCCAGCGGATACTCGGGCACGATGCCGCTGCCAACCTCGTTGGTCACAAGAATCAGCTCGCCGGGGTAGGACGCCACCGCCTCTGTAAGACGTTCGACCGCTTCACGCGCAGAAGCCCCCCCTTCGTCTCCGGCGGCGAGCAGGACGTTGGACAGCCACAAGGTAAGGCAGTCCACCAGCACCGCAGGCGGCTCGCCGCTGCTCCCAAGCCTGCCCAGCAGGGCGGGAAGCTCCAGCGGCTCCTCCAGCGTCCGCCATGGATAGGTGGCTTCGGCACGCTGGCTGCGGTGAAGAGCGATCCGCTCCTTCATCTCATCGTCGAAGGCTTGCGCCGTTGCCACGTACACAGCCGCTTCAGCGCGTGACATGCAGAGCCGCTCGGCAAATCCGCTTTTGCCGCTGCGCGCGCCGCCTGTGATCAGCGACTTCATGCTTCCGGCACTCCCGTTCCGTCGGAAACGCCCGCACTGGCGAATGTCGCCATCTCCCGCATCACCGCACAGGCCGAATCAATCAGTGGCAGGGCCAGAACGCCGCCCGTACCCTCCCCAAGCCGCATGTCCAGCCGGAGCATCGGCTCCAGACCAAGCACTTCAAGCAGCACAGCATGCCCTTTCTCATCAGAGACATGTGATGCCAGCATATAATCCAGGCTGGCCGGACACAAGCGGCTAGCTGCCAGCGCTGCCGCGCCGGAGATGAATCCGTCCAGGACGACGGGACAGTTCCGGGCCGCTGCACCGAGAATAAGGCCCGCCATGCCCGCAATCTCCAGTCCGCCCACCTTTGCCAGCACGTCGATGGCGTCCTCTCTGTCAGGCTGATTAACGGATAGCGCCTGCTGCACAGCCCCCGTTTTACGGCTCAGGCCCTCATTGTCCACTCCTGTCCCCCGTCCTGTCAGAAGTGAAGGCTCCAGTCCAGTAAATGCACTGGTCACAGCCGCGCTGGCCGTCGTATTTCCGATGCCCAGCTCACCGGTGACGAAAAGCTGTATCCCCCGCTCGCAGGCCTCTTCAGCCACAGCCGCTCCCACCAGAATCGCCTGCTCCGCCTCCTCACGCGTCATAGCCGGACCCTTGGCCATGTTGGCCGTGCCTTTTCTGAACTTGCGGTTCAGCAGAGCCGGATGGCTAATATCCGCATTTACGCCCATATCAACACAAATCACTTCAGCCCCCGCCTGGCGGGCGAACACATTAACAGCTGCACCGCCTGCCAGCATATTCAGCAGCATCTGGGGGGTCACCTCGGCAGGATAGGCGCTGACACCTTCCTCACACACCCCGTGGTCCGCAGCCATAACTACCACGGCCTTCCGGGCCAAATCCGGCTTTGGCTGGCCGATGATGCCGGCTGTCCGAATAACCAGGCTTTCCAGCTTCCCGAGGCTGCCCGGCGGTTTGGTCAATTGGTCCAAATGTGCTGCGGCCAGCCGCATGGCTTCCTCATCAGGCAAAGCTATGCTTTGGACAAGCCGCTTCAGAGCTTCATTCATCCTTCCACTTCCTAACCTTCATGTATTTAAGAACAGGGGCGTCTCTGGGTCCCTATTCCCTTCGTTTCAGCATGAGCTGCGGAATCGCGCTGTCGGGGTGGGGCATGACATAGCTGTTCACACCGAACCAGCGACAGATATTGTCCTCTGTGAGCATGTCCGCAGCCGTTCCCGCTCCCTCAATGCGGCCGTTTTTCAGCACCAGCAAAAAATCACAAAATTGAGCCGCCAGATTCAGATCATGCAGGACGGCAATGATGGTAATGCCCGCCTTTGCCCGCCACTCGGCCAGCAGCTCCATGAACTGGAGCTGATAATGCAGATCGAGATAGGTCGTAGGTTCATCCAGCAGCAGAATCTGCGGGTCCTGGGCCATCACCTTGGCGAGCGCAACCCGCTGCCGCTGGCCTCCGCTCAGCTCGTCCAGTTTCCGCTCAGCCAGAGGCGCAAGCCCGAGCTGATCCAGCACACGTTCAACGATATCCGCGTCTGCATCCTTCCCGGCCCAATCCAGATGAGGGTATCTGCCCATTTCCACGACATCCCTGACCGAATACCCGACCGGAGGCACCCCCTCCTGCTGCAGCACGGCGACGATACGTGAGAGTTCCTTGCGTCTGTAGGCAGCCGCGTCCCGGCCCTGAATGTGAACGATTCCAGCATCAGGCCTGTCCACCCCGGACAGCAGCCGGATCAGGGTCGATTTGCCGCTCCCGTTCGGGCCGACGATCCCCCACCACTCTCCGGCGGCAGCGCCCCAGTTGATATCGGATAACGCCTGCACCCGGCCAAAGGTTTTATACATCCCTGACACGCTGGCTGCCCTGAACTGTGTGCTCATCACGATAGCTCTCCTTTCCGCTGCTTCTTGTTGCGCTGCAGCAGGTAAGCGAAGAACGGAGCTCCCACAAATGCTGTAACGACCCCGAGCGGGATCTCCATCGGTGCCAGCAGCGTGCGTGCGGCCGTATCCGCCCATACCATGAAGATAGCACCTCCCAGCGTGGACAGCGGAATGATCAGCCGGTAGTCCGGTCCGGTCAGCAGACGGATCATATGCGGCACAACGAGCCCCACAAAGCCGATCACTCCGCAGACGGATACCGATGCCGCCGTCAGTAAAGTCGCCGCAATCAGCACCCACAGCTTCGTTCTGTCCACATTTACGCCCATATACGCTGCCTGCCTTTCTCCCAACGCCAGCATGTTCAATACACGGGCTTTACTGCACAGGAACACCAGCCCGAGCATGACGTAAGGAAGAATAATGCCCGGATATGCCCAGCCCTTCAGGCTGAGGCTGCCCATCGTCCAATACAGGATTTCATTGACGGTCTCCTTGGACATGACCGTCAGCAAAGAGACGACCGCCCCCAGAAAGAACTGCATGACCACACCGGACAGGATCAGGCTTTGAGTGGGGATTTTTCCGTCTTCCCCTGCCAGCAGGATCACAAAATATAAAGTAAGAATTCCTGTGGTGAAGGCCACCATTGGCAGGGTCCACAGGCCGAAAAACGAATACTGAAGTCCCCAGTAAATCAAAAATGCCGCTCCGGCCGACGCGCCCGACGATACTCCAAGGGTAAAGGGATCGGCCAGCGGGTTGCGCAGCACGCCCTGGAAGGCCGCGCCTGCAAGCGCAAGCGCCGCACCAGTCAGCATGCCGAGCAGAACGCGCGGCAGGCGCACGTTAACAATAATTTGCTCGGTCGGAGCATCCCAGAACGGCGTAATATACATCCCGGCCCACGGCAGGTGGTGCATCAGAATGCCAGCGATCTGCTGGACAGGAAGCCGCACGGCGCCGATGCCCAGGCAGATCAGCACGGTCAGGATCAGCAGAACGAATCCGGCCAGGCCGTACGCAACAAGCTTACGGTTCATTTAAAGATTTCCGGATAGATGGCCTTGGCCACTTCCTTGAGCCCTTCCGTCACACGTGGTCCCGGACGGCTGAGCAGGTTATCATCCAGACCGAACACGCGGTTGTTGCGGATTGCGTTGATGTGGCTCCAGCCGCCACGTCCTTTGATGATCTGCTCCAGACTCTGCCCATTCTCATCCACCACACTTTTGCTATACAGGATGACATCCGGGTTGGCCGCGATGACCTTTTCCTCGCTGATCTGATTCCAGCCTTCCGTGTCGGAAGCGATGTTCTCTCCGCCTGCCAGGGTAATCAATTCGTCCATAAATTCTCCCTTGCCGACCGTCCAGCCTGGTGAAAATTCAACATAAACCCGCAGTCTCTGGTCCTCGCCGATATTTTTAACGCCCTCCTGCACCTCAGCGATATCGGCCTTCATTTTATCGGTTACAGCCTTGGCCTCCTGCTGGCGATCCATTACTTTGCCATACAGGGTGATGTTGTTCATAACGTCCTCTACCGTCTTCGGATCGGTCTTGAAGATGGTAATACCCAACTCGCGCAGTTTGTTGACGGCCTCTTCGCTCATCGATATGCCTGTAAAAACAATGTCAGGCTGGGCAGCGATAATGGCCTCTTCATTCGGCTTTGTAATGCCGCCCATCTTCGGCTTGGATGTGGCCGCTTCCGGGTAATCATCATAATCCGATACACCTACGATCTCCTTGTCCAAACCAAGAGCGAACAGCGCCTCCGTCTCGGCCGGGGATACGGAAATCACCTTCTCCGGAGCTTTCTCAAAAGTAAACTCCTGTCCGGTCGCATCCTTGACGGTCAGCGGATAAACCGTAGCACCCGCCTCTTCCGTCGGCGCCGTCTGCTGCGGAGAAGCTCCGCTGCCGCCTGCAGCCTCATTGCCTGCCCCTGTATTGCCACATGCAGCCAGTGCTGCAGTCAGCATAAGCGCCAGCAGCACGGTCAGCCAACTCTTTATTGATCTAGTCACAGTGCTTACCCCCCTTTTCTTCTGTATAGTCCCGGCCGTGCAAAAGAAAGCCCGGCCCTCATGAGAGGACCGGGCTCTGCGTCAGCCGACATCCGCAGCAGGCAAGTGCCGTGCCGCGCGGATTCATTGCCGCGAACCCGCCATCCTTTCCGCGAAGGAGCGACGATCTAAGCGGACCAGGCAGGTCTCCTGACTGACGGGAATTGCTAGAGGCCGGCGCCTTCCCGCCGCAGTATTACCTGCGACAGTGGCGTATCGCCGCCCATCCCCGTTTCACAGTGGCGGGACCGTGCCGGAATTGCACCGGCTTCCCTTTTAACAGAACAGCGTGGTTTTCAAGCTTTCACCGCCGCTCTGACCTGGTCTGCTGTCAACTTTAATCAAGCCGTACTTTTCAAAGTGATTATAGGTGAAAAAAGGCAGCTGTACAACCCGAACAACCAGCAAGTCTGCCGTCAAATTAAGAAAAACGTCTATCGACGTACATTCACAGAAGACAGACCACATTTAGAGGGGGCTCGCTCAGGCTCTCATATGTACGTTTTTTCGTACAAAAACCTGGGAGGGGGCTCGCTCAGGCTCTCGTTTGTACGTTTTTTCGTACAAAAACCTGAGAGGAGGCTCGCTCGGGTTCTCGTTTGTACGTTTTTTCGTACAAAAACCTGGGAGGGGGCTCGCTCGGGTTCTCGTTTGTACGTTTTTTCGTACAAAAACCTGAGAGGAGGCTCGCTCGGGTTCTCGTTTGTACGTTTTTTCATACAAAAGCCTGGGAGGGGGCTCGCTCAGGCTCTCGTTTGTACGTTTTTTCGTTACTACTTAGGTCTATTGCATAGGCCTATTACAGAATGGGTTGTCCGCGAAGTGCGTGGGAAAGAGAAGGAAGAACGGGAAGTTCTTGCTTCAGCAATGTGGAGACGATGCTCCGCAGGCGAGCAAAGATGTCTGCCCCTTCTATCGTGCGAAACGCTCCGGAGATTTTCTGTTTTACTTTGACCATACGCAAATCCCGTTCCGCTTGGTTGTTGTCAAACGGAACTTCGGGTCGCCAAAGAAACGACAAGATGGCCGCTTTATGCAGCAACAGTCGTTCACCCAGATTGCCGGCCTTGCTCTTGATCTTTCTGCCGCGTGTTCCGGTCTTTGCTCTTACAGGGTCTTTCGCCCATTCGTGCTGACCGGCTTCCAGAATGGCGTCATATCGGGCTTGAATTTCAAGGATGACCTCTGCGCTCAGTGGTATTCCCGTTTGTCTGGATGCACTCGCGAGCCGCCAGCTTTCGGTCAGCAGATCGCCCATCTGCTTGGCCCAAGTATGGCCGTCGTGCTCGGCAATGCCCTTGCATTCCCTCAGCAGATGTACGTTGCAAAGCGCGTGACCAAACGTGTAGTGATCCTTGAAATACCCTTGCATGCAATCGTGGACCACCGTCCCCGTGTAGTCCGGCAGAAAGCCATGCTCATCCATCGCCTTGCTCCCGCGCTGGGCGTGGTAGCGAAGCAACGTATGCTGCCCGTCCGAGATCACATGCATCCATTGGGTCTTCCCGTCAACGCGGCATCCGGTTTCATCGGCATGCACGACGATTTTTCCTTGCAGACGGTCGATCAGGGTTTGCTCCGAGGGCTCTAGCGC
>NZ_JBHIRY010000059.1:0-13879 GCF_042138635.1 Paenibacillus medicaginis | reverse complement strand
TTAAATGATACAAATCCGTAAACCTTGGAAATAGAGCAATGCTCTCCTTGCTGTCCCGGATCAAGTCGTGATAACGTTCCAGATCCTTCAATACCATCAGCCTGTATTTGTGCGCACTGGTCAGTATGCCCTTTCCTATGTTGCTAGACGCCCTGTTCAAAAACACCTTCATGCTGCCCAGGGCTCCCTCCAGATCATTCGTTCTGAGCAGCTCAATGCCCCAATAATAAAAGTATTCCGGATTTTCCGGACTCTCTGCCATGACTTGCTGAAGCAGCGTCCGATTGCGGCGTTTTTTATCCTGAGCATCTATATTCTTGAGCAGATATCCGTAATGATGGACGAGAATATCCACCTGACCGAGTTGCAGACCAGGATTACATCTCAACATACCGGGTAAAATCTGCTCATGAATCCGCCCTTCAAAGCGGTATTCCGGCCGATTCCGCACCATTCGGAGCAGATGAACATACTCCACCCCGCCCCATTCCATGTGATGACAGAATGCTAATTCAATACCCTCGATCTTCTGCTCACGGATGGTATCCCGAGAAAGTAATTCTTTGAGTTTGTCGGCCTCATCCACATTCATCTCTTCATCGGCATCCAACCAGAGGATCCAGTCTCCTTTTGCTTCCTCGAACCCGCGATTGCGGGCATCAGCAAAGCTGTCCTGCCATGGCATTTGTATGACTTTGGCTCCAAACGACTTGGCAATCGCCACCGTTTCATCCGTTGAGCCAGTATCCACAATAATGATCTCATCCACCATCCCCTGAACACTGCCAAGGCATTTCGGAAGATATTCTTCTTCATTCTTCACAATCATGCATAACGAGATACTGGGCTCTTCCATATCCCACCTCTTACTGAAATTCATGATCCCAAGTTCTCCCCTCTTCGGGGCAATAGATTCTTACAGGCACGGCCACCCTCCAAGAGCTGGTTGGATCTCTGAAGGGCGGCGTAGTTGTCTCCATCAGGTTTCTCACCTTGACCCGATGGGGAGCTGATGCTTTTTAGGTTAAGCTATTTTAATTACGTTAACCGATGTGAAATCAAACGTAGACGTTCCGAAATTAGAAGAGTTGACTTTCAGTACCAAATCACCACCTGATGCCCCCGATTCAATGATGGCACCTGCTGATAAATTAGCTCGAAAAGTAAGCGCCCCGGTGGGGTTGCTAAATGTAGAAGGAGTACCGGGTATAAGACCACCATTAAAGGTCATGCTTGCCCCACCATTACTACCTGGAGGAACCATAGCAGTAACATTATAGTCCACAGAGTACGTCTGGTTAGGAGCCAGGTGAATTGTGCCGTTTGCATTCTGTGTAATCGCTGTACCATTCTGTACAACATTTGTGAGTGGTAGTGTAACTGCAGTGGCACTATTCGTAGCAAATGGAGCCGCAGTATCTTGCAGATAATTCGCCGTCACGGCCGGAGCGGTAGGGCCTGTCATCCCCGTAGCACCAGTCATGCCTGTCACTCCGGTCACACCTGTGACGCCTGTTGCGCCTGTCGGGACGTCAATCTACAAGTACTCTGTAATGATTACTAATAAAATCAAGAGAAGTGCGCACTTTCGTTCTTTCCAGCAGCCGCGAACGTATCGAAAACGCACAAACGAGAACACAGTCTTCAGGAGTGCATTAACCGTCTGAAGAGTGGCGTAATGTTACTTAAATTCACAAGTGTCCCTGCCGGTGTGGACTGGTTAGACCCTGAACCAAGGATCTTAAGCATATTCAATGGTATAGCGGAAAGGGTAGGTTTGACGTTCCGGGCTCCTGGTGGACTGTTTCCGGATTTCCTCTGGCATGATTCGCACATAGTGGATGCGTTGGATCACTTGCTTCAGGATCTCGTTTCGCTGCCCGACCGGAAGGGATTGGAATGTCTCAAATGATCCCATGCGGTGTGTCTTACTATCCAGTGGGGGGAGCGTTGCGATGTCCCGGATTTGCTTTCGGATCTTGTCTCTGGCCTTCTGCAATACAGGATGTTGTTTCACTCGGGTATGTACTTTCTTTAGTTGCTTGTACGGCAATTTCCTGGCCAACGCGGGCCCTATGAGCTCCGTTTGCTCCTTTTCATTCTCCCGCAGCTGCTGTTCGATCAGCATCAGACGTTCGTGTAAATCCGTCAGGGTGCTTGTCCTCCCTTGCTGCTGCAGTAGCTCAGCCACCCGTTGCCCTTGGTATCTATGAATCTCGGTCAGCACTTCATGTTCAAGAATTTGCAGCCTTATTCCCTGGTTGGCGCATCTCGCTTTACTATGGTCTGGCAGCCTGTTTGCGCAAGCTTTAACGATCAAAGTTCCCTGCTGATTTTTCTGAACCTTGAGCTTTCTCCCGCAAATCCCGCAAAACAGCAGATCCTTCAGCAGGGTGTCTCCGATTTTGTCGGCCGGCCTCTCGCGGGTGAGAGTGGTCGCCCCCCCCCGATCCATTTTATCCCAATTCACTCGTTCCCACTCTTCTGTCGGAATGATCGCGGGATGAGCATCTTCCGTGACGATCGTCTCCACGATCTTGTAACGGTACACCTGGCCTTTCTTGATTCGCTTGCGATTACGGAACACCAGCGTTCCTTTGTACACCGGATTACTCAGAATCTGCTGGATGTTGGTGGGCTGGAAGTCGTGGAGCTGTTGGGTTTTGAGGCCATCCCTGTTCAGCCTGTCGGCAATCTTGCGGCAGCTGAGGCCTTGGAGGTACAGCCTGAATATGTAACGAACCATTCCAGCCTCAGGCTCGTACACTTCCAGCTTCCGCGTGTCCGGGTTGCGCCAGTAGCCGTATGCCGCCCTCCCGCTGACATGCTCTCCCCGCCGGGCCCGCTGCATTTTATTGACTTTCGTCCGGCGGCCGATCATCTCATACTCCATCGAGGCGTATAGGGAGCTAATATCATACAAATGACGGGAGGCCTCTGAACCCGCCAGGTCGAAGGTTTGCGTCGGCGTAATGATTTTCACATCATGCTCAATACATTCTTTTTTAATGATCTGGGAGATCAGCCCATTGCGGGACAGGCGGTCCAGCGATACGGCAAAAATGGCCTGGTAACGCCCAAGGTTGCGGAGCAGCTTCTGTAACTGAGGGCGGGCCTCCAACTGATGCTTTCCCCCGCTCACGATTTCTTCGTACACCTCAAAGGTGTAATCATGCTCGCGGCAAAATTCCGCCATCAGCTCACGGTGATTCTGAAGTGTGTCTTCATTCTCTCCTTTGGACCGTGATATGCGCAGGTAGAGTGCGCCGAATATTCCGGTATTCTCCTCTATACTGCTCACCCCCAGAGCCCGATTTTCAAGCTTGTCCTGCTCCACGTTGACATTCTATGTCTTACGTTTACGTTCTATGTCTACGTCTCACATCTCACGGTTACACATAAACGTAAACCAATGAAAGTCCTGCATATAATACGGCATCTGATATTTAAGCTTTCATGCTCATCGATACGCTGCCTCCCCACTTCATTCAAGAGAAAAAAAAGCGATTCATCCCCGACTTGTGAAGAAGGAGAATCCTCGCTTTCGTCAGATTAGTACCGGAGCACCAAGATATCAGCACATGCCAACTCACTTAAGCCAGCTTCATTTACAATGGCTTTATTGCACTTTAACCACACTTACTTGTGCGGCTCCAATCGATGTACTAGTGGTACCTCCGGCAAACAATCTTAAGTTAGGATTTACATTGCTATCTACAAGTACTGTATTAGTTAAAGTTACAAATTGATTTGCAGCAGCTCTGATCGTAGTAACACTACCAGCAACCCCTTGAAGACCCGCTGTTATTTGACCTGTAGAGTTTGCAGCCTGAACAGCGTAGCTAACCTGATAGAACTGATTAGGGGCTAGTGAAATAACATCACTCCCGTTATTCAGTTCATCATCAAGCCCCTGCCATTGACTCCCAGGAAGCCGATGCTATTCAGGTTAAGCCAGCTTTACTACATTAACAGCAGTTGTCTGAAAATTAACTGCTGGAACGCCAATAGTAGAACTTCTACCGTTCAGGCTCTCTCGGGTGTTCCCGCGCGGAGGCTGCTTGATCCATTCCACGTTCAAATTCCTGCAGTTGCTCTTTGAGCTTGTGGGCAATTAAGCCATGCAAAGTCCGCTCCAATCCTACGGTGCGTATCATCTGCAGATCCACTTCAAGCATTTTATCCGGATGTATCTTGCCGACGAGAATCTCTCCTAACCATTGTCGGCTTAATGGAACGGGTTGGTGTGTGCTTATGTATGATTTGTGATCCAGAAAGGGGTGCCGTTCCTTGTCCAAATCGACGTATGACGGGAAGGTGCGGCTGGTTCCTTTATCCAGGGAGGTTATCGGAAGCGCCACTACAGACTTGCCTGGCAAGTCCCGATCACTGCTATCGTGCATCATCACAAATTTGTGATAGCCCTCCAGGATGTAAGATGGACGTGGAGATTCTACAGAGTCTTTGATCGGTGGTACATAGGCACCAAAAACATCGCCGCGTTCAAATTCTGGCATGTACGGTCAGCTCCTGTATAAAATTAAGGGCCACAACTCAGGTGAGCTGCGGCCCTGTAAGAACAAGTGTTTATTCTCCATAAATGGAACGGGTCCGCTCTCTCAGGGTTTCCAATTTCATATTGCGCTCTACAATGTCACTTGTTTTCTCTGGATCACCGGTAAAGTGGAGGTAGTCCCAAATAGATACGCCAAGGCGATTTTCCATGGCTGCCATCGCACGTTCAAGAGAGCTCGTCTCTTTCGCTTCAACGCTGTTCGACTTCTTTGATGGGAAAGGAATTACGTTTGACATATTCATTCACCCCTTTGATGTTCATAACTCTATTGTACAGGATTCCCTGATTCGCACAAGCCTTTTAGACTGATTCCTAACCAGTAATGCAAACGCACCGATGGTTTACCACCATCGGTGTATAGACACGATATGCTCATTAAACTGCCGAAAAAATTAAGGAATGGCTGAATAATTCAATTGATTTTTCGGTCCACAACAATATATGATGGGGCGTCCTCCATCTGACAATCCCAAAAGCCTAAAGATTGAGATACGTGCCGATCAGGAAACAATCAGCACACTCGATGCTGCTGCTAAGAAGCTGAATATGACACGTTCGGATATCGTGCGCAAAGGGATTGAGAAGATCTACGACGATCTCCAATAATAAAGAAGGAAACAGCGTCAGCCCCGAGAAGAGCACCGCTGCTTCCTAACACGCAATCGCTCGAACAAGCAGACTGCATAAATATCCTACCATGTGCAGGAACTTCATTCAAGCGATGCGATGACCTTGTATGGGAGGATATATATGACAACGATTCTGACAACACGAAAGAACTGTTGCAGGCTTGCTTGGCTTTTCAGATCACATGACCCCTGTTGTGCCAAAGCCTCAAGCTCCCGAATCCGCTCCCAGCGCATTTCCGGCCCATTTGTAATACTCCCCGATCTCCAGGCATGTCATATACGTGCATATCCCGCTATGCCCGGATACCCCTCCTTGGACGGCCCGAGACTCAGCGCGATCCGCAAGCTGTCGATGGCCTGGTCGATTTCCCCCAGAGAGCCGTAGCCAATCGTCCTGAGGCGATACAGTTCCGTAAAGTCGGGAAAGAGGGCAAAACTCTCCATGTTGTCCCGGATCAATTCGGAATACCAGCCCAGCTTGGCCAAGGCGGTCAACCGGTGCTTACAGGCACTGACCAGCACCTGCTGTGGGGCATGATAGCTAGAGCAGAGTTATGTTTCAGTTCCATAGCAGGGAACCTGACCAAGTTAAGCCAGTCTAATTACACTCACACTTGCCATTAGTATGGGCTGTTATGGCCTTTCCATGCTGCTCTGTGATATCGGTAATGAAGTTAGACTAATTAAGGTCTACAGTCTCTACCCCAACATAATCCGCAAACTTTAAGAGACGCTTATCTTTAGACACAAGTATCAGATCATGTTGGATGCAAGTAGCTACCAGTACACCATCATTAGTCTTGCAGGGCCTCCCAAGTAACCTTTGTTCGTTAAGAAACTTCCCAGCGTAAAACGATAACTCGGCAGTCAGCGGTATGATTTCTGCCGTAGTCATAATACGTTCAATAGTTCTTATCACACCAGCATTCTCAGCACCATTCAAAACCTCCGCAATAACAATAACAGAGAATACCATATCTAAATCATTTGCAAAAAAAGCACGACAATTAAGGTCACTGCCCAATGCACCAATGACTATATTACTATCCACAAGATGCTTTTTAGAAGGATTGGAATTCTTCATCGGAATACTCATTCACGATCACCTTCAATAAAATCTAACATCCGTTTCTCCTGTTCGGGAGATAAAATACCTGCATTCTCCAGGATCATCCTGGAGACAGGATTTTTTATATGAGAGTAATCCTTCTCCTCTTCTTGTGATTTTTCAAAAACGGTCTTGTTCTCTAAATCAACCCCAGTTGGATTTTTATAACCGACTGACCGGAGAATCTCCCTGATCTGGCGAACCACATTCTCGTCTATCTTTTTAGCCATATAAAACACCTCCAATACTCATTGTCCTGACCATTAACAATTTCAATACGATTACACAAACTTTTGGAGCGTTGTAATACATAACTTCGTTTCGCTTTCGTGGCGCACGGCGGTCGGCTAGTCTCCCGGAAGGGAGGTGATGCTATGGAGGTTTTTCAAGCACTGTCATTGATGATTGCATTTGGAGCGTTAATTATAACGCTCATTGGTGTGATCGTTACGATAGTGATTGCTCTGAACCAACGGAAATAGACCGCCCCACGCAAGGATAACGGTCTATTTCCACTGATCAACCCTCGAACGGCCTACCGCCCTTAAAGCGGCTGTTGCCAACAGTAGGGATATCGACGCATCCTTCACTCTTTTTTTAGTGTATACTTCTTAACCTGATTTTATCACAAGCCAACGCAAGTATAAATAGTAGCTTGTAAAAGTATAACTGGCGTCCAATGCCCAGTGCAGGCATAGGCGATTTAGGTGATACTCCGGCGGGTCGTATTACCGTATAAATTTGTGAATCTCCTGATCGCTTTTGCCGTTCGGGAGATTTTGCATAAAAAAACGTATAGTGTCTCAGCCCCTAGACCTTCAAGTAGCTTGTAAAAGGTATGCTCACGATGCTTCCGGAATCCGGGGAGCAGGTGAAGCGCGTCTTGCTGCTGTATATGTAATAGTTCTTGCCGCAGCCATTCCCGGTGCGCCTGGAGCTTACGCAGCACTTCTTCTTCGAGCAATATCAGCCTCATGCCAGATTTCCGCATTTCTCCCCGCTGTCCGGCAGCAGATATTCACAGGGTTTAATGAGATACTTCCCGTTTCGCTTGCTCCCATTCGTCAGGGGCAATGATGGCCGGATGGGCATCGTCCGTGATGATGGTGTCCACCACCTTGAAGGTATACTCGCCATTCTCCTTCATATATTTGCGGTCATGCAGGACACGGTCTTCCAGCGAATTGCATAAATCGAAGGTCTTGTAACGGTACACCTGGCCTTTCTTGATTCGCTGGCGATTACGGAACACCAGCGTTCCTTTGTACACCGGATTACTCAGAATCTGCTGGATGTTGGTGGGCTGGAAGTCGTGGAGCTGTTGGGTTTTGAGGCCATCCCCGTTGAGCCTGTCGGCAATCTTGCGGCAGCTCATGCCTCTGAGGTACAGCTTGAAAATATAACGAACCATTCCAGCCTCAGGCTCGTACACTTCCAGCTTCCGCGTGTCCGGGTTGCGCCAGTAGCCGTATGCCGCCCTCCCGCTGACATGCTCTCCCCGCCGGACCCGCTGCATTTTATTGATTTTCGTGCGGCGGCCGATCATCTCATATTCCATCGAGGCGTATAACGAGCTGATATCATACAAGGTACGGGAGGCCTCTGAACCGGCCAGGTCAAAGACTTGCGTCGGCGTAATGATTTTCACATCATGCTCAATACATTCTTTTTTAATGATCTGGGAGATCAGCCCATTGCGGGACAGGCGGTCCAGCGATACGGCAAAAATGGCCTGGTAACGCCCAAGGTTGCGGAGCAGCTTCTGTAACTGAGGGCGGGCCTCCAACTGATGCTTTCCCCCGCTCACGATCTCTTCGTACACCTCAAAGGTGTATTCATGCTCGCGGCAAAATTCCTCCATCAGCTCACGGTGATTGCGAAGCGTGTCTTCATTCTCTCCTTTGGACCGTGATATGCGCAGATAGAGTGCGCCGAATATTCCGGTATTCCCCTCCATCTTGTGTACATCACTCCCATCGCCCACTCACACCTCTGTCTGAGTGCTGTATTACTCTACTCTATGAAATGAGTTGTGGATTATGACATAGAACAGCAGTATAAGAGAAACACCACTCATGATATAATAGTCTCATGATCTCGCCAAGGAATGAATTTTCCGCGTGCGAGGAAACATGGATACAATCGAATGCAATTGTTCAATAAATACGACATCGAGAAACGCACGCTTTTTTACTGGGGCAAACGCTACTCCAGCCAGTTGCAGGAAGGACAGCCCTACACGGAGCTCAAGAAATGTGTCACCATCAATATTTTAAACTTCTCGTTCATCAAGAACGACCGTTATCATAATGTGTTTCATCTGAGGGAAGACCATACTGGAATCGAGCTCATTGATGATATTGAAGTGCACGTCGTGGAATTGTCCAAGCTGGATGAACAGTCTGTTCCCACGGGGGAAGGGCTGGTCAATTGGCTGTTGTTCCTGAAAGGAGCCGACAAATCGAATTGGGAGGCGCTTACGATGAATGAACCCACCTTGAAAAAAGCCATGGATACGCTCGAGTTTCTCAGCCAGGACCGGGAGGCACGCCGACGTTATGAGGAACGGCAGAAGTACTTGCATGATGAAGCCTCCATGATCGAATGGGCTACGAGAAAAGGCATGACTGAAGGCCGGGCTGAGGGACGGGCTGAGGGACGGGCTGAGGGACGGGCTGAGGGGGAGGCCGAAGGAGGACAAAAGAAAGCCATAGAAATTGCCAGAAATATGCTCGCTTTAGGCATAGAGGTCCCCATCATCGCCAAAGCCAGCGGACTCTCTGAAGCCGTGGTACAATCGCTCAAATCCAACCTATAATTTCCATACCGTACGGCACAAACTATCTGAATCTATGATTCTCCCCTATACCATCAGGATAAGGCCAAGCCTGCAATACGGAAAGAACCTGTTGCAGGCTTTTAAGCTTAATAACCCGGTACTCTCCCCGTCTTCTGTTACCAGGATTTTCAGCCCCCAGAGCATGTACAAGAGATTCCACATTCCTTTGTGTTACAGGACTTTAAGCGTCATGAACGGGGTCGAATTGGATTCCATCAATGCAGTAATCGTAGATGAAGGACTTTATCTCTGTCGCATCGTTGGATTCATAATACTGCACCAGCAGGCCTGTAAAAGTACGTTGATGTTCAATTGGGATGGAGATGATGCCACAGCCTGAGGAGATCAGCATTTGATTGCCGGAGAGCATGGGCGTCTGCTTGTTGCCATCCAGAAACATTTGCTTTCTCATGAGGTAGAGCATGAGTGTGATGGCTTTATCCGTTGGATTTTCAATGGCTGTTATTTCCAAAAGTTCCTCTCGGATTTGAGCCGCCTGAACAATCAAATTGTCTCCGCCTACCAGTTGGTTGATTTTACAGATATAATTCAGGTCAATGGGATAATCAAGATTATCCAGTATAAATTGCCACGCGTGCTTCAAATTATTTACACCAACAACTTCGGCCACTTTAATGCCCGGAACGCTGATTCCGTTAAAAATAGCTTCCGTATCGGGATAGGTGACGGCGAAACCCTCAAGTTTTGCGCTCTTCCATATATAATCGATAATATTACGTTTTGCTACAAAGATATTTTGTTCGACGGTCATGTGGTATTTGGCTTGCATCATTCCGTAACCCCTTCTCCCGATTTTGTCAACAAGAATTATCATCATTATAGCTCGTTGCCCCGTAGCATACAAGAGAGCCGAGGCATCCTTGGGCGTTGACGGAAAGGGAATTGCGGATGAAGCACCCGACCCGAATTTCTTGGGGTTGCCGCGCCTGACCAACCGTATCAATGTATTGAATGACAGGTCAGACCAGCGGGAGCGAATTCGAAAGCGTCAATGCCGATAATGTATCCTAAAGTAGACTCTTATGCCTTACGGTACTTCCTATTCAATTCTCCCAAGCATACTGTACCAAAAACAGTTTCAGAGCGGAAGCACTCTCCTACCCGAAATCTTATAAATTCCAGTATATCAAAAAAAGGAGCCTAATTAGGCTCCTACTGCTTGTTCTTTGACTGCTTTCATGACATTTTCCAATACCCTGATCTCACGTTCGTTTATATAAGATTCACCGCAATGGTTACAGATGGTTGCTGGCACCTTCACATTCCCTATCTTTGGTAAGGGCATTTCGACTTCGCCTTTTCTCATGTCCTCGCTTTCGCAAGCCACACATTTCTGAACGCTCATGGTATCACGCTCCTTTTACCCATTATAGAACATAATATTCCAAAGCGTATTCTCTCTTTAACTTATAGGCCAATTCCTCCGTTCGATCCTCCATGGCTCCCGCTTCATTTTTCTTCATTTGCATCAACATGCCTTCCACCGCGCACCGCGCTCTGGATTCTGGATTCTATTCAGCTGCTCCAAGTAGCCTTTATGTTGATTGTAATGAGACCATCGTGCCATCTCAGCCAGAGCCCTGTAAAATCTTCAGAACTGCATCCTTAAACCGGGGGACAAACTCAGCAATTTCAATGGCATCTTCGAATGTGACAGGTATGGATTCATCGAAAGAATAATCAGCTAAATCACGCAACATATAAGCTCTATTATACATCTGTGCTAAACCCGCTGATATTTCTTGTCCTTCTTTGAACATGACTTTATTCACAAAGGTACGTACAAAAGTGTGCTTATTCCCAGCAACCCCTCTGTTTACCATAACAGCATTCACCAGATAAAAAACTGAGTAGTACAATTCCCTCAAACATCAAGAATAATCCCCTCCCTCACGATGTTATGTTGTAGGGAAGAAAGTTCGCCATCCCACTCGCCCAACAAGGAGGTGACAGCTGAAATGTGTTGTACACTATCATCATCAAGCAAAACCTCAAACAATGTATCAGAAACGATCTTACGAAACGGTGAGGCTTCTATATCTTTCCCTACAAACATAAGATCGAGATCAGAATCCTCCCTAAAGTCGCCTCTAGCTCTGGAACCAAATAATACAACTTGTTCTAAATCAACTTTATCAGAAAGTTTTACAATCAATTTTCTAACCGTACATATTTCTTCTTGCGTCAGTGCTGGAATCTCATCAATTTTTAATCTGGTTATAGTGTTGAGGCCAGGTCTGGAGAAATTTGCAGATACTTCATTCTTTTCAAAATCTAACACGGAAGGATGTGTGTAACCATAATTTTTAAGCAAATCTTTAATTTGTCTCACAACAGATTCATCTACTTTATATATTGCCAACTTAGCACCTCCCATAGATCAATATTATTCATGATCAGCGATTAACTCCTTTCATCTTTAATATATCACCCTATCCAGGTTCTTACACAGGCGATGCCTACTGAAGGAATGTTGAGCATTCTTCTCGGTTAACCTGCCGAAAAAAGTAGAGCGTGGCTGAATGATTCGATTGACTTATCGGTCCAACAATAATATATTATTGTTGGACCGATAAGTGGGGTGAAGCGATGTCGTCCAAAAAGATGGGGCGTCCTCTATCTGACAATCCCAAAAGCATAACGATCAAGATACGTATCGATCAGGAAGTCATGAGCAAGCTCGAGGCTTCTGCCGAGAAGCTTAATACGTCACGTTCGCATATCGTGCGCCAAGGGATTGAGAAGATCTACGACGATCTCCAAAAATAAAGAAGGAAGCAGCGTGAGTCCCGAAAAGATACTCGCTACTTCCTACCACGCAACCGCTTGAATAAGCAGACTGCATAAATATCCTACCATGTGCAGGAACCTCATTCAAGCGCTGCGATGATCTTTTATGGGAGGATGACTATGAAAACGATTCTGGAGGCCTTGTACCGCGGGCAGCTTCATCCCGATGAGGCGATTGTGCCGTCTCATCCTGAATACCGACGCTTAAGCCGACAAATGGTGGTACAGACGGAACAATGGCGAGACCGATTAGGTGAAGAAGCATTTCGTGAGCTTGAGGAATATTTTGACCTGTGTGACAGCGTCAATAGCATGCATGTTGAAGCTGCTTTTCTGCATGGATTCAGGCTTGGAGCCAACTTGATGATCGAAGTCTCGAGCAAACGTGAGGAATGGCTTCAGGATGCAACTGCGGGCTTGTCATGATGATACACTAACAACTTGTTGACTGTCCTGTATGCGGAAATAAAATTCGGAAAATAATCGACTACCCGGTCCGCTCGTAATGAGCGGGCTATTTTTGTGCGATAAACAGTTGCACCATTAATGGGAGAATTTCCAATAGGGGTGTTGTTGCTCCTGCTACGTACGGAACATAATTTTGAGAATTTCAACCGCCTTCTGTTGATCGGTCTCGCTCTGGTTCTGTAGCAGCGCTGCAGCTTCCAGAACCGCGTCGCTCATCTCAATGCCCTTATGGTCACCGTCAGATAACAGTGCGGATAAGCTCACTTCCAGCGCATTCGCTATTTTTTCAAGCGTGTGTATTTTAACATTATATTCTCCCCGCTCGATTTTGCCGATGTAGGAAAAATTCGTGCCGACCAATTCCGCAAGCTGTTCCTGTGTTAATGCTTTCAATTTCCGATACTGACGGATTTTACGGCCAATCCTTGTTAAAGTTTGCTCCATGTCAACGCTCCACTGTCTCTTTTATTAACTAAAGTGTAGACAACTGGAGACAAATAATTCAGGTATATACATGGACAGTTAAATTATTTTATTGTCTGTTAATGGACTATTTTGTATAATTAAATCAACGGCAGTCGAAGATCCAGCCATAATGATCAGCGAAGAACAGTCTTGCACCTACAGGCTGTTCTTTTTTCATTCCGGTACATCTACGCTATTTTGAGAGGGAGAAGACCATGGAGAAGCTGAAGCAGGAAATCGAGCTGAAAAGATGTGAAATGGAGATTCTCGCGGTTGAAAAAGGCTTCCTTGCTCCGGAGGTGCTACAAAAATCTCAAGAGCTGGACCAACTGATCAACCAGTTTTACCAAAATACTGTATCCTTGAGAAATGAAAAGACACAGACCATGGAATTTAGCACTCGCTTACCTTGATCTGCCACTCCTCCATAGAATGAATTAAAGGGTTGAAATGGATGCAGGAAACCCGCTTGTTCTATGTCTACTCAGGTGTTCAGCAATGTAGTACATACTTCTTACCGTGATTGGTCTTTCATCCAACGGATCATGAATGGCCGCCCTTCAGGATTTGTATATACACTGAAGGATGGTGCGCCTGGCTGCTCAGTGAGGTTTCCAGGCGGAGGCTACATAGGCGCTGATGCACCCGATTGAACGATGGCACTTGCCGCTAAAGCAGCACCTATAGGTACATTAGTTTGGTTTCAGCGGTCTGGAAGGGCTGTCGAATGCATTCTGTCGTTACGTTCGCTGTACATTGCCTCTGTCGATCATTGGCGACGGCCATCAGACAAGCCAAGAAAATAATATCTCATTTTCTGGTTGTTATCAGATGTTATTCAGAAGCATCCAACTTTGAACGATATTTCGTACAATTGTCCGGGGGATATGCTCGCGCGGCTCTCGGTTGGTAGAGTAAAGGGCTGGGTTTGCCAACCCCTCCTCATCAAACCGTACGTGCGGTTTTCCCGCATACGGCTTTCC